>JAQXGN010000027.1 GCA_029006735.1 Caryophanales bacterium
ACTCAAAAGAGATTAGAAAAATGAAGTGATGGGTTGAACTCTCCCTGGCGTTATTTGGCGGATTATATCAAAAATACGATTCAGTTTATTATGCTGAATCGTATTTCTTTTATATTAGGTGTTGAAATTTGACGTATACAATATAAAGCACACGTCAAAATCCTACACCACCTTAAAAAATAATGAAGAGTTGTAATTTTGTGGGTTCACCGTATATGTCAAAATCTAACACTATCGCAAAAAATAATTGAAGAGATGCATGATAACCTCTTCATTTTTTAATGTTTATCCGCCAAATAACGCCAGGTGGAATTCAACTTTTTAAATATCTGTTATTCTATTAAATATAAATTCTTTTAAAACAAATTAGATAAAAAACTTAGTAGTACAGAAATTGTATTCAATGTTCTTACCATCAACAAGTTTATAAAACTTATTTGCAAAAACCAAATCATGAATTGCAATACCATAATTATATACGATAATACGTTCTTTATTATTACTTCTTCCTTCACATTTATTTAATAAAGTGTCTGATACAGTATTAATAGACTTAAACTTATCAAAATATTTGAAACCTCTTATTTGTTCAACATCATCAGTAAACACTTTATCAAAGAATAAATCACAATTTTGGAACCCTCTCATATGAATTGGAATAATAGTTACTCCCTCTTTAAAACAATCATCTGATGCGAATTGTTCCATCATAATTGTAACTGCAGAAAATACTATATCACTACCTTTAATCACATCTTCATAAGAATCATAAAGTTCAAAAGAGATATTCTCTATATTAGAAAAACGTTTTACAAATTCTACTTCATGTTCATGATATTTATGAAGTTTTACAATTATTTTTCTATTAATGTGTTTTTCTTTCAAAATACTAATAAATGTCTTAAAACAAACATTCATTATATTTCCTAGTCCAATCAAACCAATAGTATTAAAATCTTTTTTTGCATACAAAAATCCAGAATGCGCTCCTACAACTCCCGTTCTTAATGTAGTAATATATTCTGCGTCCATTAAAGCTTTTAATATTCCAGTTTTAGAATCATATAATAGCAAGTCTCCCATCATAATAGAACGTTCATTTTCACCTTCTTTTAAGTAATGTCTACCAATCATTTTTAATATTGCTGTGTCAGATTCTTCATATAAAGCTGGCATAGCATTAAAGTAATCTCCCCCTTCTTGAGATAATCTAGGTTTTGGTGGGCATTGAAAATTATCTTTGTTTTTAATAGCATCATCTACCCATTTGTACCATTCATAAGGATTCATACTTTCTGAAGCACTTTTTATTGTTTGAAAATCTAAAACTTTAATCATACACGGACCTCTATTTGTATTTTAATTATATCTATGCATATGAACTATAATCAAGATTTATAATTATATAAGAACTCATCTTCATGCAAAAAAGAATTTTATAGCCAAACATTTCTTTTTTTCTATTAATTAATCAATTATTATCTAGTTTTAAAGTTTTTTTATATTTATATAAATTTGTTTGTGGTATTGTTAATATATACACTTAAATAACTTAATATTATTTTAAATTCTTTAATAGAAAGGAACTTATTATGGCAAAGATATTAATTTCAACCGATACAACATGTGATTTATCAAAAGAAATACTCGAAAAAAGAGGGATAAAACAAACTTCACTCCATGTATTATTAGGAATGAATGAATATAAAGATGGAGTAGATATAACCCCACAAGATATATTTACTTATGTAGAAAAAACTAATACACTTCCAAAAACAAGTGCAGTTAGTATCCAAGAATATACCGATTTTTTTGAAGAAAACCTCCATGAATATGATAATATCATTCATTTCACAATCTCATCTGATTTATCTTCAACTTATAATAATGCTCGCTTAGCTGCAGAATCTTTTTCTGGAAAAGTTACCATTATTGATTCAAGAAATCTTTCTTCTGGACAAGGATTACTAGTTCTTAAAGCATGTGATTTATTAGATGAAGGAAAAACATATCAAGAAATAATTGATGAAATGAAAAAAATGAAAAATCATGTTCAAGTTAGTTTTGTCGTTGATACAGTCGATTATTTATATAAAGGTGGTAGATGTAGTGGAGTTGCTCGATTTGCTTCTAATGTATTTAAAATTCACCCTTCAATTGAGATGATTGATGGGAAATTATCACCAAAAAAGCATTATCGTGGAGCGTTAAAAAAATGTATTGAAAACTATGTTAAAGATTTAGCTATTGAGTTTACAAAATACGACAATACAAGAGTTTTTATCACCCATGCTTGTTGTTCTAATGATGTAGTCGAATTAATCACATCAGTTATCAAAGAATATTTTAATTTTAACGAAATCAATATTACCGTCGCTGGATCAGTTATTACCTCTCATTGTGGTAAAGGAACGCTCGGTGTTTTATTTATCAAAGAATAGAAAGGAAAGAATATGAAATCATATATTAACGAATTAATGTCATTTTTAAATGAATGCCCTTCATCATTTCATAGTGTTAATGCAATTTCTAAAATACTTTTAGATAATGGATTTACAAAATTAATAGAATCAGAATCTTTTAAAATAAACAAAAATGGGAAATACTTTATCACCCGTAATGGAACATCTATTATTGCGTTTAAAGTTGGCGATTTTCACGAAAATGACTACTCTTTTAATATCGCTGCATCTCATTCAGATTCTCCTTCTTTTAAAGTAAAACCAAATGCTAATTTAATCGGTGATAAAGCTTTAAAGATTTCTGTTGAACCATATGGAGGCATGTTATGCTCTACTTGGTTTGATCGCCCTTTGTCTCTAGCAGGAAGAGTTATGGTTTCAACTGAAAATGGTTTGATCAATCGCTTGATCAACTTTGATCAAGATTTATTAATGTTGCCAAGTGTCGCAATTCATCAAAATCGTGAGGCAAATAATGGTTATAAATATAATTTTGCAGTAGACATGAATCCATTATTATCTTTAGATACATCTATTAAATTAGAAGACTTAATCGCTAAAGAACTTGATGTCAAAGTAGAAGATATCGTTTCTCATGATTTATTCTTATATGTAAGAGATAAAGCAATTACTTGGGGATTAGAAAAAGAGTTTATTTCATCTTCCCATTTAGATGATTTAGAGTGTGCATATACTACATTAATGGGTTTTATTGAAGCAAATAATAATATTTCAGTTAATGTCTATTGTTGTTTTGATAACGAGGAAGTTGGCTCATTAACAAGACAAGGTGCAGCATCTACATTCTTACATGATATTTTAAGAAGAATTAATAGTTCCCTCGGATTAAATGAAGATGATTATTATAAAGCAATTAGTTCCTCTTTTATGGTAAGTGCAGATAATGCGCATGCAGTTCATCCTAACCATCCAGAATATGCAGATCAATTAAATAAAGTCTATATTAACTCAGGTATTGTCATTAAATATAACGCTAGCCAATCTTATACAAGTGACGGAATTTCTAGTTCATATTTTAAACATATCTGTAATAAAGCAAATGTTCCATTCCAAGTATTCACAAATCGTTCTGATTTGAGAGGAGGAAGTACTTTAGGAAACATTTCTAATGGTCAAGTATCATTAATGAGCGTTGATATTGGTTTACCTCAATATGCAATGCATTCATCATATGAAACTGCAGGAACAAAAGACATTGAATATATGATAAAAGCTATTAAGCACTATTATTCTTCTTCTATTAGAATCAACTCTGATGGAGATATATTATATAAATAATTTTTTAACCGAGCAAAGAATTTGATTTCTCTACTCGGTTTTTTTATGTCTTTTTTTCACAAAAAAACTAGCCATTAGGCTAGTTGAATAATCTTGGTTGCAGGAGGAAGATTTGAACTTCCGGCCTCCGGGTTATGGGCCCGACGAGCTACCAGGCTGCTCTATCCTGCGATGTTTTGCTTGATTATATTACCATTTAATAATAGTATATTCAAGCACTTTTAAGAAAATACCTTTATTTTGTATATTTTTTCAAAATATTGATGAATTCATAATAATCATCTTTTACTTCTTCGATTAATTCCTTTGCCCCTTCGCAAATTCCTTTTCGAAAAATTTCACAAGCAAGTTTAACATTGTTATTAACTTTATCAAAGCAAAAATATCCTAACTCACTCTTTAAAACATGAGTGGCATTGAAACCTACTTTTGCATCATTTTTTTCTATAGCATCAAGAGTTTCTTTAATCAAATCTGGTTCATTTAGAATACTCATGACTATTCTTTCAAACATATCTTCATTGCCGATATAATAATCTCTAATTGCACGATCAACATCAAGACCAACTGCTTTTAATTCTTTTTTAAAATTTGGATTCATTACAATCTATCCCCTTTTTCCGTTAAAATTAATTACCACTATATGTATAAATAATACATGGTCTTCCACCAGTTGAATAATTAATTTCCGATGTAACAACTCCTTCTTCTACTAAATAAGATAAGTAATGACGTACAGTAACTACTGATAAATTTATATCTGCAGTAATCTTATCGCAAGTTAATGGGACATTAACATTTGCGTTTAAATAATTCATGAAAATATTTAAGGTTTTCTTTTGAATACCTTTAACTAATACTTTTTCCTCTGTTTTAAATGAGCTAGTACCGAAGAATTTGTCAATTTCTTCTTGATTGACATTCTTTTTATTTCCGCCTTCTTTAATTAATAAAAATCTATCAACGGCTTTTTGGAATCTATTGTAATCAAAAGGTTTAACTAAATAATCAATAACTCCTAAGGAATACATTTTTCTAACTTCATCAAACTGTGTTTCTGCAGTAACCATAATAACTTCAGAATCAAATCCATGTTCTTCTCTTAGTTTAGTCAAGAATTGCTTACCATTCATAAATGGAGTATAGTAATCTAAAATAATTAAATCGACATTATTTTTTTTGACAAATTCAATTGCTTCCAATCCATTTGCAAATACGCCTGTAACTTCTAATTCTGGAGTTTTTTCAACATACATACGATCAATTTGTGCTACCATTGGATCATCTTCAATAACAATGACATTATACTTTTTATCGCTCATATTTTCACCTTCTTTAAATGATTACCATTTTATTATAGTGTAAATTAGCCTTTTTTTCAATATTAGCCATATAGCAAATAGAAGATTAAACACATGTTTTTTATTATAAAAATGATTTTTTTATTTATTTATTGTTTTTTTTATCTTTTTTTATTAAATCAACTATTTTTCATAGTTTTCTCATTTCTTCCTTTGTTTTTTTAATTATTAATAATTAATTTATGTGCACAATATATTATGGTATTGCGAAAAGAGATTTGTCATTGTATGATTATTAAGCACCCTTAGAAAGGAGATTAACCTATGTCAAATACATTTGCTTTAAAACTAAATGGACAAACAATTGAATGTAACAAAAAAACAAAATTATTAGATTTAATAAACCCTGAAGAAAGAACAAATTATATTATTGCAAAAGTAAATAATCGTTTACGTGAATTAACATATGAAGTTTATTACGATGCAGAAATTGAACTATTAACGCAATGCGATTACCAAGCCATTAAATGTTATGAAACTTCATTAAGATACATTGTCGCGATGGCATGCGATAGAATATTCCCTAATTTAAATATTAAGTATTCTTATAACATTTCTCGTTCCATTTATTTAACTAATAAAGATGACATCAAATTTACAAAAGATCATTTAAAAAAATTGATAAATGAGATCGATCAAATTATTAAAAATGATTATCCTTTAGTAAAGAAAATCTATACAAATGAAGAAGCAAAAAGATTCTACGAAGAGAAAGGTTTATTCGATAAAATCGATATTTTAAGATATCGACCAGAAAAGACAGTTCACTTTTATGAATGTGATGGATATCTTAATTATATGTATGGTCAAATGGTTCCTTCTACTGGGCATATAAAAAGTTATAATCTAAAACTTTATAGTAATGGTATATTAATTCAATACCCAAGAAGTGAAACAAAAGGTAAAATACCTTTATTTAAAGATGCACCAGTTTTCTCAAAAACATTGAAAGACTCTTATATTTGGGCGCGTACAGTATCAACAGAATATGTTGCGTCAATAAATAAATATGCCGAAATTGATGGACCAATTGATTTTATTAATATGTGTGAACAACATCATAACAATATGTTGTCTGAATTAGGAAATATGATTTATAACGACAAAGAAAATCTTCGTCTTATTTGTATCGCAGGCCCATCTAGTTCAGGAAAAACAACATTTGCAAATAGATTAAGAGTTGAATTAATGTCATTAGGATTAAAGCCAGTAAGAATCTCTCTAGATGATTACTACAAAGAAAAAAAGGATATCCCACTTGGAGAAGATGGAACTCCTGATTTAGAATGTTTAGAAGCATTAGATATCGATTTAATCAATCAAAACTTATTTGATTTAATTGAAGGAGATGAAGTTACTCTTCCAAAATTTGATTTTAAATTAGGAAAAAGAGTTGAAGGAAGAACATTACATATCAATGAAAATCAACCATTAATTATTGAAGGAATTCATGCATTAAATGATCAACTAACTTCTAGTATCGCAAGACATCAAAAATTTAAAATCTTTATTGCCCCACAAGCCCAAATTAATATTGATAATCAAAATCCTATTTCATTAACTGATTTAAGATTAGTAAGAAGAATAGTAAGAGATTATCAATTTAGAGGCTCTTCTGCAGAAGAAACAATCGCAATGTGGCCAAATGTTAGAAAAGGTGAATTTAGATGGATATATGATACTCAAGAAAATGCTGATTATGTATTTAATTCATTATTACCATATGAATTATGTATTATGCGTAGATATGCCCTTCCATTATTAACTAAAATACCAGATGATTCACCATATTATATAATGGCAAATCGATTAATAAAATTCTTAAAATTATTTATTAATATGGAAGATAATTGGGTTCCATGTAATTCAATTATGCGAGAATTTATTGGAGGAAGTTGTTTCCAAGACGTATAAAAATATGACCTCATTAAAAAAGATGAGGTTTTTATTTATTTTCAAACCCATATATTATTTTTAATTTATATAAATCTATATAGCAAAAAAATAAAAATGATAAAATATTAATAATGAATAAAAAAATATCTCACTTTTTGTCTTAAAGCAAGACATATAATTGTTAATGTTACATCAATATAACATATAGAAACTAATAGAATAATGCATTAATAATTATTCTAATATATAATGCGATTATCTATAGGAGGAATCAATATGACACTTGGAGAAAAAATATATAAATTACGTAGAGAAAACAATTTAACTCAAGAGCAGCTAGCCGACTTAGTAAAAGTAACTCGTCAAGCTATTTCTCGTTGGGAAAGTGATATAACATTACCAGAAATAGATAAAGTAAAGGAACTAAGCAAATTATTTAATTGTACAATTGATTATCTACTTGATGATTCTCCATCATCTAATAATAACGTTAATAATAATGATAGTAATAATGACAATAGCAATAGAATTACATTAAGTATTTCATCTTTTAGACATATTTCTTTTGAATACACATCAAAATTAAAAATAGGAAAACTTCCTTTTGTTCATATATACTTTGGAACTAAAAAAGCAGCAAAAGGAATAATCGCAATCGGCTTTAGATCTATGGGTATTATCTCTATTGGCTTATTATCACTTGGTCTATTATCGTTTGGAGTATTATCATTAGGACTATTTTCTTTTGCGGCATTATCTATTGGTTTATTTTCACTTGGAGCTATCTCTATCGGTTTATTCTCTTTTGGAGCTATTGCAATTGGTATACTATCAATGGGTGCTATATCAATTGGTCAATTTTCCTTTGGTGCGTTAGCGATTGGAAATTATCTTGCTCTTGGTGATACTTCTTTGGGCTTAGTTGCAATAGGTGCAACAAATGCCAAAGGCGTAGAATATCAATTCGTTTCTGGAGTAAAAAATCAATTGACCGGATTTGATTTAGATATCGTAAAATCTATTTTAAATGAAAAAGTCCCATCTATTTTAAAATGGGTGAAAGAAATTGCTCTTATTATTTTAGGAGCATAATTATTTATTCTTTATTAAAACATAAAAGCGTGTAAAAGTATAATTCTTCTACACGCTTATTTTTTTATCAAATATTATAAATCCATCCAAGAAGGATCAGATGGGTTAGATTGGAATTTTCTTAATTTAGCAATATCTTTTTCTTCAATATAACCTTCTTTAGAAGCAACATCCGCTAAAATGGAAAAACAAGATAATGAATGATTTTCCACATTTGCTTCAGATAATTTTTTAATACCTTTTGCCAATTCATAAGTAAAGATTGATGCAATACCTAAAACATTACAACCAGCTTCTTTTAAAACATCAACTACTTCAATTACTGAACCACCAGTAGAGATTAAATCTTCAATGACAACAACATTTTTACCAACTGGTACAACACCTTCTATCTGATTACCTCTACCATGATCTTTTGCTCCACCTCTAACATATCCCATTGGACAATTTAAGATTTCAGAAACATAAGCAGCATGAGCAATACCTGCTGTTGAAGTACCCATAACCACTTCACAAGATGGATAATATTCTTTAATTACTTCTACTAATCCATTTTCTACAACCTTTCTAACTTCTGGATAAGACAAAGTCAATCTATTATCACAATAAATTGGTGACTTTATTCCACTAGCCCAAGTAAATGGATCATTTGGTTTTAAAAATACTGCTTTAATCTTTAAAAGATTTTTTGCAACTTGATTTGCTAATTCTAAATTCATACTAATTAAACTCCTTTACACATCTTAAATAAGCTTCTAATGGATCTTTAGCTGCAGTAATTGATCTACCAACAACAATATATGAAGATCCTAACTCCTTAGCAAGTGAAGGAGTAGCAACTCTTTTTTGATCATCCTTTGAATCATCATTAAATCTAATTCCAGGAGTAACTGATAATAAACCTAATTCTTTAATAATTGGCGCTTCTAATGGAGAGCAAACAACACCATCAAGATTTGCTTTTTTTGCATTTAATGCATATTGTTTAACAACTTCATTCATTGGTTTATTAATTAATAATTCATTTTCTAAAACTTCTTGAGAAGTTGAAGTTAATTGAGTAACTGCGATTAACTTAGTATTTTTGCCTTGTTCACAAGAATCAAGTCCACGTCTTGCAGCTTCCATCATCTTAATTCCTCCACCAGCGTGAACATTAGTGATTTCAACTCCTAATTCTGCAATATTTTTCATTGCCTTTTCTACAGTATTTGGAATATCATGAAGTTTTAAATCCAAGAAAATTTTAAAACCTTTTGATTTTAATTCTTTTACTAAAGAAGGTCCTTCTTTATAAAATATTTCCATCCCTATTTTTAAATAAGGATTATAGCCATCAAATGGCTTTAAAAAATCAAATAATTCCTCTTTATTTTTAAAATCACATGCAATAATTACGTCTTTCATCTATTTAGCCTTTCCGATGATATCATTTAAATCATCTATATTTAATTCTTTCATAACTATCGGTAAATCCTCAATTATTTTTTTACAAACAAGAGGATCTATTAAATTTTGTGCACCTACCATAACTAATGATGCTCCCGCATACATCATTTCAATTACATCATAAGCAGAACTAACTCCTCCCATTCCGATTAAAGGAATACTAACTGCTTTCTTGACTTCATAAACCATTCTTAACGCTACTGGAAAAATGCCTGGTCCTGAATATCCACCTTTTTTCACTGCGATAATAGGTTGACCTGTCTTTAGATTTATTCTCATACCAACTAAAGTATTAATTAATGAAATCGCATCTGCTCCACCTTCTTCAACAGCTTTTGCCATCTCGACAATAGAAGTAACATTAGGTGATAATTTAACAATTAAAGGTTTTGTGCATTCTTTTTTAATTTCAATAATTAAATTCTTTGCTACTGAAGGATCCACTCCAAATGCCATTCCTCCTCCTTGAACATTAGGACAAGAAATATTTAATTCAATTGCAGCAACCTTATCTACATTATTAAACTTTTTACAAGTTTCTACATATTCTTGTACGCTATGTCCTCCAACATTCGCGATTACTAAATCAGAATATACTTTATCTAGTTTAATAAGTTCCTCATTAATGACATTATCTACACCCGGATTTTGTAATCCAATAGAATTAATTAATCCTGCGGGACATTCAGCAATTCTAGGTAAAGGATTACCATAACGTGCTTCTAATGTTGTTCCTTTTAAAGAAATGCTTCCTAAAATATTAATATCATAATATTCTGCGAATTCATAACCAAATCCAAATGTTCCTGAAGCTGGAATAATTGGATTTTTATATTCGTGATTTAAAAATTTTATTTTTGTATTCATTAATAAATCACCTCACTTGATAGAAATACTGGTCCTTCTTTGCATACTCTTTTTGAACCTTTTTTTGTTTGTATGGAACAACCCATACATGCTCCAAAGCCACATCCCATTCTTGCTTCTAAAGATACTTGTCCTTCTTTGAAAGAAGAAGAAATCGCTTGAAGCATTCTCATTGGGCCACATCCATAGAAGTATTCAACTTCTAAATTATTATTCTTTATACAGTCAACGACATTTCCTTGAAAACCAAATGAGCCATCATCAGTACATAAATATAAATTTGTATTTTCTTTTAAATAATCGATTAAGACTAAATCCTCTTTAGATTTTGCTCCATAAATTAGGGTTGGTCTAATGTTTTTCTTATTAAAATATTCGATTAATGCAAACATAGGAGCAATTCCAATACCACCTGCAATTAAGGTTGGTTTTTTATCATCATATAAAGTAAATCCATTACCAAGTCCAACTAACACATCTAATTTCATACCTACTTCATAATTAGACATTTCTTTTGTTCCTTGTCCTAATATTTTATATAAAATATCAACATGATTTTGGGAAAATGAAGATACTGATATTGGACGTCTTAAATATTTATTTGGTAATTGAATTTCAATAAATTCACCTTCGTTTGATATAGAAGAACAATCCCCTTCTAATCTCATTAAATAGATATCCTTAGAGACTTTATCATTCTTTGTAATTGTTAATTCTACATTCTTCATATTCTTATTCCTTATCAATACAAGATATACCCATTGTAATTTCTTCAAGTACATCAAGTAATACTTCAACAGTATCTAAGCAAGTAAATACAGCAACATTATTATCAATAGCAGCACGTCTAATTGCTTTACCATCTTCATTAGAAGAAATACCTTCACTAGTAGTATTAATAACGTAAGTGACATAACCTTTCTTAATTGAATCAAGAATTTCTTCACTGCCTTGAGATAACTTTGCTTTAATTCTAGTTTTAATTCCTTCTTTCTTTAAAAAATTAGCTGTACCTTGAGTAGCTTCAATATTAAATCCTAAATTATAGAACCTTCTAATTAATGGAAGAGCTGCCCTTTTATCTTGATCTGCAATAGTTGCAAGAATCGTTCCATAGTTACTTACTTTTGTTCCAGATGCTTTTAAAGATTTATAAAGTGCACGTTTTAATGATCTATCATACCCAATAGCTTCACCTGTTGATTTCATTTCTGGAGATAAAACTACATCTAACCCAGTTAATTTTGTAAATGAGAAAGTTGGAGTTTTTACATACCATCTCTTTCTTTTATCAGCAACACCAACATAACCTAAATCTTTTAACTTAGCACCTAACATAACCTTAGTAGCAATATTAGCAATTGGAATATTTGTTGACTTTGCTAAGAAAGGAACAGTTCTAGAAGAACGAGGATTTACTTCAATAATAGATACTTCATTATTCTTATCTACAATAAATTGAATATTATATAAACCTATCATGTTTAATTTTATACCAATTCTAGTTGTATAATCGATAATAACTTTTTGAACTTCTTCAGAAAGTGAATATGGAGGATAAACCGACATTGAGTCTCCAGAATGAACACCTGTTCTTTCAATGTGTTCCATAATTCCTGGGATAAAGACATTTTCTCCATCACATATTGCATCAACTTCACATTCTGTACCAGAAACGTATTGATCAACTAAGATTGGATGTTCATTATCAAAATCACATGCTTCTTGTACTTTAGCTTTTAATACTTTTTCATCATAGACTATATGCATCATTCTTCCACCGAGAACAAATGAAGGTCTAACTAAAACAGGGTAAGAGATCTTTTTGACAACTTCTAAAGCTTCTTCTACTGAATAAACACCAAATCCTTTTGGCATAGGGATTTCTAATTCATTCATTGCATCTTCAAATAACTGTCTATCTTCCGCGATATCGATTGCTTTAGCAGATGATCCAAAAATCTTTACTCCTGCTTTATCTAATTTTGATGCTAAATTAATCGCAGTTTGTCCACCTAAAGCAACAATAACTCCTTCTGGTTTTTCTAAATCGATTACATTCATTACATCTTCAAATGTTAATGGTTCAAAATATAATTTATCTGAAGTAGTATAATCAGTTGATACAGTTTCTGGGTTACAATTTATGATAATTGCTTCATAACCTACTTCCTTAATTCCCCAAATTGCATGAACTGTAGTATAATCAAATTCAACACCTTGACCAATTCTAATAGGGCCTGAGCCTAAAACAATTATCTTCTTTTTATCAGATACAATTGATTCTTGTTCATGTTCATATGTTGAGTATAAATAAGGGACATTAGAATCAAATTCTCCAGCACATGTATCAACCTTTTTATAAACTGGATAAATATTATGTTCTTTTCTTATTTCATATATTTCAATTGGTGATTTTTTCCATACTCTTGCAATATATGAATCAGAGAATCCCATTCTCTTTGCTTCTAATAGTATTTCAAGATTTCCAATATTCTCTTGAAGTTTAGTTTCTTCTAAAACAATCGAATTTAAACTATTCAAGAATAACATATCAATTTTAGTAATATGGTTTAATGTTTCTAAGTCAACGCCTTTTCTAATAGCTTCACATAGAGCAAATATTCTTTCATCGTTATTTTTCTTAATAAAATCAATTAATTGTTCTTTTGATAATTCTTTTAGATATGGTATTTCTAAATGATCTACTTTATTTTCTAAAGATCTTACTGATTTTAATAATGATTCTTCAATAGTTCTACCAATTGACATTACTTCACCAGTAGCTTTCATTTGAGTTGATAAAGTTCTATTTGCATCTTGGAATTTATCAAATGGAAAACGTGGGAATTTTGTAACGACGTAGTCAATTGTTGGTTCAAAAGAAGCTGGAGTTGCTGCAATATTAATTTCATCTAAAGTTAATCCAACAGCAATTTTTGCACTTACTCTAGCGATTGGGAATCCAGAAGCCTTAGACGCTAAAGCAGATGAACGAGAAACACGTGGATTTACTTCAATTAAATAATATTTAAATGAATAAGGATCTAAAGCGAATTGGATATTACATCCACCTTCTAATTTTAATTCTCTTAAAATTTTCATTGCAGAATTTTTAAGCATAGTAAATTCTTTTAATGTTAAAGTTTGAGCAGGAGCAACAACGATAGAATCACCTGTATGAATACCAACTGGATCAATATTTTCCATTGAACAAATGGCAAGAGCAGTATCATTATGATCTCTCATAACCTCAAATTCTATTTCTTTATAACCTTTAATTGATTTTTCAACTAATACTTGGGAAACTGGCGATAATTTTAATGCATTTTTTGCTAAAGGAATAAGTTCTTCTATATTATCTGCAAATCCTCCACCAGTTCCTCCTAGAGTAAATGCTGGTCTTAAAATAATTGGAAAGCCAATCTTTTGAGCAGCAGAAATTACTTCATCTAAAGTATTTGCAATTTCTGATTCAATAACTGGTTCACCAATAGAAAGACATAATTCTTTAAACAGTTCTCTATCTTCTGCTTTATCAATTGTTTCTGCATTAATTCCTAATAATTCAACATGACATTCATCTAAAATACCTTTTTTTGCTAATTGCATACCTAGATTTAATCCAGTTTGACCACCCATAGAAGCAATTAAGCCATCTGGTCTTTCATAACGGATAATCTTTGCAACATTTTCTAAATCAATTGGCTCCATATAAACTTTATCCGCAATATGAGGATCAGTCATAATAGTCGCTGGGTTAGAATTAACTAAAATAACTTCATAACCTTCTTCTTTTAAAGCTAAACATGCTTGTGTTCCTGCATAATCAAATTCTGCAGCTTGTCCAATAATAATTGGTCCTGAACCAATAACTAATATTTTTTTAATATCTGTACGTTTAGGCATTTTTCTTACCTCCAAATTGATTCATTAATTTTACAAAACGATTGAAAATATATTCTTCATCTTCCATATTTTCACTAGGGTTATATTGACAAGCTATTACTCCATTATCTAAATCCTCAATTCCTTCAATAACATTATCTAAAAGATTTTTATGAGTGATAGTAAGAGAAGTATTCTTTAATGATTCTTCTTCTAAAGCGAATATATCATTTTGACTTGTTATTTCAATTTTATTATTCTTTAAATTTCTAACTGGCAAATTAGAACCATTATGACCTACTTTTTGTTTATATACTTTAGTTCCATATGCTAAACCAATTAATTCTTGTCCTATACCAACTCCAAGACAAGGTAACTTACCTTTTAGTTGTTTAATTAAGTCAACAACTTGAGGTAAATCTAATGGATTACATGGTCCATCAGAAATAAAAATACCATTTGGTTTATATTTCATGACTACTTCTAAAGATGAATCATAAGGCAACACAACAACATTACACCCAATATGATTAAGCATTTTAACTAATGATTTTTTTATTCCACAGTCGATACAAGCAACCACATATTTATATGATGCTGTACGAGAATGCCAAATCTTTTTAGTTGATACTAATTCAACGATGTTTTTAGGAGTATTATAAGAAGAAATTAATCTCATACATTCTTCCATACTTGTCTCTTCATCACAAATTAATGCTTTCATTCTTCCCTCATTTTTAATAATGCGAGTAATCTCTCTAGTATCAATTCCTTGAATACCAGGGACATCATTTTCTTCCATTAATTCTGATAATTCATGAGTATATCTAAAATTTGAAGGGTTTGGATTATATTGACGACAAATAATTCCAGAGACTGTAATTGAATTAGATTCATAATCTTCATCATTCAAACCATAATTACCAATAACTGGATAAGACATACAAACCATCTTCTGACAATTTGATGGGTCAGATAAAATTTCTTGATATCCAACTACTGATGTGTTAAAAACCAATTCTGCTACTTTAGTCGTAGTAGCTCCAAAGCTATCACCGACAAATACTTTACCATTCTCCAATACTAATTTCCTTTTCATTTTTCCCTCCTATGCTTTATATATTATTTTTCCATCTATTAAAGTGTACTTTGTAAAACCATAATATGTACGTCCAATAAATGGAGAGTTTTTTCCTTTTGAAAGAATTTCTTCTTTTGTATATGTATGTGGATTTTTAATATCTAAAATTGCTAAATCACAAGGAGAACCAACATACATTCCATGTTTTGGAAGATGAAATATCTTAATTGGGTTATATACCATAACATCTAAAAACTTGTCTAAAGATATTTTCTTTTTCATAACTAATTCTGTATATATGATTGGAATCATTGTTTCAAGTCCAATAATTCCATTAGGTGATTCATCATATGCTTTTAATTTTTCTTCTTCAGTATGAGGAGCATGATCAGAAGCAATAACTTGAGCTGTACCATCTATTAAGGCGTTTATAGTTTCTAATCTCTCTTCTTCACTTCTTAATGGAGGATTCATCTTCCAATTAGCATCGATAATCATATCTTTATTTAATACTAGATGATGTGGTGTTACTTCACATGTAATATTGGTATATCCTTCTTTACGTGCTTTTCTAATCGCATCAAAGCTTTCTTTAGTCGACATATGACAAAAGTGATATCGACACCCTATTTTTTTAGCAAGTTCAATCTCTCTTCTTACCGCGATATATTCTCCTTCTGGAGAAGTTTTATAATAATTATCTTCTGCATGTGAAGCGATTACTAAATCGTACTTTTTAGCTAAAATCATTGCCTTTTCTAAAAGTTCAAGATTATTAACACCTCTTCCATCATCAGTAATTGCACTAACAAGTTCATGCATATTTTCAATATCAGAAAGGACTTGATCTCCTTCGCCAACAGATAAAGAAGCATAAGGATAAGCTTTAACACAAGAATCCTTTTTAATTATTTCTAATTGCTTTAATAAAGCTTCTTTATTATCAGGACATGGATTTAAATTAGGCATTGGCATAATACAAGTTACTCCACCTTTTGAAGCACTTCTTGTCCCAGTTAAAACAGTTTCTTTTTTTTCATATCCAGGTTCTCTTAAATGAACATGAACATCAACCGCTCCTGGAATTATTAAACATCCTTCAACATCTAATACTTCATAATCTCCTTCAAAAGAATCTTCAATTGATGCAATTTTTCCATCAATAACAAGAATATCCTTCTTCACTAGATTATTATTTTCAATAATATACCCATTCTTAATAACTAACATGATAATTTACCGTCCAAAGCTTGAGAAATAACCGCCATACGAATATAAACTCCATTTGTCATTTGAGCAAATATACGACTTTTTGGTGCCTCTGCACAATTAGAAGCAATCTCTACTCCTCTATTTATTGGAGCAGGATGCATAATAATTGCATGCTCTTTCATTTTGTTCATTCTTTCTTCTGTCATTCCATATTTTTTATGGTATTCTTCAATAGACATCTTCATTTTTTCTTGATGACGTTCAAATTGAACTCTAAGCATCATAATAATATCCATTTTTTCAATAGCTTCATCAAAAGGAATCCACTCAGCAGAATTATCATTAAATTCTTCTGGTCCAGAAATATATACTTCCATCCCTAATCTTCTCATAATTTCAATATTTGTATGAGCAACTCTAGAATGAGCGATATCGCCAACAATACAAATCTTTAATCCTTCGAATTTACCAAATTCTTCATGGATTGTCATTAAATCTAATAATGATTGAGTAGGATGATTAGACTTACCATCTCCTCCATTTAAAATTGGAATATTTATACCTTCTAATTGCTTGAAATATTCATCTTCTTGATGACGAATAACTACAGCATCAACCCCGATTGCTTCCAAGGTTTTCACTGTATCATATAATGATTCTCCTTTAGAAACACTTGATACCTTTGCATCAAAATCAAGTATTTTAGCTTCTAAATTCAAAATTGCACACTGAAATGAATAATGAGTACGTGTAGAATTCTCAAAAAAAAGGGTAGCGACTTTCTTGTTTGGATAAGAAAGACGACACCCTTTTTTCAAATCTTCGGCAAAATGAATAAGTTCTAATATTTTTTCAACTGACAATTGTTTCAATGTTAGTAGACCCTTCATGTTCATCACCTCAAAATATATATTTATAAATTTTTCTTTTGTATATTAACATAATAGAATCATAGATTCAAGACCATATATCATGAAAGTATTTACATATTTATTTGGTCAAATATTCACCATCAAAAAATCTGTAAAAATCTATTATTAGATTATTTTTTCTCCTTTAACAAACTTAGAAACAAGCATCGATTCATCTCCTAAATAAATGAATCGTTCTAATCTTTCTAATAAAGAAAAATCTAATAATGATGGAATCTTACTATCATCAATTACTAATGCATCAAATTCATAACCTTTATTAAAAGAGCCTACTTTTCCAAAAAATTCTCCTCCACCTAAAGTTAACATATAAAATGCATCCATAACATTTAATTGACGTGCATTTTGATCTACATAACGATAATACATTTTAGAAAGTTGAATAGCTTGACGAGCTGCTCTTATTAATGATAATGATGATCCACCTGCAACATCACTACCTAAACCTACATTAATACCATTATCTAAATACTTATATATCGGAGCGATTCCGCTTGTTACATTCATATTTGATTCTGGGCAATGTGCAACAAATATCTTATTATTTTTTAATGTTTCAATCTCTTCATCATTATTATAAATACAATGTGCCATAATACAATGATGATCTCCACCATATAAACCAAATCGAGAATATGTTTCTGTATAGTTTTTACATTCTGGTTCTAACTCTTTAACCCAAATTAATTCACTAGGATTTTCATCAATATGAGATTGAACTGTAACATTATATTTCTTTCTTAATTCTCCTAATCCTTTCATTAATTCCTTTGTACAACTTGGAGTAAATCTAGGAGTAATAATTGGAAAAGTATTCTGATATTTTTTTGATTCTAAAATATATTCTTCCATCATCTTAAGCGTATCTTTATCGTCTTTTAATCTTAAATAATCAGGTGAATTACGATTCATTAATACTAATCCAACATAACTTACGATGCCGGATTTTTCTAATAAATCCATCAATTTCATTGTTGCGTCTTTATGAATAGTTGCAAATATAGCTGCACGAGTTGTAAATCCATTTTTTAATTCATCAACAAACATCGAATATGATTTTTCTGCATATTCTATAGACTCATATTTAGCTTCTTCAATAAATGCGTGTTTATTTAACCAATCAATCAATTCTAAATCCATTGAAGTTCCACGATATTGATATTGGGAAGCATGAACATGCAAATCAAAAAAACCAGGAATGACTAATTTATTTGAATAATCTAATTCCACATAATCTTTATATTCTTCTAAAATATGAGGAAATACTCCTTGACAATATCCATCTTTAACTACTAAATAATGATTCTTATATGTTTTAATTTCATTTTTATTTTCTAAATAAATAATATCCCCTTTAATAACAAACTCTTTCATAAATCTTTTTACTACGCTTTCTTTTCATATTTCATTTTTGTTGCGATTTTTAATTTTACTAAATTTTTATTCAATTCATCTAAATAAACATCTTTCATTTGGAAATAAGCTTGAGAATCAATATTAAAACTAACGATGATTTTTGAGAAAATATCCTCTAAGCGGAAGAATGTTTCATAAATACAAATTAAAGTAATATTACGATAATAATATTTATTTGAATAAATAAGTAAGCTTGAACCATGGGCAATTTCACTACTTGATTCATATAATTGTGAATAAGCAGATAGACCTGCGACAAGTTCAATTCCTTTCCGGAAATTCAATTTCATTTCTGGATAATCTTTTTCCCAATTAGGTACTTCATACAACCATCCATATTCTAAAAATTTCTTTAGATCTTTTGACTTTAAATCATGTTCTTTAATCTTACCTTTAATTTTAGTGTAGAATTCATCAACTTGTTCTTTAGGTAAATCGTTGCTTCGATAGATTTTATTATATCCAATATGTTCATAATATCCTTTTGAAACGCTAGGATATTTATCAATTATTTTGACAATACATTCTAGTTCATGAATTGTTCTCCACGTTGAAAATGCTTCCGTTTCAAATCCATCACATAATAATGAAATAACTGATTTTGTCATTAAAAATCCTTTTTTCAACATATCAAGTTTTAATGCAATATCTAATTCATTAGTACTTGGAATTTGTTCATATTTATTAATGATAAAATTTAAATAAAAAGTTAATGAAGATATTAATGGATTATATCGATCAATAATCGAAACTGATTTATATTCTAAATATTCATTAAAAAATATTTTATCGACTGTAATTAATATTAAGTGGTCTGAATATTCTTTAGACTCTAAAAATTTCTCAATTATTTCTTTAGTTAATAAATTCATATTAAAAATATGTTCTTCAACTAAATAATTTAAACAGATAAATACATCAACATTCTTTTTAATCCCTTCGGAAGAAGATACTCTATCTACTACTCTTTTGACTACTTCCTCAAAAATAGGAAATAAATATCCTTCAAATTCTAATGGATATTTTTTAAATGTATACATTGAATGATATATTCCATAATTCTTGTTATTTTCCATAATATTCCTCCAAAGGAACCTCAATGGTGGATGATATTTCTTTTAATGTTTCAATCATCTCATCATCTAATAATGAAGGATTATACCATATTTTCTTCATAAAATTCATATAATAACGATCATTTATTAATGCATTAATATCTAAAATAAAGACCCATGAGTTATTCTCTCCATACATCGCAAACTTAATTAAGTCAATTGGACTATTTTCATTATAAAACAAATCTAAATCCTTCACTTCACTGATACAAGGATAAAAATTTGCGACTAACTCATTATAAGATTTTTTATCAATTTTGGAAAAATCCATTTCGACAAAAAAAGCAGCCTTTTTACTAATATTTACGATATTTTCGAAAGCATATCTCAAACGATAACTTTTATTAAATCCATTAATAATATCATCTTTCTTATTTAGATTATCTTCAAATAAAGATTGATGAAATTCAGCTTTTTTAAAATGAATTGCCTTATCCATTAATGCGAATAAATCCGGATAAATTATTTTACCTTCTACTTCAATTCCCTCAAATGTCATCATAAAAAACAATGGTCGAAACATCCAATCTTTCTTTTCTAAAATTGCTTGATATGTTACTCGATCATCATTTGAATACAAAGAATAGAAATTGTTAATAAACTTATTCATACCTATTTACCACACATCATAAGTATATATTTTTTTTTAGGTTGTTCCAATATATTGGAACTAATTTTTTTAAAGATAATAATATAATCTAGGTGATAATGTGGATAGTTTAATTAAATTAGATAATGTAAACAAGAGTTTTTTCTCATCTTTAGGCGAAACTAAAGTATTAAAAAACATATCTTTTGATGTAAATAATGAAGAAATTGTATGTATATTAGGCCCTTCTGGATGTGGAAAATCAACTATATTAAATATCCTATCTTCATTAGAAGATATTACAAAAGGAGAAATTAAAATAAATTGTAAATTGGGTTATATGTTTCAAAAAGACAATCTTTTATCATGGAAAAATGTTAAAGACAATATATTATTTGGTCTAAAAATAACAAAGAAAAATACATTGGATAACCAGAGATATGCCTTATCTTTAGCAAACAAATATGGATTAAATGATTTTTTAAATTATTACCCTAAGTCGCTTTCTGGAGGAATGAAACAAAGAGTAAGTTTAATTAGAACCTTATCTTTAAAGCCTGATTTATTATTACTTGATGAGCCATTTTCTGCATTAGATGCACAAACTAGATTATCATTACAAGATGATATCTATACTATAATTAAAGAGGAAAAAAAGTCTGTTCTAATGATTACTCATGATATCTATGAATCAATATCTATTTCTGATCGGATTATTGTCTTATCAAATAGACCAAGTCAAATTAAAAAAGAAATAAGATTACCATTTAAAAATATAAAGCCAAATCAAAGAAGAAAAATGGAAGAATTTCACCAATTTTATAAAGAAATATTTGATTTATTAGCGAATGAATAATTAATTAGGCTTGTATCTATCTTTATCAATTAATAATAGAAAAAGCATATCATATATTAGGTGGGAAAATGAAATCTTTACAGGAATATAAAGATAAAAAAAAGAAAGAAAAAATTGTGATTCTATCTTTGCAAATTCTTCTATTCATTAGTTTTTTTCTTATTTGGGAGTTATTGTCTAGATTTAATATTATTAACTCTTTTTTATTTTCTAGTCCTTCTAAAGTAATCTCTTTATTCTATTCATATTTAGTAGATCAAAGTATATTTCCTCATATAAAAACTTCAACAATAGAAGCTCTTCTTTCTTTAATCATTTCTTCTTTTTCTGGCATAATTATCGCGACAATTCTTTACATGTCAAAATACGTAAAAAGAATAATAGATCCTTATCTTACTATTTTAAATGCCATACCAAAATCAGCATTAGGAATTATTTTTATTATTTGGTTTGGAACATCATTAAAAGGGATTATTGCAGTTAGTATATCTTTTAGCATTATTATTACTATTATTTCGACATTAAATTATTTTAATAATGTTGATGAAGATTTAATCAAAATGATGAAGATTTTAGGGGCAAACAAAATACAAATCCTATTTAAAATAGTATATCCTAGTAACCTTAATAATCTTTTATCTATTATAAAAGTAAATGTTGGATTATCATGGGTTGGTGTAATAGTTGGAGAGTTTATTGCATCAAGAAATGGAATTGGTTACCTAATATTATATGGTGGGCAAGTTTTTAAAATGGATTTAGTAATGATGGGAATTATCTTTTTATCCCTTATTGCTTTATTAATGTATGAAACAATTAATTTACTTCAATTAATCATAATTAAAAGACTCAACTATGAAAACTAATCAATAATTGGTGGAGTCCAAGTAAAAATTGTATATGCCATTAATGCAATTAAATAAACAGCAATTACACTAGTTAAAATAGAAGTAAAGATACGTAAGAAACGTGATTCTCTTTTATTGATATAGAAATATGATGATAAATTAAAGATCGCTCCAATAACTGCAGAAACAATAGAAATATTATATGCATTTGCATTGAATCTTAAAGTTAAATTAGGGAAAATTGAATCAAGGAATGAAGGTATATTAAATATACGAACAAATTGAAGATAAGAATATATAATAGTACCTATTACTAAAATAATAACAATAAAATAACGAGAAATAATCGCACCTATTTCATCATCGGAAGAAAAATATACTATTTTAAAAGTCCATAATGCAGAAATAGAAGCAAGTAAAATACCCGTAATTTCATACGCAATTGGATTATAAATACCCTGTACTCCCTCACTATTTTTTGAAGTTAAGATAATAACTGATGAAATAATACAAAGCGCCATAAGGATGAAAACCATTGTTTTGCAAAAACTAATATATCCTTTTATTTTTGGTCTAAATGTATCTTCACCTGTAACAACTGAAGATGAACTACCAAAATAATACATTGAATCTTTTTTATTAAATGGTTTATTAGTAGACATACGATAAATTTGAATGATTTCAAATCCTTCTAATTTGTGACGGCAGCGATATACTTTTGGTGAATTGAAAATTCTCTTTGCAAAAGTTTCTATCTTATGAAGATTATTCTTATCATCACTATAATGATAAGCAACATATAAATAATGACAAATCACCGGTAATTTTAGAGAAATAAATTGTCTTCTTAAGCAATTATTCAATAATGTTTCAATCAGTTTTCTATGTGCTTCTTCTTTATATTCTTCAATTAATCTTGTTACCAATTCCCATCTTAAATATATTGATAATAAATTGCTTAATTCATTAACAATTTCATTAATATATGCAATTTGAATTTTCGATGAACAAAGAATATTTACTAAATCAGATACATCTTCATTACGTGAATTTTGACGTAATATCAAGCGCATTTCTTCTTTAGTACATGTTGCAAGAATATTTTCTTCAAAATATCTTTTAAATTCTTTTTCTGTAGTTGATTCTCGATAATAATTATCTTTAATTAATGACTTATTAAAAGAACTAGTCATATTAAATAATTTAATTGACAAAGATAAATCTTTTAATTTATAAAATGCAATTATAGATAAATTATTAAACCAAGACATATAAGTTTTTTCATACTCAAAAAATAAATCTCTTCCATTTTTAGAGAAATTCTTTGAATCTTCCTTAATCGCATTAAATAGTTGGAAATAATAATCAAACTCACCAAAACTATTCATATCAATCTTTTTCATCTTATCTTGATGATACAACATGAAAAATTTATATGCGTCTTCAATATAACAAGAAGAATCTTTCCCTTCAAATAAACGAATATCTTTTTTTAATACTTTATCTGTATGATAAGAAGTATGTACTCTAATCTTCTTTGAACAAGCAATATAATCTACGATTGCATCGTAATCATTACCATTTCTTTTTAAATATTCACTATATGCTTTAACCTTTGTCCAATAAAAAGCTTGTTCAGCATTTGATAAATATTCAATATGATAAGGATTTTCAAAAATTGATAAATCAACTGTATTCAATATTTCAATAATTTGATGGTATTTTCCCTCTTTATTACAAAGGTAAATTCTTTCTAATTTTGAGTTAAATTCATTACAAAAAACTTTAATCAAATCAACATATTCTAATAATTTAGATATTTTTTCTTCTAAAGAAATAACTTTTAATTTGATATCATCAAAGCATTTCAAATTTTCAATATACTTTTCTTTTTGTTCATCTAAATCACCTAAATTATTACCGATAATATAATTTAAGTTCAATTTCTTTAACTCTTGATAATCTCTAACTGCCTTATTATATTCTTCCACGTTTTCTTGATAGGCTTTTTTAATATCAATATTTAAAATATCCACATCTTTAATATCATGCATATTAAAAATCCTCCGAAACAGACTTAACTAACATAGCGACCATATAATTAAGAATTTGTTTTTCCTTTTGTTCTTCTTTTATCTTTTTTTGATAAGAAGCATATAATTCTTTAAATTCACCAATACGAGAATTAAAATACTCTTCTTGTTCTCCATTTAATAATTCAAACTTACTATCAGCTTCACTAATCTTTTTTAATGATATTTTTTTACTTGCAATCATCAATTCGTTATATTTTTTTAATAAACTATTATTACTATCAACAATTGTTTTAGCTTCTTTTATTGGAAGTACTTTTTCATTATTCATATTAGAAAATCCTCCATTTTGCTAAAGCATCATTTAATTTTATGTTAGCTCTATCTGATAATTTATTAAGTGAATTCTTTTGAAAAGTTGCCATATTTTTTTCCATTTCATTATATTGATCTAATTCATTTTTAACCGCACCACTCAATAATTTAATTTCATTGCACACTAAAGAAGAAAGCTCTTTAGAATAATTAATCTCATTTTCGATTAATTTTTTTTCTTGACTTTCAATATATAAACTTGTTTTTTCTAAATAGTTTTCTTTTTCCATAAGTATCAACACTTTTCTCCAAAATTATTTTATTATTAATTAAACCATTTGTCATTAATATTTTTAAATATTAAATCCACATGAGTATCCACTAGATAAAGCAATCTGCATATTAAACCCTCCAGTAAATGCATCTACATCAAGTACTTCACCAATAAAATATAAATTTGATGTAATCTTTGATTCAAATGTTTTTGGATTTATCTCTTTAGTAGATACACCTCCTTTAGTTATAATTGCACGATTATAATCACCTAGCCCCATATATTCTAAATCATATCTTTTTAAATACTGAACAATTTTTTCTCGTTGTTCTTTTTTTATCAATCCTACTTTAAAGTTTGAAGGGATGTTTACTCTTTTTAAGAAATCACTAATCATTTGTATAGGCAATAATTTCATAAGTTCTTCCTTAAGAGTTTTATTAGGATTTTCTGAAAAATCTCTAACTAATCTTGCATCTAATTGTTCATGAGTTAATCCCATCTTTAAGTCAATATATAGCCTTAATACTTTCTCTTCATTAACTAGGCTTGACATAGATAAAACAATAGGACCATCAATATAACCTGGGCCAAACATCATTTCACCTTTGAAAAATTTATTAAAATGATCATTATATGCATATAAAGCAACATTTTTTAATGTTAATCCTTTTGCATCATAACTAACTTGATCTTTAACCTTCAATAAACAAAGAGCAGGTTTTGTATCAATAATAGTATGGCCAAACTGTGTTGCAATAGCATAACCATCTCCAGTAGAACCAGTGCTTGGATAAGATAATCCTCCTGTTGCGACTACTAATTTATCTACTAATAAATTTACTCCATTATAAGAGACAATAAATATATCATCCTCTTTTTTTATACTAGTAATCTTAACATGATAATAAATTCTTGTCCCATATTTTTTGCATTCATCAACTAAAGCCTTAGTAATATCACTTGCGTGATAGCTTTGAGGAAAAACGCGATTTCCTCTTTCTATTACAAGAGGAACTCCGTGTGATTCAAAAAATGAGATTGTATCTTGGCTAGAAAAAGCATTAATTGAAGAATATAAAAAACGTCCATTATGAACAACATTATTAATAAACTCATTAGTTGAGCAAGCATTAGTAACATTACAACGACCTTTTCCAGTAATATATATTTTCTTGCCAGCCTTTTCATTTTTTTCTAATATGAAAACCTCATGTCCTTTTTTTGCTGCTTCTATAGCACACATTAATCCACTTGGTCCACTTCCAATGATTCCAATTCTCATAAAAAAAAGCTCCTACTTTATTTATTATAAAGTAAAAGCTATATTAAATAAACTAATTAATCACGATTTATACCTTCATAGAATACTGCGATTGATCCAGGGCCAATATGTGCGCCTGTAACAAAATCATGATGATGAATTTCTACATTAGGAACTCCACCATCATTAATAAACTTTTTCAATCTATTTGCATCTTCTAAGCAATCACAATGAGAAATATAAACTATCGAGTTATTATCTTTAATATGTGATAATAATACTTTTGTCATGGTTTTAAGAGCCATCATACGTCCATGAACTTTATTAGTCATCTCAATTTTTCCTCTTGGTGAACCATATAATAGAACCTTTATTCCTAAAACACTAGCAATTTTAGCTACAATAGGATTTACTCTTCCTGTTTTTGCTAAATACTTAGCATCATCAACCATAAATTCGCTTCTAGTTTTAAATACTCTATCATCTGCCCTAGTGCAAACTTCATCAAATGAATAACCTTCTTTAATATCTTGAGCTGCACTTAAAGCTTGCATACCTTCACCAAATCCTGCAGTCATTGAATCGACAATATATACCATTTTTTTGCCAAATGAAGAATTAATCTCTTCAGCAGCGATATTAGCGGATTGATAAGTCCCAGAAATGTTTTTACTCATTGTAAAACAGATAACTTGATTCCCTAAATCAACTTGTTTTTTAAATTCTTCCAGAAGTAACCCAGTACTTACTAAAGCTGTTTTTACTTTACAACCTTTTCTCATTTTGTTATAAAATTCACTTGCAAATTCATCAAGATTAAGGTTTTCGTCATAAAGCTTCATACTTCTATCATCAACATCAAGAGTCATTGATAATACATTAACATCAAGATTTTTATTTTTTAAAATATAATTAAATAAATTGGATCCAGCATCACAATATACTACTATTCCCATGAGAAAATCCTCCTACATAATTATTTTAATAATTAATGATCAAAAACCCACTCTACTTTCAATAGAATTTATTCTACATAAAAAAAGTACTATTCTACCAACAGTAGAATAATACTTTCATTAAACTTTTTCAGCAAAAACTAGAAGTTATAAAAATTAATGATATCACTATGAACCAAATCATATCTATCTTCATTGAGCATTTCATGTCTCATTTTAGGATATGTTATTACTGTATTTTTATTAAATCCGGCTTTTTTTAATACCTCTAAAGAAGCATTTCTTCCTTTTTCTTTTCCTGTACAAGGATCATCTTCACCGCTAATTAATAAAATAGGTAACTCGTTATTTACATTAATATAATTCTTTACTTTACCTAAGTTTTGAACTAGTTTGAATAATGTTTTACATGAAGATATTTTAAATCCATGGCCACAGAAAGGATCTTTAATATAGTCATCAACATTCTTTTCATTATAACTCAACCAATCAAAATCAGTACGTGGATTCTTTATTGATTTATTAAATGATCCAATCGCAAGGTTTTCTACGAATCGAGAAAAATACTTATCTCCACGGAAGAATTGAACTACACTTGATATCGCTACTGCTAATCCTGCGATTGGTTGAGGATTTGGATACCCTGATAAAATAACTTTTTCATAATCATTTGAATGTTTCATTAATAGATTTCTACATGTAATAGTACCCATTGAGTGAGCAAAAATATAGATTTTTGTTTTATATCTTTCTTTAATAAAATTAGAAATAATAACTTGATCTTCAACCAATAATTTATCTCCATCTTTTTTAGAGAAATAGCCTAGTATTTCCGCATGTTCACCATGGCCTCTCATATCTGGAACAACAACATTATAACCATTTTTATTGAGATCTAAAGCTAATCTAGTATATCTTTCTTTATGTTCTTCCATACCATGCATTACTTGAATAGTAGCTTTTGCATTTTCTACTTCAAATAAACTAAGACATAATTCATAACCATCTACAGATTTTAATAATATTTGATTCATATATTTTCTCTCCTAAAAAAATAGTATCATAACTAAAAAATAATAGCAAATCCGATTTTTTTATTGATTACATCAATTTTAGATAGCAAAGCAAAAAAGAAGAAGTTGTTCTTTAAGATTTTTAAAGTTTTAAAATCACAATAATTTTTATAGGGTAAAACCCTACACTTCCAATTAAGGTATAAAATAATTGATATTATTAAGAATAGAACACTTTCTTATATTCGTTCTTACATATGTATGATAGTTATATCACAATCGCTAAAAAACTTTTTCATAATATATGACTTTGAAATCCGGAATGACTATATCTTACCACAATCGTTTTATGCGCTTTGTAAAACAAGATCAATAGTTATGCTATGCTTATCTTAAAATTCAAACTATTTATTTAGAATTAAAACACCTTACTTTTGAGAAAGCTCCATCTTATTTTGAATCAATAATTAAGTCATTATTAAACTCTACTTCTCCAGAGTTTGTATCGTGTGGTAATACTTGGAATCACTATAAACAATACATAATAAATTCTTTTATAAAATACAAAGGTAAACGATTATCTAATGGCACTATCGAAGGAACTAATAAACGCGTAAAAGAGTTTAAAAATGTGATGTCAGGATATAGAAATAGAGACAGATTTTATAAACGAATTATTCTTATCCAAAACACCAAAAAAGGTCATGATTAACATCCCTGACCCTAAATGCGCCACTTAAATAAATTTGACTTAGCCCTACAAAACCATAAAATTATTTATAGAGCCAAAAACAAAGAAAACAAATACTATTGTTCTTATGTTATACATTAACTGAATTGTAGTAATTAAAATTCATTTATTACTTAATAAGAATCATACTAAGAACAAATAAGATAACACTTAAAATATCCAAAATGATAAATGATTTAATAAATTTACCTTTATTTACTCCATATTTTCCAAAGTAATTAATAATATTTTGTTTGCCACTTTTTAGACAACTTTTCCCTAAGAAAACAAATATTACTATATATAAGATAACAGATAATGCTGTTAGCCAAAAATTATTTACTACAAATCCTTTTGCAATAGAACCTATTAATAGTAAAATTGTAGCAACTATAGAAATAATTTTTAAAATTAATACAGTTTTTTGAACCTTTTCAGTTTCAATTAATACTTGTTGATCTACTGGATATGTGTAATGAATTTTGCCATTATGTTCATTAATATATAAATCATATCTAGCACCTTGATAATTTACTTCAAAAATTCTAATAGGTACAAAAATAACTTTTCCAAAACTCATCGAATTAAGAAATGTTTCAGAATTAGTTGGTGCTTCTTGTCTTATTATATTATTTGTTCTAGATTCAAGTTCAGATCTAGATAAATAAACACTATCATTATATTCTGGGAATTGAGAACAATCATTTACAATATAAAGTTTATCGCAATTGTTTAATTGATTAACTGCAAGCGAATTATAACATCCATTATAGAAATATTTTGTATCTGATACTTTATTTGTATGGTGTGTAGTAATAATTTGATCACTTGTTTCTTCTTTAGTGTCCCATGTATATGTTACAGTATATGACACCTCATAAACTGGAACATATAAAACATAGTTTTTGAAAGAACTACCAGTCGAACTTAAAATAAGATTTATGAAGCCTTTATCTGCACCAGCAAGAGTTTTTATTTCATTTTTTACAATATTATAACATCTTTCACTGTTATAATTGCTAACAGCATAACAGATATCATTGACAAAAGTAAAATGATTCTTATTCATTTTATTACCATCTCCTAACTATAATCTATTATTTTTCAACATTTACATTATTTGCTTTTTTTGCTTTACTTTGTTTGACAAATGTAACGATACATTTAATTAAAAATATAATTTCTTTAATTAAGAAAACTGGTAAAAGAAACATACCAATAGCTAGGGAAGCAAGAATGGCTGCAAAAAATCCAATAATAGCACTAGATAGTGCTCTATTTTTTACTGTTACAGATGAATCACTTACTGTAACATCATATTCATTTGCTCCTTGTCTAAATGATTTTTTAGTTTGATCAGTAATTAATTTTAAGATTTGAGCAATAATTGGGACACAGCAAATAGCGCCACAAATAAACCAAGTTGAAATCATGTCAGCGTCTTCTGAATTGCGAGCCTTAAGGAATACTGTAAGTGCAACAACAAACAATACTGTCGCAAAAACAAACCAAATAGACATAAAAACAAAATTAAATACATTCACAGGTCTTTTTTTAAATTTCATATTCAAACTCCTCCATTATTTTTTATTATCACTGCAATAATATTTATATTGTAATAATACCCCCCCCGCTCTTTGTCAATATGCTATTAATGAATAGTCAAAATATATGTTTTTAATTGAAGTGCTATTAATAAAGTAGACACTATTAATGTTTATGTATACACCTATGCGCATAGGTGTATACATAAACTCGCCGCTTGTCGACACTAGTTTTATAATTGTATACAGAAAGGAGTATCTTTATGAACTATACAAAAGAAGAAAGAATGGAAATTGGTCGTCAAAT
>JAQXGN010000028.1 GCA_029006735.1 Caryophanales bacterium
TCATATATTTATATATGAATATTAAAAATCATATTTCACTATCATTATACAACATAAATCCACATAAAAAAAGCCGTAAGATTGTATTTTATATTCTTTCTTACAGCTTATAATTAATTTGTGCGTTTATTCTGATAAAAAGATAAATCGCCTTTGAAAAAGAGGACACTGTATAATATAATATATAGAGACGATATGTTCAGGTACTACGAGACGGTCTATATAAGCACCAATTGGTTCGCGACGTCCATAACCGCTTCTTTCACGTATTCATTTTTGGGTAGGACCGAGAGAATGCTCACTTACGCGAAGGATTTGAACAGAATCGCAAAATTGAGGACCCAGGGGGGAATTGCATTTATGAATAACCTATTGAGAAGAATCAAGTTGAGGAAATTGGTCTCCGAGAAGACCGTGATTTATAAACTGGCGATTGATGAAGAAGAGATCGCTGCCTGGAGGGCCGGAACACGATTGCCGGACGAAAAGGCTACCGTAAGACTTAAAAAGGAATTTGGCGTCGATCCTAACGACCCAAGGGACGTTGCTCCAATCGCAGCAAGAGAAAAAATAGCAAATGGCCTTATTGTTGCGTCGTTCGTTGTTTTTTGCATAGCCTATTTCTTTTGTTTCTGCGCCAGCAGATGGCCTCTTAGCGTCCCTTTAGAGATACTTTCCTTTCTCGCGGTGCATGCATTCTTTGCCTATTTCCTTTCGATCGGCATAATGTATCGCAAATACGTGCTGTGTGGGCTGTGCTTCGTGGCCGCATTAATATCTTTGATACACATCGTCGTAGCTAGTGTTTACTTATTTTAATTTCTGGGCCATCACGTATTTTGATCACCGGCCTTTTGCTTATGTCGACATTTCCTTTGCGATAAATCAGCAAAGATTCATTACCAGAACTGATAATCGGTTCATAAGAAAGTGTCCTTATATTCGCCTATCGGCATCGTGAAAGTTGATTAAACCAATTTTAATCCCCATTGGAACTCTCTTAAAGAGCGGTCTTTTTTCTTTTTAAGGTGATTACATTTTGCAAGCAACTGAAAATGATAATCTATATTCAGCCTATATCACACTTTCTAGAATAACTAATACAAATACTTAGATTGTTCGATTGTGTACGACTATGAGTTTTAAATAAATTCAAATACTTTTTGTAAAATTCGTTCAGATTCGGTCTGCATTGTTACAATTTTTAACAAAACAAGTTCATTTTAAATAAATTTGACAATTTAATTTGAATAAAATTATAGTAAGTGAACATATAAAGGCAATCAAAATCACAATATTTTGTGGTCTTTTTTTGCGTTGATGATATGTTTACAACAAAAAAAGTATTTGTATCTATCTTTCAACTTAGGTTATTTATATTATGTTTTGAAAAATATTTTTTGAATTTTAAAATTACATTTAATAGATGATATATTCAAAAATTATGTATAATAAAAAAAGGAGTAAATAATTTATGTCAAAAAAACGTTTAAGTATAATATTAGCATTATGCATATGTCTTATTTCTTGTAATCAACCGCCAACTACAGATAGTTCTTTTGAAAGTAGTAAAAGTTCTACAATGATTAGTGATTCTTCGAACGAAACAAGTACACCATCAACAAATAACGAAACAACATCGGTAACTTCTGTTAATACAAGTAATGAAACAAGTTCAAATAAAGCAAGTTCTTCAAATAGTGTCGATTCTTCAAGTGAAATAAAAGAAATATCCTTATTAAAAACAATAGATTTTGAAGATATCACAAAAGGTAATATGAGTGCTAACGCGCATAATATTTATTATGATGGATTAATTGAAGCTGATGGAAAAGTATCACAAACATCATCAGCAAAAATAGATGATAATACTCTTGGAATGCGTCTTCCTATTAATGCAACAAATGAAGAGAGAGTATTAAAAATAAAATCAAAAGGATATAGTAAGATCTTGTTAGATATAAAACAAGAAAGAACATATACAAAAATTCAAATAAGTGATGGACAAACATTTGTTGGAACAAAAAACGGAGAGATTATTAGAAATGTAGAAATTTATGTAGAAGGTAAAGAAGAAATAAGCCTCATTTTTTCTAGTGAAACTAGTATTTCTTCTACAATGGATTGTGGAATTGACAATATTCGTTTTTATGGTTATGGAGACCCAATTAATGAAGGAAATGGTGAAGATAATAAAGAGGACATTAATGTTGATACTCCTTATGTAATTAATGGAGTAATAACTATGAAAGGAATTGCTACTTTTTTAGAAACAAAACAAGAACATTATCCTTATTCGGATGAATTTATTGAGAATTATCAACAAAGTAGTGAAGGATATATTGATTACGCAAAAGAAAAAGGGATATTAGTTGATAAGTCCCAACATTCACCAAACCAAAAATGGCATTTCTTTGATTCTTGGTTATATCCAAGCATTGAAGCAGGAACTTTAACTTGGGAAGCAAGCGCAAAATCAAGAGTATATTCAAAATTATTATGTCCAGAACTATTACTTTGGATATATGAAGCTTGTGGAGTAGAAGAAGCAAAAGTAAAACAAGCAATGGAAGTGGCCGTTAAAGGAAAAAACGAAGGAATAGCGACAACAACAATAGCAAAAAATATGCGAGAAGTAGTTTCTTGGGAAGATTTAGAAACAAATATAATAAAATATATTAATAATCTTTCATAGAGGGGAAAAGATGAGTCTAATTAATAGAATAGTATTCATTGTATGTAAAAAAGGAAGAAAGAAATATGATTCGAAACATCCTTTTAATTATAAAAAAAGGAGAGATGATGAAAAGAAACAAAATAAATATCTGATACTTCCTAAAAAAGTGAAAATAAATAGATATGAAGAAAATAATATTTCGTATCATTTTGTTTGTAAAGAAACAAATCCCAAAGATAAAATAATCTATTATATTCATGGAGGAGGATTTGTTGTTGGTAGCATTGAAACAAGGACATTATTTACCACGTATTTAGCGAAAAAACTAGACTTAAATGTACTTGCAATTGAATATCCATTAGCGCCAGAAAACCCATATCCTTATGGGATTAATGCATGTTTTGAAGGATATAAAAAATTATTAGAAAAATATTCTTCTAATAAAATTGTTTTAATGGGAGAAAGCGCGGGAGGAAATTTAGTATTATCGCTTTTATTAAAAATTAAGGATAATGGTTTAGATTTACCAAGTGTAGCATTTGCTTTTTCTCCGTGCGTACAATTTGATAAAGAACTAGATAGTTATATAAATAATTATGAAACTGAATGTGCGGTAGCTAATCTTGCAGAGGAAGTAAAAAAAGAATATTTATTAGATAATGAAGAATTATTAAAAAATCCTTATGTTTCTCCTTTATATGGTGATTTTAAAGGAATGAAACCAATTTATTTATACGTTTCAACCACAGAATATTTATATGATGATAGTGTTTTGATGTATAAAAAATTAAAGCAAGATAATGTAGAAACGGAATTGTTTGTTAGAAAAGGCATGATTCATACTTGGATTACAATACCTACAATACCAGAAGCAAAAAAAGATTTAAAAAAAGTGAAAGAACTTATTAAAAAACACATTAAAAATTAAACATCATATCTAGATAATATTTGGTATGGAGTTAATCTTAACTTAATAGAAATAGGAATAATACCAATTAATACATTTAGAATAATCATTGATAAAGTAATTATTGAATATAATCCAAAAGAAATAGGAGAATAATTTAGAATAGGAACTAATAGACTAACTAGATTAGATAATAGATAACATAGAGTTCCACCTAAGAAAGTGGTTTTTAAGGAAATAATAAATGTTTGAAGGGCATAGATGAATAATATGTTTTTCTTACTAATACCAATTGATCGATAAATTCCAATTTCTTTCATTCCGTTAATTGCGAATGATTGCATTGTAAAATACACAATTAAGATGGATACTAATATAATTGCAAAACTTATTAATAATCGAGAATTAACTGCTTTTTTTGAATCTTCTATATGCGAAGCTAATTTATTATTATAAAGAGATTTTCCTTCAAAAGTAATTCTTATTTTTTTTTCTTCTTTTACAATTGAACTGACAAAACCATTTTCTTCGTTAGCAATTAATTTACCAGAAGAATAATAGGCTTTTCGCGAAGAAAGAAAGTCTTCTAAGTGAAGTACATCCTCTTTATTTTTAATAAATAAATCTAAAACGGATCCGCTTGCTTTTAAGACGGAACGGACCACTTGAGGGTATAAATCATCACTGACAATGATATCAAAAGGACAATCGGTTAAAAATAAAGAATCCTCAAAAGTTAATAATAATTCGGAGTCGTTATTTAATTCATAAGTAGTCACTAAGTTGTCTAAGCGAGAAGAATTTTTTATTGCAGAATATTTACCACTAGGCTTAGTGATTTCTTTTTGTAAATATTCTTCGATCTCACTATATGAACATATTTTATGACCTTCATTTCTAATTGTCGAAGGATATAAATTGATAATATACCATTTATTCATGTATATAGCGTTTTCTTCTGTTGAAGAAATACCAACGATTTTAAAGTTATCATCTTTATTTTTTAAGGTGATATAGCTATTAATAAAAGATTTTAATTCCATGAAATTTGTTAAAGTTGTTCCTTCTAATGCCTTTTCAAGTACCCATTTTTCAACAACTATTTCATCAGCGTTTTGTGGCATTCTTCCATAGATTAAATTGCTTGAATTAATGTAAGATAAAGGTAATAAAGAGAACTCTGAAATATCATATTTTTTTGTTCCTATTTGATTAAATGTAGGTTTTGTATAAGTGAAACGAGCAGAGACATTTAAAATAGGATAAACATTAGGATTATTTTCTAATAAATCATCATAAAATTTAGAAAAACCAAAACTATAGACTTCTTGATCTATAGAAGGATTTAAAGTCTCTACTGTGATGTTGTATATGTTGGAATGAGAAGTTCCTAAATGCTTTTTATCAACATAAGAAGCAGAAAAAACACTTTGTACACTAATAATTAAGGCGATGATAATAATAAATAAAGGGAAAGATAACCAAAAAGATTTTCTTTTATTTCTTTTGTTGTTATTTATTGCTAAATTAATTTGATCTTTTAATGGTAAAGAAGGAGATTTAACATATTCAAGATTTTGTAAAGAGAAAGTATTCTCTTCAACTTCTTTTTCAACTTCTAATTCTTTTTTATGATCGTTTATTAATTTAATTTCTGAGTTTTGATCTAAAAGAACGATTTTGGAATTACTAGATATATAAAATCTTCCATTTTTTTCAATAATATCAAGTTTTAAAGAAGAGTTATCGTTTGAATAAAAGGAGAGATTAATGTTGTCATTTTTTATTTCTTTATTTTTATAGTCTTTTAAATATATATTTTGATCATCTTCATATTGATAAGAAGAGGAATTACGTATTTCGTTAGTGCTTATAATTTCCCCATCTTTGATTTCAATAGAGTAATCAGAATAACTTAAAGCTAAATTCTTTTCATGTGAGACTAAAATAACCAAGATGTTTTTGCTGATTTTTTTAAGAATATTCATGATTTGAATTGTGTTTTTTTCATCAAGATTTCCGGTTGGTTCATCCGCTAGAATTAATGATGGTGATTTGATTAAAGCTCGAGAAATAGCAACTCTTTGTTGTTGTCCTCCAGAAAGTTCGCTGACCAACTTTTTCTTATATTTATACATTTCGACAGCTTTTAAAACATAATCGATTCGCTGTTCTTTTTCTTTTGGAGAAAGATTATACATACTCAAAACAATATCTAAGTTTTCATAGACAGTTTTATTGTTTAGAAGAAGATAATTTTGGAATACATAACCAATCTTTTCGTTTCTTAGTTTATCAATAGTTTTTGATGAATATTTTGATATAACTTGGTCATCTATATTTATTTCTCCAGAATGGAAGGAATCTAATCCACCAATCAGATTTAATAAAGTGGTTTTACCGCTTCCTGACTCACCAAAAATAGATACTAAACCAGTATTAGGAAATGATATTGTAACATCATTTACAACATGAATTTCATTAGACTTGTTCTTATTGTAATACTTATTTAATTTAGTAATTTTTATCATAATTAGTCCTCCTTTAACGAAGTTACTTTGACTTTCTTTTCAAGGAATTTACTAAATTTTCTTCCAATAAAAAGTAAAACTAACATGCTGATGAAAAAGACAATTAGATAATCGTAGAATCTAATGTATTTAAATAGATTTTTTAATAAGGCTGCTCTACATGTTTTTTTAATAGTTATACATGTTCCTAGTAATAATAAGTTAGATACTAAGCCATAAATTAATAGTTCAAAATAAATTGATAATGAACAGAGTTTATTTTTTAGACCAAGCATCTTTAATGTAATAAAATCGCCTTTTTTGAACTTTAGTGTTTGATATCCTAGTAATATTACCAATAAATTAATAATGAATAAAGCAAAAATTGATATACCTAAATTTACGTATCGTATAATTACTTTAGATGTATCATAATCAGTTAAACTTGCTTTATAACAAGATAAAGATATGTAATCCATATTCATTAATTTTGTTGATACATCATCGTAGTATGCTAAATCAGTTAAATAGATAGCAAATTGATTATTTATATTTGTTTCTTGATATAGTTCATTAAAAAAATCTTTTGAAATTCCAATAGCAATTTCTGGCCCTTCAAAAAGAAGAGAAGAATCCATAACAAATTTTACGTCTTTAATATAATTTTGATTATTAATAAAGAAATTAATTTTTGATTCATAATCGTACGCTTCTTTTAAAGTAGAATAAGAATTTTTATCAAGAGATACTTGATAACCAGTTAGTCTTTCGTCGATTGCAACATAACTAAATTGCAACATTTTTGATGAAAAATAATTATATCTTTTTTCTCTAAAGTTTATTCTAGCTTTTATATCATATTGTGTCATATTTAACAAGTTACAAATATCATTAGAGAAAAAAGCTTGTTTTTGTTTTTGTTTTAAAATACCAACAATTTTAATATCATACTGAAAATAAGTGTCGATCCCCCATTTTGTGGAGTTTTTGAAAAATACTTTTTCTTGAGTATTTAATAATGATAAATTTGAAGAATATACCACCATTTCAAATTCGTTAGTAGGTAGTCTACCTATTTTTAAATCGCTATCTGAAAGGGCGTAAGATGAACGCATAAACATTGTTTCATCGATTAAAATATAAGAAGAACTATCAACTACTTGACCACTATTAGGGCCACCAGAAATGGTTCCTCCAGAGTATTTCATTCTATAACCTTCATTAGGGCGATAATAATTTATGTCGGTAATATAGTCATAAGGTTCAATAGAGGTAACGTTATCTATTTTGCAATTTGCATAATCTTGATCACTTACTATTGATGAATCACTATTTTTTACTAGCATTCTTGTTTCGTCATGATTTACAAAAATAGAATCGTCAATAATTCTAGTTTTACTATCATCAATGTTTGATTTAAAATTCCCATAAAAAACAAAAGAAGAGAAAGCAGATAAAATAGAGAGCATAGATAATAAGAAAGTTCTTTTTGGTTGTGATTTAATGTTCCAAAAAGAAAAATTTAAGGCTTTTTTAAAATTGCTTACTTTATGATTTACAATATTTGACTCTTCTGTTGATTGAGGATGTGATACATATTCATCTAATACTACACTTCCATCGTGAAGACGTATTTTTCTTGTGGCAAAAGGCTCAATTTGACCTTGATTATGAGTAACAACAATTACTAAGCGATCTTTTGAAATTTTTTTTAATAAAGCAAGAATCATATCACCGTTTTCACTATCTAAATTACCGGTAGGTTCATCACATACGATAATTTTTGTGTTTTTTGCTAGCGCTCTAGCAATCGCTAAACGTTGTTTTTGTCCGCCGCTTAATTTAATGGCTTTTCTTTTTAATAATTTATCCAATCCAACAAAAGACAATAATTCTTTGGCTTTAGTTTTGCTTTCTTTATAGGGCGTTCCTTGAATCATAAAGGCAACCATAACGTTTTCAAGTACGCTATAAGACTCGATCAAACCATAGTTTTGAAAAATAAAAGAAATTTCTTTTTCACGATATTCTTCCCAGTCGTTTTTATCAAAATAAGAGGTTTCTTTTCCATTAAAATAGATTTCCCCTTCTTCGTAAGAATCAAATCCAGAGAGAATATTTAAAAGAGTTGTTTTACCACTTCCTGATTCTCCAGTAATAGAAACAAATTCTCTAATATCAAATGTTAAATTTATATTTCTCAATGCACATGTAACAGAATTGTTACTATAGTAATATTTTGAAATATTAACTAAGGTTAACATGATATTACCTCCAATAATATTTTCATATAATAGAGATATTATACAGCAAACAACAATCAAAGTTAATAAATAATTCAGTAATGAACAATAGAGACAAATAAATAAAGTATGAATTCCTTTTAGTATTGAAAATTTAAGTAATGTCATAAATTTGAATAAAGAGAAGGTGAAAAATTAATTATATTAATAATAAAATATAAAATAGCAAGTTTGGCACACTAAAATCCCGTTTTTCGACAATAACACTATAAATCTTTCGACTAAAATTTAAGAGTTTTAAATTTTAATATTATTAATAATATTAATTTTTTAATTAAACTCTTTTTTTATTTTTATTTTTATGTTATAATTCTAGTGTTATCTAAT
>JAQXGN010000029.1 GCA_029006735.1 Caryophanales bacterium
TAAAGGCATGCCAATTGAACAAGTGCAAAAAATGCTCGGTCATGCCAAAATAGATACGACGCTTGAGTACGCTATGGTTGATGAGAATAATGTCAAAAATTCCCATAAAAAGTATCTTGAGTAATTGATAAATTTCGATTTATCGATTTGTTGAGCAAACTTAGCAAATTCTACTTGTTTATCGATTGAAGGAACTGGAATATTGAATTCAACCAAATGCTTTTGATTTAAATGCTTGATTGTAGCACCAGTCTTTGACTTTTCCACATATTCTTCAAATAAAGGTCCCTTAAATACATATGCGATATATTCTTTGTTAAATCTTTCATCTGGTCTAACCACAAATACACCGCCATTTAAAGTCGCAGGTTTAGGTAAATTATGAACTATTGCAACTTTTCCAATAGTTCCATCTTTTGTAATAAGAACATCATCATTTTTCAAAATAATGTGTGGGTCCATTTCATATCTATCTTTTTCAACATATACACAAGTTGAATAATCAATTTCATTGTCTTTAAAATCTGTACCAGTAATTAACATATAATCGCCAGTTGGTCTATGTTCTTTAGTGGTTAATGCTTGCCAGCCAATTCTAGCGTGAACATCGCAACAATCACCTAATCTAACCGTATCTTTTAAATTACCAAACATCTCGATAAATCGTGATTTGATTATTTAATTGTGATGAAAATTGGACCTCAATGGGCCTCGATGAACCTTCATGAACTGCTGTAATTTGATAGCGATTTATGATATAATATTTATATAGAAATCAAGATATTATCTTTGATAAAACCATAAATAAATTCAAGAAAGGAAGTGACCGCAGTGAGTGATATTTTGGATTTAATTTCCAATTTCATAGAGATAACAGGAAACAGCATAGCGGACAATATTATACTTGCAGTTATAGGTGTCATATCTTTCATGGTGGCATTCGGCATCGTCGGCATGATATTCGATGCGCTTGGGGTTTATGATTCCGATTTGATGAGTGATTGTCATTGGATCGTAAGAGTTATTGTGTTCGTTGTCTTATCAGCTGTTTGCATCGGAATTGCCAAGTTCATTGCTTGGTTATTCAGCTTCCAATGGTGGGTATACCTAATCGCGCTAATAGTGATTGTTGGTGTGGTGGTGCTAATCCATTTCTTGAAACACAGGCATTCAAAGAAAAAATACAATACAGAGAGTAAGCCTTCAGATGAAGCAAAAGTTGAAGTGGCTGCAGTAGAAACGAAAACCGATAGGGACCACTGTCCAAGATGTGGCGGCCTGCTAGTGAAAAGGCATGGGCCTTATGGCGATTTCTATGGGTGCGAGAACTATCCTGTTAGCAACTGCAGGTACACTAGAAGGATTAAATAGAGGAGGAAGAATACATGAGTTGGGAAGAAATGAGCAAAAAGGAAGTCAAATGCCCATGCAGGAAGGGCGTTGTGACTCTTAGTGGTATTTGAGTTTAATAAAATATCTAATATCAGGGAAAACAATCAATATGGCGGATTCAATTAATGGCTAATATAACTCCTAAAACATTGCGATTAAATATATTCAATTGGGAGCGCATAAAGATTATCTCTTAATTTTAATTTATAGTCTCCTCTGCAAATTATTGCACCAATTCCTCTCTTTTTGCTTAAATCTTTGTCTAAAACATCAAATGCGGATGCCATTTCTGATTTTGGATTAGTTGTTTTTTTGATTTCAATTGGATACAAAACACCATTTTCTTCAATAATCAAATCAATTTCATTTTCTTCAAATGTATCTATACCATTTTGTGTTTTCTTCACTTTATCTTTACCACGATAATAGTATATTCTCTTTTTGTAATCTTTTCCTTGATTAATATATGATTTGATTATTTCATTAATTACAAATGTTTCAAAGAATGCACCATTCATTGCACCATTTTCAAGTGTTTCTGGTGTTAACCAAGAAGTTAAATAAGCTGCTAAACCAGTATCTCTAAAATATACTTTAGGCGTCTTAATTGCTCTACTCAAATGAGAATTATAATAAGGCTCTAAAAGATAAATAATATCTGTTTTTTCTAGAACTGATATCCAATTTCTAATTGTTTCAAGTGATACACCTATATCCTTTGAAATACTGCTATAATCAAGCATATTACCAGTTCTTGCAGCTACAGATACCATAAACCTATAAAATAAATTATTATCTCTTATTTTCGTAATATCATAAACATCTCTTTCAATATAAGTCTTAACATAGGAAGAATAGTATTCTTCCCAATCTCTTGGATCATCTTCATATAATTCAGGGTATCCACCTCTATGAATTACCTTCCATAGATTATTATACTTCTTAATACATTTTTCACGTTCTTTAAAATAGTCTAAGGTTGGAATAAAAGGTGTATTAAAGGAAACATTATTTATTTCTCTTAGTGATAACGTTCCTAACTCTAAAATAGAAACCATTCCAGCTAAGGATTCAGATAAACCTTTCATTAATTCCCATTTTTGTGATCCTGAAAATAAATAATTACTTCTAGTAGAAACTTCATCAAGTATTGTCTTTGCCACACCAATCAATTCGGGAACCATTTGAACTTCATCTATAAAAAGAGGCCTTTCAAAATTTTCTAAAAATCCTTGAGGATCTTCTTTGGCATTATTTAATAGAACTACATTCTTTAGATTTATTCTCCTTATTTTAGGAAACATATGCGTTGTCATGGTTGTTTTACCAACTTGTCTGGCTCCAGTAATTGCTACAGACTTAGAAGTATCAAATCTATTTTTTAGGATATCTTCAATCGCTCTATTGATGTATGTCATCATGCCACCTCCGACTATTCTCAATTTCAATTTGATTATAGTCAACAGCGTTTCTCTTGTCAATATTTAAACGATAAATTTCAAATCAAAAAATACTACTAAATCATTAATTATAGAAATTAAAGAAAATAGAATACCTGCATTTTGAATAAGCAATTAAATAAACTTACATAATTTACATCACTATTTTTTACATAAATATTACACCAAGTTTCTGAGAAAGATATTGAGCGAAAATATGCAAGATATGCAAGATATTGAACGATATAAAAGATAATCAAGCATAATTTCATAACTCCTAAGCGTAAGGTATGGTGTTCGAATCACCTTGGGAACGCTATCTCGTATAAGTTAGGTGATACGTAGTATGATCGTATTGCCGTTTTTCTTGCATTTATAACAGTTTTTGCTCATTTAAATATGTTAACGATTTAAAATGATGGTCAAATTTCATTTATAGTTATTTCATTGACTAACTTAACGGATATAATGAAAAAATATCGCCGCAAAACGAAATGATTTAAAGTGAAAAGATGGTAAATCGATAAATTATTGAAATCGTTAAGTGATTTAAAAAGAATAGTTTAAAGTGAAATAATTGCATGAACTTGCAAAAAAAATAGCTAATATTGATTACTTTGGTTAATTTGCTATATAATAAAAATGCAAGAACTTGCAAAAATTTTAGTTAGGAGCAAATGAAATGATCAAAAGAGATATATATCTACAGAAAATTATAGATAGAATGGATAATGGAATGATTAAAGTGATTACTGGTATAAGAAGGTGTGGGAAATCATATTTATTGTTTGAGATTTTTTATAACTATTTGTTGGAACATAATATTCCTAGTTCACATATTATCACTTTGCAATTTGATGATAGATTAAACATACAATATCGAAACCCAGATGAATTGTGTAACTTTATTCAT
>JAQXGN010000030.1 GCA_029006735.1 Caryophanales bacterium
TCTCCTGCATATATTCGCTTTACTGCTTGGATTTTGAATCCTTCTAAATATTCATTGCATTTCATTTTTGCTTCTCCTCCTGACTTTATTCTATTTCAAGAGGTTTTTTGGTTCGAGTCTGGAAATCTTTTACGTTTACATCTTTTACGTTTACAAAAGTGTTATAAAAGCAAGAAAAAAGGCAATACGATTATATGTATTACCTAACAATTTAAAGATGGTGATCCTAGAGAGAATCGAACTCTCGATTAGACCTTGAGAGGGTCTCGTCTTAACCTCTTGACCATAGGACCAAATGCTTTTTTATTATAAAGTCATTAATAATAAAAATCAATAAAATAGATTATTTTACCCTATCTAACAATTAGATAAGGTAAATATACTATTAATACTAAAGATTATTCTCTAATAAATCAATTATTAGTTTTTTATCAATTTCTAATTGATTTTTTAATTGTTCTAATGATTCGAATTTAATTTCTCCTCTTAAGTATTTAATAAACTTTACAACAAGTGTTTTATTATATAAATCAATATTTTCATTGATAATATGAACCTCGATAATTCTTTTATTTAATTCATCTACTGTTGGATGTTTTCCTACATTTATCATAGATGGATATAGTTTATTATCAATAAGAGTAATACCTGCATATACCCCATCTTTTGGATAAATATAATCATCAAGATTATCAATATTTGCAGTTGCAAAACCAATTGTTCTTCCGTTTTTATATCCTTCAGTAACTTTGCCTTTTATTTGAAATGGACGAGGTAAATATTTATTAGCCTTTTCTACATTTCCTTCTTCAATAAGTCTTTTTACTAAAGTTGATGATATCTTTTCTCCTAATTCATCAATAACAGGATCACAAACATAAACATTATAACGATTATTAGATAATTCTAATAATGTATCTTTATTCCCTAATGCTTTTCTACCGAAAGTAAAATCAAAACCACAAATAACATTTTTACATCCTAAAGGAATAATTACTTTTTCAATAAATTCTTCTGGAGTTAAATTATAGAATTCTTTTGATGTTCGACAGATGATTAAATAATCTACTCCCATCTTTTCTAAGATAACTTCTTTATCACTTACATCATTAACAAAATAATATTTTTCTTTCGAAAAGAAGGCTTTTGGGCCTGGTTCCATTGATAATAACGCCACTTTATTGTCTAATGTTTTTGCTTTTTTTATTAAAGATTGATGACCTATATGTAAAGCATCAAAAAAACCTAAGCATACGCTTATTTCATCAATATAATGAATATTTTCTAATGATACGTAAATAGTTTTCATCTACAATAATCCCCTTAAACAATGATGTTTTCCATCTTCTTTGATTTGATATATCGCAATTGCCTCATCTAATTTTGATTTAACTAGCACTAATGGTTGACTTCCAAGTCTTAAAGAAACTCCATTTCTTACCATTCTTTCTAGATTACCTTCAACAATTACAAAAGGTAAATGATCTAATGCTTTATTAATTGGAATAACATCATCTAAAGTCACTTCTTCTATAGTTTTCGCATCTTTTAATTTATATTTACCTACACGAGTACGACATAATAAAGTTAAATGACCACCATATCCTAATTCATCGGCGATATCAGAGCCTAAAGTTCTAATATAAGTACCTTTCGAACAATCTACTTCTACAAATAATTTTTCTTTTGTAATATTCAACAAATTAATATAATTAATTGTTACTTTACGTGGCTTTCTAATAATTTCTTCTCCTCTTCTTGCTTTTTTATATAATGGTTCTCCATCAATTTTAATTGCCGAATACATTGGAGGAATTTGTTCAATATCACCAACATAATGATGAATTACTTCTAATACTTGCTTTTTATCTAAAGGTAAATCGACTATTTTTTCTTCAATAATTTCACCATCTAAATCTAAAGTAGTAGTTTTTTGTCCTAATTTAATTTCTGCAACATAAGTTTTAGTTAAATCTTCCATAAATGAAGAAATCTTGGTTCCTTTATTGATCGTTACAATCATTAAACCACTTGCAAAAGGATCTAGAGTTCCTGTATGTCCCATCTTTTTTGTATTAAACTTTTTACAAAGATAATTAACTACATCTCTAGAAGTCATTCCGATTGGTTTATTAATTAATAAGATTCCATCACCCATTAAACTACCTCTTCACTAATAAATACTATATAGACTTAGATAAATCTAAACAACAAATATTTTACTTAATCAATTCTAAAAATTCGTTTTCATCAATAATTCTTATTCCTAAATCTAGTGCTTTATCTAATTTAGAACCTGCTCCTGGACCTGCGATAACTATATCGGTCTTTCGAGAAACTGAATTAGTACAAGTTCCACCAAGTTCTTCAATTTTTGCTTTTGCTTCATTTCTTCCCATTGACTGTAATGTTCCAGTTAAAACAACAATCTTATGTGCAAATGCCCCATTAATAATATTCTTTTTAATATATTTCATATTAACTCCGACTTCTTTTAATGAATCGATAAGACGAATATTATTAATATCTTGGAAATAATCAACAACACTTTGAGCGATTATTTCTCCAATATCATCTAATGCGACTAGTTGATCAAAACTTGCTTTTTCTAATTCTTCAATTGATGGGAAAGCATTACATAAAGTAGAAGCAACTTTTGATCCAACATTTTTAATACCTAAGCCAAAAATTAATCGATCAAGATTCATTCCTTTACTAACTTCAATCGCACCTAAAAGATTATCAACACTTTTTTCACCTAGTTTTTCTAAAGATACTAATTCTTGACGATATTTTTCTAAATGATATAAATCTGGTATTTCTTTAATTAATTCTAAATCGAATAACTTTTGAATAAGTGAATCACCTAATGAATCAATATCCATTGCTTGTTTGCTTGCAAAATGAATAATGGAATTAACTTTTCGTGCTGGGCAATTCTCATTTAAGCAAAAATAATCAGCCTCATTTTCTTTTCTTACTAATATCGAATTACAGCTAGGACAATTCTTAATCATTTCAAAAGGAATAGAATCTTCTTTTCGTTTTGATAAATCTACTTCAAATACTTCTGGAATAATCTCTCCTGATTTTCTTACTTTAATTGTATCGCCAATACGAATATCTCTTAAGCGAATATAATCTTCATTATGGAGAGTTGCTCTAGATACATCAGTTCCGGAAATAAATACTTTATCAAATTCAGCAACTGGGGTTATTGTACCCGTTCTACCTACTTGGAAAACTATCTTTCTTAATATTGATTCTCCTACTTCTGCAGGATATTTATAGGCGATACACCATTTTGGGCATTTAACCGTATATCCAATTTGATCATAAGCATATATTTCATTTACTTTGATTACTACTCCATCAATTGGATAAGGCAATTCATCTTTATGAATTTGCCAATAAGAAATATATTCTTCAATCTCTTCAATTGAAGAACATTTCTTACTTTCTTTATTAACTTTAAACCCTTGATCTATTAAGAATTCTAAAACCTTTGATTGTTCTTCAAAGTTACCTCCAATAACTTGATACATAAAATTATCAAGATTTCGTTTTGCAACTACTTGAGAATCTAAAGATTTAATTGTTCCACTCGCTGCATTACGACAATTTTGGAATAATGGTAAGCCTTCTTCTTCTCTTTCTTTATTGACTTTAGAAAGAGATTTCTTTGGCATAAAGATTTCTCCTCTTACTTCAATATCTAATGGATCTTTAAGTTTTAAAGGGATAGATTTGATTGTTTTTGCATTAGTAGTAATGATTTCACCGACTGTTCCATTACCTCTAGTTGATGCAACTTTTAAAATCCCTTTTTCATAAATACAACTAACCGATAATCCATCAACTTTTAATTCAACTGAATATGTAGGACTTGGAATAATCTTACGAATATCTTTATCAAACTTAATTACTTCATTAATATCAAAAACATCGTCAATTGACATCATTTTTACCTCATGAGTAATCTTTTCAAATCGATCTAAAACTTTATCAGCAACCCTTCTAGTTGGAGAATCAATTAATGCTAATTCAGGATATTCTTTCTCTAAATTAACTAATTCACGATATAAAGAATCATATTCGTAATCTGATAAAGTAGGATTATCCATTACATAATAATCATAACTTGCTTTATTTAAAATTTCTGTTAATAAAAGGATTCTTTCTTTTGCTTCCATACTATCTCCTTTAATCTAATTCATATAACTTAGTGTATTTATTTACTAAATATTCAATATAGTATTGCGGATTAAACTCTTCTTTAGTAACTTCTTTTATCCACTCATCTGGATCTTTAATTGAAGCAATTGAAAAGGAATGAGTTTTTAACCAATCAACTATCACTTTAATATTATCATTTTTAATTTCTTTTTCTATATCAATATCTTTATTCATATAATGATAAATTTGTGCAGCATAACATGAACCTAAAGCATAGGTTGGAAAATACCCAAATGTTGAAGTCCAATGGACATCTTGTAATATCCCCTCTTTATCATTAGGCACATTTACTCCTAGATATTTCTTATATAATTTATTCCATCTTTTGTTTAATCCGTTAACATTAGTTTTTCCATTGATGAATTCTTTTTCTAATTCATATCTTACAATAATATGTAAACAATATGTTAATTCATCCGCATCACAACGATTTAAACTAGCTTTAACAATATTGCTAGCTTCATATAATTCTTTTTCTGATACATCAAAGAATTCTTCTTTGAATAATTCTTTAAACTTAGGATAAATAAGATGGACAAAAGCTTCACTTCTTGCAATCATATTCTCAAATAGACGTGACATACATTCATGCATTGCCATCGTCATATTTTGATTAATATGATGAGTAAAAAATTCACTTGGTTCATTTAAATCAAATAATCCATGTCCACCTTCATGCATTATTGAATATAAATTTGATAAAAAATTATCTTCATAATAATGAGTTGTAATACGCTCATCTAAAGATGAAACTTGACATGTATAAGGATGTTCGGTAGTAAATAAAACTAAGTTATCAAAATTATGTCCTTCTTTTAATAGTAAATACTTAGAGAATTCTTCTTGTTTATAAACAGGAACTTTATATGATAAAAAATCATCTCTAATTACTTTTTTTGATTTTTGAATTCTTTTTAATAATGGAATAATGGCTTTTTTTAATTTATTAAAGAAATCATCATATCGTTTAATACTCCACTTAGGTTCAAAATAATCAAGAATCGTATCATATAAAGTATCTTTTTGTTCATCTAATAAAGAAAATGATTTTTTTGTTAGATTAATTACTTCTTTTAAATATGGTTTAAATAAATCATAATTAACCTCTTCTTTTGCTTTTAGCCAGTTAATATAAGCAAGAGAATATGCATTATTCAATTTCTCCATTAATCTAACTGACATATTTTTTTCAAATAAATAATCTTTATAAAGTTTTTTTACTAGTAGAGTATCTAATTCATTTAAATCTTTATGATCATCATGTAACTCATTAACTAAACGAATAAACTTTTTAGAATGACGAATCTTATACGCTAATAAGGAGATTCTATTATCATCTTTTGATGCTTGTTCTAATGCATTTTTAGGACAAATGCATTGTGCATCAAATTCTAAACGCGTATGTATTCTATTATAGAAATCACATTCATCTAACATTTTTTTAATTTCATCAATTTTTCTTTGATTATTCATCATTCATCCCTCCTTTTCCCATCATTATCTAAATATGCGATAATTTCATCTGCGATATTACTTGGAACGATTTGACATAATTCATCTTTAGATGCTTTTTTTAATGAATCTAATGATGGATAAGTTTTCATTAACATTTCTTTTCGTCTTTTTCCAATGCCCTTAATATCATCAAATAAAGAATGAGTTAGATTTTTCCCTCTTTTACTCTTATGGAAAGATATGGCATAACGATGAACTTCATCTTGCATTCTAATTAACATTAAGAATAAACGTGATTTTTTATCAAGAGAAAATAATTCTCCTTCATAGATCAATCCATTAGTATGATGTTTTTCGTTTTTCGCTAAACCGGCAAGTGGAATATTTAAATTTAAATCAAGGAGAACTTTTTTCGCGACATTAATTTGATTTTCTCCTCCATCGACAATAATTAAATCTGGCATCTTTTTATTTTCATTAAGTAAACGAGAATATCTTCTTCTAAGTACTTCTTCCATCGATTTTAAATCATCTTTACCATCTGAATCCATAATATTGAATTTACGATATAAAGAAGGTGCTTTTTGTCCATTAATAAAAACAACCATCGCGCCAATTGGGAAACTACCTTGCAAATGTGAATTATCAAATAATTCGATATGCAATGGTGTTTTAATATTTAATAAACTACCTAACTCTTCAAGTAAAGATAATGAATCATCTTCTAATCTTGCCGTTAAAAAATGCTCATCTAAGCCATTTTTGGCGTTTTCTAAAGCAATCATAATTAAATCTTTCTTGATACCTCTAGTAGGTGAAACAACTTTCGTATCAAGTAAATACGATAATTTTTCTTTAAGTTCCAATGAAGAAACAACAATTTCTTTTGGTAAAGAATGGTTTAAATAATATTGGAATACATTATCAATTATTTCTTCTTCAATATCATCAAATGCTTCTAAGACAAAGATATTTTTACCAAGTAAATTACCTTTACGATAAGTAATAATGGCTAAAGAAAAATATCCCTCACGTAAAGAACAAGCAATAACATCACGATCCATATGATCTTGTAAGAGAATAGATTGTTTAGAACATACTCGATCAATCGAATCTAATGTTTGTTTAATTTCTAGTGCTTTTTCAAATTCTAAGGCTGCACTTTTTTCCATCATTTCTTTTTTTAAGGATTCTTTTATTTTTCCACTATCACCATTTAAAAAACGATTAATATTATCAATTAATGGTTCATATTCTTCTTTAGTAATCTTTTTTACACATGGACCTAAGCATTGTCCTAAATGATAATATAAACATGGTTCTAGATGAATATTTTGACATTTTCTTAATGGAAATAATTTATTTAATAAATCGATAGTTTTATAGCATGCTTGAGAATTTGGATAGGGACCAAAATATTTAAATCTTTTATCATTATCCTTATAGGCAATCTTTAAAAATGGATCACCTGATTTAGATAAAGCGATATAAGGATAAGATTTACCATCTTTTAATAAAACATTGTATTTAGGATAATATTTTCTAATTAAATTGAGTTCTAAAAGTAAAGCTTCTTTTTCAGAAGGAGTTTCAATTGTATCAAAATCATATACTTCTCTAACCATGCGAAAAACTTTACCTGCTTGAGGACGAGTGAAATATTGTTTGACACGATTAATCAATGATTTTGCTTTTCCAACATAAATAATCGTCCCATCTTCACTTTTCATTAAATAAACACCAGGGCGAGAAGATAATAAATCAATTTTAGCTTTTATTAACTCGTTCATATCCTTTATTTTAAGGTAACAATAGTCGCACCTACTCCACCTTCACCTAAACCTCCTAAGCGGAATGATTTAATATCCTTCCTTTTTTTCAAATATTCATGAATCGCACTTCTCAATCTACCCGTACCACATCCATGAATTAATCTTACTTCTATATAATGTGCAGTTATCGCATCATCAATATACTTATCAATTTCTCTAAGTCCTTCTTCTACTCGATAACCAACTACATTACATTCTAATGGGACTTTTTTATCTAACTTATAAGAAGGAGTAAAAGTCTTTTTTTCTTTTTTAATTTGTGATTTTTTGATTCTACTAATTTGACTTATTTTTACTGTCAAAGACATTCCTTGATCAGTAAGAATAGATACATTATCTGATTTAATTCTTACTACTTTACCAATTAGATTAAAATCATCTGCTCTTACATAATCACCAATAGAAGGAACATAAGTGATTTCAGTTTTTTCTTCATTATCTAAAAGTAAATCTAAATTACGCTTAGTTGTAATAACTTCATGTAATTTAATATTCTCTTTTTTTAAGAAATCATCATATATTTGATCAATTTGTTTCTTTGCTTGCTCAATGATAATTCCTTTTTCTATCTCTGCTTCTTCTTTTATTTTTTCTTGTAATAATAAAAGATGATGTTTTTCATTTTCAATTTTCTTTAATTGATTATTAAGTTGTTCTTCTTTTTCTTTTAAAGAAACTTGAATTAATTCATTTTCTTCTAATTTATGTTGAAGTAATTGAAGAGTAATTTCTTTTGATGATTTTCTTTTATCTTCTAAATAAGCTTTAGAAACATCAAGAATATCCTTTTTTAAACCCATTCTTGAAGATAATTCTAATCCATAAGATTTTCCTGCAACACCAAGACGAAGATGGTAAGTAGGTGAAATATTATCTTCATCAAAAGCCATAGAAGCATTTAAAATATAATCTTTCTCTAATGCGTAATTCTTAAGTCCATCATAATGAGAAGTTAATATACTAAAACAATCAGTTTTATGAAGATATTCAATAATTCCTATTCCTAAAGCTTCTCCATCAAGAGGTGAAGTACCTGTTCCTAATTCATCAAGGATAACTAATGAGTCTTGTGATATTTGATTAACGATTTCTACTAAGTTTTTAATGTGACCTGAGAAGGTTGATAAATTATCCATTAACGATTGGTTATCACCCATATCAACAAAGATATTCTTAAAGAAGGAGAATTCACCAATTTCACTAGTTGGAATAGCTAAACCAGATTGCCCCATTAATACTAATAAACCAATAACTTTTAATGATACAGTTTTTCCTCCTGCATTAGGTCCAGTTATAATCATGATTTTTTGTTCATTTAAGATATAACTATTTTTCACGACTTTTTTTGGATCAATTAAAGGATGTCGAGCGTTAATAAAAGAAATCTTTTTTTCTTTGGTAATTCTAGGTACTAAATAATCACCATCTAAAGAATAATTAGCCTTCGCGATTAAAAAATCAAAATAGCAAATGATATTTTGGTTTACTATTAAAACATCGACATATTTACGACATTCACTAGATAATTCATCTAATATACGATCAATTTCTTCTTTTTCTTTTTCAAGTAAACGAATGATTTTATTATTAGATGCAATAATTTCACTTGGTTCAATAAAACATGTTAATCCTGAATCTGATTCATCAACAACTATACCATTAACTTTATTCTTATAAGATGTTTTTACTGGTAATACAAAGCTTGAATTTCTTAAAGCAATTCTTTCATCGTTTAAATAATCTTTATAACGTAATAATAAGCCATTAATAATTCTCGATTGACCAGATTTTTCTTGTCTTAATTGGTTTCTTATCTCTCGTAAAGAGGAACTCGCACTATCTAGTATTTCTAAATCTTTTGAGATGATATGATTAATATGGTTATAAAGATTTTCACATTCTTCCATCTCTCTAATAAAAGATAGTATAAAAGGAAAATTATCATCTTTAATGCTTTCATTTTTTATATTTTTAACATTTTCTAAATATTGACCAACTTGATAAAAGAATTCAATTCCACATACTCCATCTTTTTTAAGTAGATTAAAATATGTTGTTAAATCTTTATGTGGCATAATATTTATACAACGATATTTTCTAATATATAGCATCATTTCATCTAGATGAAGTAATTCTTCAATTAATTTATCTTCATCATCAAACATTTGCATTTCTCTAATATAGGATAAACCTAGTTCAGTTTTTGCATAATGTTCTATTTGTTTTTTTATGACATCAAACTCTAATAATTTATATATATCTTTCATAATTCTATCCTAACTACATATTCTTGATAATTATATCATATATTAGCAAATATACTCAATTAATATATTATATTAAAACGTGAAAATTATTCGATCTTTAAGTGACAAAGTAAATTCAGTTATAAAGTAAGAAAAGGAAATTAGTCTGTCAAGTGATATAATATAACCTGAGTTTTACAGTTGTTATGCTACAAAAGCCGACTACATACTTAGATAAGTAGGTAATCGGCTTTTATTATGGTTTATAAACTATTGAATTTAAGTATTTATCGAACTCATGTTTTGTATATTCTGCATAAGGCACTTCAGCGTCCATAGCATTAATTATAGATAAAAGATCATTAATAGTTTGGTTACCTAATGTTAACTTGTTGGATTCATTTAATACCAATATTTCATCATTTTTTAATACTCTAACTTTATTTAAAGAATCTGTTATACATGTACTAGTGTTTAAAGCTTCTATTATTCTTTCTGCAGAAAGAGAATAATTCATTTTTAACTGTAGCATTCTAATAATTAATAATGAAATAAAACAAATTAAGAAATGTCCTTCAATGTGTTTTTTCGTTCTTACAAATATAGGTCTAGCCTCAAATTGAGATTTGGTTATTCTAAAACTTTCTTCAATCCTCCATAAACCACTATAAGTTTCTAATATTTTTGTGTAATCGTAATCTAATTCAGAAGTAACTATTGCAAAATATCCATCGAACTTAGCATCCTCCTTAACTTTATCGTAATCAATAGATCTACTAACAGTATCAGCAATCTCACCATTTTCTGTAGTGTAAAGATCTTTTATATATTCGTCATAAGCATGTTTGATAGTAAATGCATTATTACCAAGAGATTTTAGAGCTTTATCAAGCTTATCATCTCTTTTTCTAGCTGCCATAACAGCATCCTCATATTTCCAATAAATAAGTACCTTTCTTTGCCTTTTAATTTTATTTCCATCCTTGTCAGTGGCATCATAATCTTCAATAAATGTTTTATACTTAAAAGTTTTTGAAGAATTATAGATATAACCATTCTCGTCAAACATTTTCTCATGATATCTTTTACCTTTTTTACCTTTTAATATTTGACTAAATACAAATCCGTTTCCACTATTCACTAGATAATCTATATTTTTAGAAGAATTCATACCCTTATCCGCAACAGCAATAATTTTCTTTAAGCTATAGTTTTCTTTAATTTTATTCATTGTAGGCTGAAAAGTTAAAGAATCAGAAGTGTTACCAGGAAATATACTCATACATACCGGTAATGAATTTTCATCCATAAATAATCCAAATTGAATAATAGGATCTGTTCTATGTTCTTTTGACACACCACGTTGTCTTAAGCCGCCATTCTCATCTGGGAAATCAACCTCACAGTAGTAATTAGTAACATCATAAAACCCATAATCAAATTTTCTACCAATTAATTTAACAATCCTTTCGTTAATATATTTTTGTATATCAGCATTTAAATCACTAAATTTATCTAAAGAACGATAAACATCAGCAAGCTCAAAATCTATATTATTCTCATAAAGGTTTCTCATTATTTGTGTAGTGTGTCTTTTAGATGATGGATTTAAAATTCTTTGAATAGCAAAATACTTTAATATAGAATTCAGATCATAATCACCCTTAAAATCAACATTAGAGAAAAACTCATCTAGATTAAGTGAATCATATATAGCAGATAAGAATTTATAACCATAATTATATTTAACCGAATTACTATCCTCAAAAAATTTCTTTCTAGTATTCTTCTTAAGAAGAAGTTTACCTTTTTTATAATCCTCATCAAACTTCTTTACTATAGCAATAAATTCATCTTTATTTTCTTGATCTTCAAGATAGCCAAAGTCTTTAATGGTTTTTTGTTTAATTTTACCATCAACTCTATATCCATCAACAACTCGAACCTGAGTTTTGATACCATCTTTTCTTTTATGCTTATCATATCTAATCATGAAGAACACCACCATTCATATTACATATATATTATAGCATAAAATGTAGCATAACACAATAAAAATAAAGAAAAAGTGAGAAAATATATATTTTTAAATACATAATCTCACTTTGTAGCATAACAACTGTAAAACTCAGGTTATATCATATATTAGCAAATATACTCAATTAATATATTATATTAAAACGTGAAAATTATTCGATCTTTAAGTGACAAAGTAAATTCAGTTATAAAGTAAGAAAAGGAAATTAGTCTGTCAAGTGATATAATATAATCACTTCTGCCTGTAGAAAGGAAAGTAATATTATGAATCAAAATGTAACAGGCAAAAACAAGCATCTT
>JAQXGN010000031.1 GCA_029006735.1 Caryophanales bacterium
ACCTCCTTTATGTTAATTTGGTTGCCAGACCATAATTATCATATCGCGAGGTCTTTTTATTTTCCACTACATCGCTTAAGCTTATCTTTTCTCACACGTGTTAACGTGTGGTTTTCATCTCCTTTGGAGATAATAAAAAAAGCTCAATTGAGCTTTTTATTTTATAAAATTCATAATCATTCCTGGAACCTTTTCTTTTTCTACTCCCAATGCAACAGCAATTTCTTCCTCTACTTCCTTTTTTAATTTATTCAAATAATCATAATCCAATAGATTTAAAGATTTATTATCATCATTCAATTTCATTTGTTGAACATATAATGATTTCATAACTAAACAGATGTTTTCTAATTTTCCGGATTTAACATATTCAGCAAATTTTTCTTTTCTCGTTTTTGATTCATTAAACCAAATTGGTTCAATTGTTTTAATTAATTCTAATAATCCTTCTGCTTCTTTTTTGGTCATTACATGTCTCATCAATATATCGCATTTATCTTCGGGAACATAAATTGTTAATGTTTTATTTTGAAAATCAACATAAAGAGGCTTAAGTGTAAAGTACTTATTTGTTACTCCACCATAAGTCATTTCAATTGTATTTTCTATGTTGAAAACACCACCATTTACGTGTACAACTTTATCATTTATTTGAAACATTTTTCTACCTCTAATTTCATTTTAACACAAAAGAAAAATGTTTGTAAGATTGTTTTTTGTTTTATTTTGCAAATTGTGAATTATATAAATTGTAGTAAAATCCTTTTTTCTTTAATAATTCTTGATGGTTTCCTTGCTCAATAATGTTACCATTATTCATTACTAGAATAATATCGGCATTTTGAATAGTAGAAAGACGATGCGCAACAATAAATGATGTATTGTTTTTCATCAATTTGTTAAATGCATTTTGTATTTTCATTTCTGTTCTAGTATCAATGTTACTTGTAGCTTCATCCAAAATAAGAATTTCTGGTTTGCATAACATTATTCTTGTTATACATAATAATTGTTTTTGGCCTTGCGATAAAGATCCACCATCTTCATTAATATAAGTATCAAATCCATCTTTTAATTGTTTTATAAAATAATAAGAATGAGCTTCTTTACATGCTTGAATAATTTCTGCTTCCGTTGCATCTTCTTTACCTAGAGTAATATTTTCCCTAATTGTACCCGATTTTAGCCATGTATCTTGCAAAACCATACCAATATTATCTCTTAAAGATTTTCTTGTTATTTCATTAATATTATTCCCATCAATAGAAATACTTCCTTTATTCACATCATAGAATCGCATTAAAAGATTAATCAAAGTTGTTTTTCCACATCCTGTAGGACCTACTATTGCAACTACACTTCCTTTTTCTATATGAAGATTGAAGTTTTGAATTAATGGTTTATCTTCAACATAGGAGAAAAAGACTTTATCAATATCAAATACACCTTCTACACTATTTAATTCAACATTATTCAAATCACTACTTTCCTCTCCTTGATTTAACAATTCAAAAATACGATCAGAACATGCAAATGCATTTTGGAATTCACTGATAACACTAGAAATATCATTAAAAGGTTTTGTATATTGATTTGCATAACTTAGTAAAACCGAAAGATTACCAACTGTAAATGGATTAATTGATCCAATAGTTGCAATAACTCTAAACGCTCCAAATAAACATACTAGAGCGTATACAATTGCATTTACTACACGAGTTGAAGGATTTGTTAAGGAAGAAAAGAAACTTGCCTTTAAAGAACAATCATATAATCTATTATTTATTTCTTCAAACTCTTCTTCATTTTCATCTTCATGACTAAATGCTTGTACTATTTTTTGATTGTTAATCATCTCTTCTACAAACGAAGTTTGTTCTCCTCTTGTAACTGATTGAATAGTAAACATGGAATGAGTTCTAGACGCAATAAGTTTAGCCACAAACAAGCTTAATGGCGTTATTAAAACAACGACCAAAGCAATTTGCCATGAAATAATAAACATTAGTCCTATTGTGCCTAAAATCGTAATAATACCGACGAATAATTGACTAAATCCTAATAATAATCCATCTGATAATTGATCAACATCATTGATGACATTAGATAAAATAATTCCATATGGATGAGAATCAATATATTTTAATGGGAGTTTCTCTATTTTAATAATCGCATCATTTCTTATATCACGAGTTATATTAAATGATAAAGAATTATTAATTATTGACATCACCCATTGACAAATAGAATTAATAACTGTCGCTCCTCCAATCAATAATAAATAATGCGATAAATTATTAAAATCTACATTATTTTTCCCAATTATTAAATCAATTGCCTTACCTACTAAAAAAGGTACAATTAGTTGTAAAAATACAACAATGATTGCTAAAAGAATACTAAAAAATAATAAGTACCAATATTTTTTTAAATATGAACGAAGATTATATTTTTTCATCTTATAAATCCTCCTTCTTATTTTGTGAATAATGAATTTCTTGATATTCTTCACAATTATTTAATAACTCATCATGAGTTCCTATACCAACAACCTTCCCTTCATCTAAAACAATAATTTTATCAGCATTTTGAAGAGAAGAAGTGCGTTGAGAAATAATAAAAATAGTTGGTTTATATGATAAAGACTTTAACGCCAAACGAAGTCTAGCATCAGTAGCATAATCTAATGCAGAAGTAGAATCATCTAAAATCAATATTTCCGGTTTTCTAACTAATGCTCTAGCGATACATAATCTTTGTTTTTGTCCACCAGAAAAATTTGCGCCATTTTGTTCTACTACACTATCAATACCTTTTTCTTTATTTTTAACAAAATCAATTGATTGAGAAATTTCTAAAGCTTCATTTAGATCTTCCATTGATGCATTTTTATTTCCCCATAATAAATTAGATTTAATCGTTCCATGAAATAAAACTGCTTTTTGAGGAACAATTCCAATCTTTTCTCTTAATTCTTCATCATTATAAGAATTGACATTTTTTCCATTTAATGAAACAAATCCGTTTGTTGCATCATAAAAGTGACATAATAAATTGATTAAACTTGTTTTACCTGAACCAGTTCCACCAATAATACCAATAGTATCTCCTTTATTAACTGAAAATGAAATATTTGATAATGAATTTAAACTATCTTTATGATATTTTAATGAAACATTATTATATTCAATATAATAATGCGAAGAAATATCATTTTCTTTATGAATTAAAGAGCTTTCTAATTTCATAACTTGTTCAATTCTATTAGAACAAGCAATTGCTTTATTCATCGTGATTATCAACTTTGCTAATTTGACAAGTTCAACCAAGATAATTGACATATAATTATATAAAGCAATGATATCTCCTTGACTTAAATCACCAACATTAACTTTTATCGCCCCTAAATAAACTAAAATTATAATTCCAAAATTAACAATTATATAGGTTAAAGGATCCATTAACCCTGAGATTAATCCGACTTTTTTTTGCGTTTCTTTTAATTCCTTATTCTTTTTGTGATACGACTTAATTTCATCTTCTTCTCTAGTAAACGCTCTTATTACACGTGCTCCAACTAAATTTTCTCTAGTAGATAAAGTTACACTATCTAATTTATTCTGTACTTTTTTATATAAAGGAATACAAATAAACATAACTCCAAGCACGATAAATAATAAAAGAATGATAACAACAATAAAAATTAATGCAAGACGAGGACTAATTGTAAAAGCCATAATAAGTGCACCAAAAACAATGATTGGAGAACGTAAAAATAATCTAAGAGTAAGATTTATCCCCGTTTGAACTTGATTTACATCACTTGTCATTCTAGTGATTAGAGTTGAAGTACCCATTTTATCTAATTCCGAATAAGAAAGTGACTGTATTTTTTTATATAAAGAACTTCGTAAAGAAGTAGATGCACCTACTGCAGCTTTTGCCGAAAAATATTGAGCAGTAATTGAAAAAGCGAATCCTAAAAAAGCAATTCCGATCATAACTAAGCAAGAATAAATAATTAAATCCTTATTTATACCTTTTTCATTATTAATTCCATTATCAACAATATAAGCAACAATTAAAGGAACTAATAATTCCAAACATGCTTCAAATAATTTAAATGTCGGTCCTAATATAGTTTCTTTTATATATTTTCTTAAATGTAGCAATATATTTTTCATAATTTTTCTTCCCGGTTGATATTATACACAAAAACAATAAATAAATATATATTTATTAATGATTAGTTTTTACTTTATTATGTAAGATAAAATAATTTCTAAATTATTTATTAGATAAAAGCAACATTATTGTTAATCGCTAGACATAGACTCAACTATAATAAGTTTAATATAAAAAAAATTAATTCTTTTTAAAAAATACTTGCAATTTATTTGTTATTTAGTGATAATAAATAAGCAAGCCAAATGGACCTGTGGTGTAGCGGTTAACATGTCTCCCTGTCACGGAGAAGATCGCGAGTTCGATTCTCGTCAGGTCCGCCATTGTGGCCCGGTAGCTCAGTTGGTAGTAGCAAAGGACTGAAAATCCTTGTGTCGCCGGTTCGAGTCCGGCTTGGGCCACCATCTGTATTTACGAGACATCTTGTCAAAATAGATGTCTTTTTTTATAAATATAAAGTATACGTCAAAAAATAACACTCTAACAAAATAAAGCGTATACGTCAAAAAATAACACTCTAACAAAATAAAGCCTTCTTAAGTACAATAAAAAAGTACAAAGGAGGCTTTTAAAATGGAAAAGCATAAATATTATACAGATCAAGAAAGATATGAGCATTGTAGAAAATGTAGGATA
>JAQXGN010000032.1 GCA_029006735.1 Caryophanales bacterium
TACTCAAAAGAGATTAGAAAAATGAAGTGATGGGTTGAACTCTCCCTGGCGTTATTTGGCGGATTATATCAAAAATACGATTCAGTTTATTATGCTGAATCGTATTTCTTTTATATTAGGTGTTGAAATTTGACGTATACAGCAAAAGTAGTTCTAGATTAATTATTCATAAAAAGACAAAATGTGTCTATAAGAAACTAAATTAGTACTTATTAGACACATTTTTTATTATTTCATTAATCTATTGGTTAACTTAAGTAATCCATCAAATACAATCGATCCAATTGAATTACCAACAATCATTAATAATATATAAGGTATTGTTCTAGAAGAAAAAGTTCCTGCTAATACATAATAACCAACATTTGCTACACAGTGTTCAAATCCACTAAGGATAAATACCATTACTGGTAAAAATACAATGAAAATCTTTCCTACATTATTATCAGTAGATTTATATCCTTTCACTGCGATATAAATCATAATTCCGCAGAAGAAAGATAAAATTAAAATTGACCACCAACTATCATTTTCTTTCAAAGCAACAATATTACTCGCATTAGAAATAACACTGTCCCCCATTCTTGTAAGTTTATATAAGCCAGTAACTGCAGCCACACCTAAGAAATTAAATATTACGCAAAGAAATAGATTAAATGCATATGATAGATTTTTATTTTCTGAAACAAATCCAATCTTTCCAGTATATAACCATAAACCAAATATAATAATACTGAATAATCCTAACCCAAATAAAAATGCTCCTGCAAATTTAGATATGGACATCATCGCACAATATACAATTACACCAATACCAATTAACCCACCTGAAAGAAAACTAGATAATATAACTGATATTCTTCTACCCATATTTATCACCTACTCTTTTCTTATATATAATCTTATTATTAATAAAAGTAAAAATAAAGTCTTAATATGTATTTTTACATAAAAAGCCTAGTTTTCTTTATCATTTTTTATTGATTCGAGATATTCTTTAATTGCTTGTTCTTTTATTAACTTCTTTCTATCTTCGATTGCCTTTTTATTAACTTCCTCAAGTTTTTCCATTTTATGTTGCATTAACATTTGATATATTTGCAATATCAACATAACAAACATTGGAATAAAGATAAGGATAGCAAATCCCCAGAAAGAAGAAATCATTTTATAGAAAACTTTTAATGTGGGAGAATTCCTTGTTACTTTAGCGATAACATCGCTAAATGCAATAGGATCATCCTCTTTTGAATTTGCATCTCCTTTAACAATAATTATTTCTTTATCATAATCAATATCAATAATACGATGAGTAATCGATGCATCTTTTGTTTGAGAGCCAATTAAGATATGGCCTTGATAAGAAATAACGTCACCCACTTTTAGATTATGACAGTCTTTTTCATCAATAATCTTTTCAATAATTACATCACCGATATCTAATCGAGTAATCTTGTAATCTTTACCTTCATAGAATTCATCAGTTCCTTCCATAGAACCCGTTTGAATAACTGCGAACGAATATCCAAATAGATTAGGTTGATTGCCTTGTGAAATTTGAATAAACACGCTAATTAAACAAACACATAATCCAACAAAGAAGACACTAAATAGTATATCGATAATTCTACGCGATTTACTCTTAGTTTTTTTCTCTTCCTTAGATAAAAGTGCCATAGCTAATTATCCTTTAAATCATCAAGTAAGATTTCTTCAAAATCATCTTCTTTTGATTCTATCTCTTGTTTTTCATTTTGAAGTTCTTCAATTAAAATTTCTTCTTTGTGTTCTTCTTCGACTATAATATCATCTACTGGAGTTTCTTCTACTACATCTTCAACTGAAACTACTTCATCGTCACTAGAAGAAAGAGTATTTTCTTCATCTATTTGTTCTTGTTCAGTAAAGTTATCATTTACTTCAACTTGAATAGGTTCTTCGATAATTAGATTACTAACAGGAGCTTCATCCGCTTGTTTTGTTTCTTCATTATGTTCCTCAGAAGTTTCCGCCTTTAAAGAAACTATCTTTCTAGATTTTTCTAATTGTTTTTGAATTTTTTCATTTAATAATGCTTCTTCTGCTTTCATTCTTGCTTGTTCTTTGAAAGAAGGAACTTTTTTATCTCCATAACCTTTTAATTGGTTGCCATGATATAAAGGATATACTTTAGCGATAATTTCTTCATCAGATGGTCCGTTAATATCAATTCCTAATTCTTCTAATTTAGAAATCAAATTATCTGATGAATTTTCATCAAAATCATTTTCTTCTTCTTTTACATCTTCATCAACTTTAATTTCTTGGAAGTCTTCACTTACTTCTTCGCTTTCAGTTTGAGAATTAGTTTCTTCGCTAATTCCATTAATAATTGCTAATTGCTTTTCTACTTCTTCTCGATCAACTGGAGTATTTAACTCCTCTGCTTTTTTATCTTCTAAAGAATCTACAAAATCAACCATTATTCGATCAATAATATCCTTAGCTTTTAATTCTAAATCTTGTCTTAAAGATTTGACCGAATCGTTTTCTAATAAATCAAATTTAGATAACTCTTTTTCAAATTCAGATTCGATCTTATTATGAATTTCATCAATGATAGCTTGTCTTTTTACTTCGAATGCTTCTTGTCTTTCTCTTTCGAGTTTTTGTTCAAGTGCAATCTTTGCTTCTTCTTCTTTACGTTTACGTTCTTCAAGGCGTTCTTTTTCCATACGTTCTTGAAGTGCTTTTTTTTCTGCACGTTTACGGGCTAATTCTTGTTGTTTAATTGCGCGCAATTGTGCTTCTTCTTCACGCTTTAATCGAGCTTCTTCACGTTTTCTATCAGCAAGATTCTTTGCAAGAGTCTTCTTTTCTTCTTCTAATTGTTTCTTTTCTAAACGTTTACGTTCTTCATCTTGTTTCTTAAGTTGGTTAATCTGATTTTGACGAATAACACGATCTAAAGCAGATGTAATCTCACGATATTCAATATCAGAGAATGTTTTATCATCTATCTTCTTTGCATAAACTTTTCTTACTTCTTTTAAGTCAAGACTAATTTCTGGAAATTGATCACCAGTAAATTCAATATCTTGGAATCCACCTAATGAGTTAAATCCAGTAGGAACTCCATTAACGACTTTATATTTACCACTTGATGGAGATTTTCCGCTATTATCGACTCTATCAGCTGCTCTATCTTGTAATGAATCAAGATCGCCTTCTTCAGTACGTGAATTAGATAGATTTTCTAAAATCATATTGTTAATAAACATTAATTGTTTATATTGTTCAGATAATCCATCATTCATTTCTCTAGTTTCATTAACAACTTGAACTTCAAAACCAACCTTGTCATATGATTCGATAAATTGCCATAAAACAAGTGCTTTTTTATAATTTGGTTCTTTCTTAATAACGTTAGTTCTAGTAATTGGAGGTCTAACAGGAGCACAACCAACCATTGCTTTAGCAAATGCAGAACTTAAAAATCCTGATACAATATTATGCATCTTAGCAACTCTTTCGATTGGGGTTAATTCTTGGCTATTTAAAGATTTTACTTCTTCATAAGGCATATTAGAAATAGCATCTAATCGAACTTGCATATTTGATAGACCATATTTATATGATGTATCAACACTAATTTGAATTTGGTTAGATTCATCTTTAACATTACGTTTAATTAATTCATAACGATTATTAACAAAATCATATAATTTCTTTAATAAAGTGTAGATAAATCTATTTTCATAAACCTCATATGTTTCTTCCTTCGATGTATTTAAAATCTTAGAAGGAGTGACCCTATCTTTTTCTTTATCATAAGCTGCGATTAAGTTTGAGTGTGTTGCAAGATGCTTAACAGATTCAACAGAAATATTCTTTGCTAAAGAAATATCAATAATATCTTCTTCAACAGTAATGAACTTTCTTGGGTTTCTAACAATTGTATCTAATGAAGGTAAAGTAGATTCAATAACTTCTACCCACTCTAAATCAAATACTTTTTTATTATATTTTTGAGTAATTTTAAAAGAGGATTCACCTTCTTGAATAGCTTCTATACACTTATTATAAAATTTATCATCATTAAACATCTCTTTAATACGATGTAAATATGAATTATATTCATTTGCCATATAGGTTACCTCCTTTCTTTTACTTTTAACAATCTAATTAATATAGATTAGAATAACTTCTTTAATCTTTGTAAGTATTCTTTAGATTCTTGCATATTTTCTTCACCGAAATGTTCGTTTAAATAATCAATGTAACCATCAATTTCATCACGAATATATGCTAAGTTCAATGATTCAAATTTTCTTAAAATCTTGTTACATAAGACATAATCAAGACCATCAATTTCTGTTCCACCACATGCGACATAAGCTGGAACGAATTCTTTTAATTGTTTTACAATACGGTTACCAAACGCTAAACGGAAGTGTTCAATAACATAGTCATCCATTTCATCAAATTTACGTAAGTTTTCTTCAGAAACTGTATATTTTATTTGAGCTTCTTTAAACATTTCTTCAAGATGTTTATAAGATACATATAAATGATTTGGATTTCTTTCTTCTTCAGATACTTCAAATGGAACACCTTTTGAGTTAATGTTGATAGGCATAGCTCTATCGTAAACCTTATCAGAGATAGCGAATGTTGAGTCATCGTTGTTGATTGTACAAATATACCACATATTTTCTGGTAATTTGAAACGACCTTTTTCAATAAAGTGTGGGTCACTATCCCAACCAGAAGGGACAATATCAACAATCCAGTTATCTCTTGAAGGCATTTCAAGAATAGATAATAATTCAGCGAAATAATATTCAACACGAGCGATGTTAGCTTCATCGATAACTGTTAAATAAATTTGTTCATTCCATCTTGCTTCATACATCTTCTTAAGAATTTGAGTTTCGTTGAATCTCTTTGTAAATTCATTGAAGTACCCAAAGATTTCTGTACGGTCTCTCCAAGAAGGTTGAACTGAAGCGATAGTAGCAGGATTATCTAACCATTGACCAACGGAATAAGGTAAGGAAGTTTTACCTGTACCAGAAATACCTTGTAAAATGATAATTCTTGTTGTTGCAAAAGATGCGAAGAACAATCTAATAACACGTGGTTGATAGAATAAATGCATTTCTGAACATGCCCATAATCTAAAGCGATCACAAATTTGTTCAAGAGTGATTTCATTATCATATTCAATAGTAGGAACATCACCACTCTTATACATCTTATCAACTTCAGTAAGTTTGTAGAATCTTGATTCACCTGTTGCAGGTGTTCCTTCTTCAGATTCACTTCCATCGGAAATTGCATCAGAAATAGCACTTGTTTTGATACCATGTTGTAAACAGTAATCAATTAAACGATCTTTTTCTCTTTGAGTTTTAAGATATTCTCTTCTTAAACGATTTACTTCATTAATTAAATCCTCATCAATTTTTCTTTTTGATAGTTTCTTGAATAAAATTCTAACCCCATAAATAAATAAGATGATAATTCCAACCATTACTGCGACTAAAACAATAGTAATTAATACTGCGAGTATCCATTCCCAAGTTTTAAATGTTGCAGTGTTATTTTTAAATACATTGACATATTGAGATATATCAAACATTTGAAATAAACCGCCTAAAATACCACCATAATATTTTGTACCATTTGCTGTTGTTCCAATTGTAAAGAATAATCCGAGGAATCCTCTAACAAATACCCCAAATAAATCTTTCAAAAAATTTCCAAACATACTAGTACCCCCTTCCTTAACAGTTAAACTTAAATTCTATTTATTCCTTTTTCTTATCTTCTTCATTTTTTAAAGATGCTTGCATTGCTAAATATTCTTCAATTGCTTTACGCTTAATTTCTTCTTCATCTAATACAGGTGCGCTATTAGCAAGAGCTTCTTGTTGAGCCTTTTTAACTTTTTGTTCCATTATGTATTTGATAACAATATAAATGTTATAACCAAATAATAATACTAATGGAATCATGATGATTAATCCGAAGTGAAGTGGATCATGCATCCAGTTAACAACTCCACCAAGAACTGCTACCCTTTTAATTTCACCTTTATTATTAGTTTTTACTAAACCGATAACATCATTAAATGATCGATATCCTTCATCATATGTTGCAAGTATAGTTTGATTACCATCTTTGTCAACAGAATAATAAATTGAATTATTATCACCTTTTGTTATATATCCAACATAATTGAAAGCTGTGTAATTTGAATCAGACAAAACATAGTCTTTTAATTCTTTTGCTGTTTTAAATTTTGCATTTGTCCAAGCATAACTTTCTGGAGTTCCATCTGCACTTGGATAAAGTAAACTCATTGGTAAAGAAATATCATTGCCACTTCCTTTATTATCTGCAGTAGACCATGAAGCAGAATATCCAATAATTCGGTGAGTGTTAATAAAGAAAGTTCCGTCTGGATTTTTTTGTAAGAACATAATAACTGTTCCTATGTCAAGAATCTCATCTTTATTCTCTATTTTTTCGCCAAAAATCAAGTCATTTTTCTTAAATGTTGGATCCATTGAGTTAGATAATACTGGAACTAAATTTACATTACCAGAAATCTTTCCATTATTGTCTTTTTTAACTCCCCCTGGATTTGCAATTACAAAGATTGAGATAACTAAACATACTGCAATAAGAATTACTTCTACCACAGTAGTAACAGTATCTACAATTTTTTGAACTTTTGGGCTTAGTTGTTTTTTCTCTTTTTTTGCCATATTGAGTTCCCTCCCTAATAAGTTCCCTGGGCAATAAAATATGTTGTAAACGTCATATATCCACCAGTAATACTTTCATTGTGATCTGGATCACTGCCTTCAAACCATGAAGCAACTACGAAACTATGTGCTTGTCCGTATGGTAAGTAGAAGAATTTACCTTCTTCTGCAGAATCATAAGTCCAAACATTGTTTTTCTTTACCATATTTTTACAATAGAATGTCTCAGTATAATTTGTATTTGGATCTTTTACTAATACTGCTTTTTCATTATCTGTTTGATAACGATTACCATTAATATCAACACCAGTACATGCAACTGGTTCTCTACTAATTTCAGAATCTTCTTCTAAACCAGTATAGCCTTTCTTTGGTTGAGCAAATACCATCATTTCAAATGCATCAGAATTTAATTCATTTGAATTATGTGAGCTTTCTCCATCTTTCCAAATTGTTTTTGCATCATTAACTTTAATAATAGCAATACGTGCTGCAGCAAATGCATTACGAACGTTCTTGGAAACTTCAATACGAATAGAATATTTGACATTACCCGATTCAGTAACTCCGTAATCAGTACTATTCTTAAGGTAGAATTTACTTGCTAATAATTCATCAGCATTTGCACTACCTTTTTGACCATTATCACTAACTTCTGTATTGACACTTCCACTTGCAACATCGAATAAATAATTTTCTAAGTTAGATGAACCACCAACAGAAGATGCTTTATATCCAATACCATTCATTGTATTGTCAGAAATTCTTATTCCTCTACCTGAAATATCAGTAAACCCATCATTACCTTCTTCGTTATAAGAAAGTTTTAGGCCTAAAGCTTGAGATGAACCATTAGCGTTACCACCAACAAAGATTCTATATGAATTTTCTTGCACTAATAAATCAACTAAATAATAAGCGCTAGCTAATAAAGAAAAAACTAAAACCGCAACAAAAACATAAAATAAAGTTCTTCTTCTTTTTGCTCTATTTTGAACGTCTTTATCAGCATCATTACCATATAACACTTTTCTTAATTGGTCATTAATATTCTCTGCCATAGTTATCTCCTTTCTCTATTTCTTTTCTTCTTTCTTTTCCTCATCACCAAAGTAACTTGTAATACTGAATTTTTGTGGTTGAACTCTAGATCCTTCGCAGACAGTTACTCCATTTTTTATAAACCAAGCTCTATATCCTTCATCATCTATATATTTTGCTGATAATGAAATCTTTTTGCGCTTACAGAAATCTACAATTACTTTTAAATATTCTTCTTTCTTATCTCTATTTGTAACATAGTAACGTTTGTCTAAACGAACATATGTGACTGGATATTCAAGAATCATATAGAATGTCTCATTTTCAACATTATCTAACATTAAACTTACTTTAGTTACTGCAAGAACATCCTCAATTCTTTCTTTTCCAATTTCACCTACACCACCAAGAGTTTCTGCATTCATAGAAATAATCAAATTATCACTTGCTGCTTTAAGCATTTCTTTTAATTCATCACACTTATCAGTTTTTTCTAACCATTTAGGTGATACTTGAACAGTAAATTTAACATCCTTTTTTAAATTAGCTTGTCCAATTGCTTGAATTAACATCAATTTATTAACTTCAAAAATTCTATCTGACTGTTCTGCAATTGCAAAATATTGAGGTTGGAATATTCTTCCACTAAATTTATCATTCATTATTTGATTTACATTAATATAACGAATCTTATTTTTCTCATCTATCGCAGCATTGTAATAATAAGTAAATGGAGTATGCATAGCACGTTTAATTCTTTCACGTGCCTCCTTTTCTCCAGTAGAAGCAACTTTTTGTTCTTTACCTTTGATTTGTAATCTTAAAGCATCAGTATTATTCTTTGCTGCTCTTTTCTTTGTAAACTCAATAAATGCTAATCTTCTAGCTTCGAGCTCTCTTTGTTTTCTTTCTCTTTCAAGTCTTTCTTTCTCAATTCGAGCAAGTTCTTCACGTCTTTTTCTAGCTCTATCTCTTGCACGAGTATCTACAATAATCTCTTTACCACGTTTAGCATGAGTATCAACACGATTTTCTTGTCCTCTTTGTTTACGTCCTTTTTTAGCATATTCATCATTGCCTTGTTTAAATAAGTTTGGACGATTAACAGTTTGAGATTCATTATAAGCACTTTCTGATTGATTTAATGCAAATGCAAGTTTATTTCGACTAACAGAAATTACCTTTTGTTGTTGGCTGATAGAAGAAACTGCACTAGCAGGAGAACTTTTTGATTTCTTCAAATATTCTTTATTCCCTTTTTGGAATAATTTTCTTCCACTACTTTTTTGTGGTAATTCAATAGGTTTTTCATTAGTAATAACATTTTCTTTATTATCTAATTCTAAATTATCTTCAAGATTATCTTGAACTGGTTTTTTATTAGAAAGCGAAAAATATGTAGATGATTCTTCACCCACATTTGATTTACGATCCTCTCTATTCAAATACTCTTTATTCCCTTTTTGAAATAGTTTTCTTCCTTTAGTTGGCATTATTAAAGATTGGTCTTCAGGTATATTATCAGTTGTTTCTTTTAATTCTTTCTCCATCAAAACCTCATTACATAAAAAATGATTTATATATCTTATCTATTTTTTAAAAAATCTTTAGCGTATTAAATATAATACATATTTCATTGCAAGTCAATAAATAAATACTTATTTATAATATATATTTTCATCTTAAAGCAAACTTAATCGAAATGAATTTAGTTTTTTCGCAAAATCCACATCGTTTTAATAAAACTACAAATTTTTAAATTCAAAAAAATTTTTATATATAAATTGTTTCATTTCGATCAATACGCTTAGATTATCTAAATTATATAACCCCCCCCCGACATAAATCAAGTGTTTTATTTGAGAAAAAAATAATGCTTTTTTGCGAAAAAATAAATAATATTCTGACATGTTTTTATTTTTAAAAGCATTCATAAAAATATACAAACAAAAAAAGGAAATTATTACTCGTTATCATTATTTTCACGAGCTTAATCTCATATTTTTTTATAATTAATTTAATACATTAGAACGCCCAGTTTCCATCTTTAAAAATTTGAATTTCTCTATCATCTTTAGTGATACCAATAATATTTAAATCTTTGCTTCCAATCATGAAATCAACATGAATCATTGAGTCATTTATTCCTTTTTCTTTTAATTCTTCTTGAGTATATTTGTGGTAATCTTTGATGAGATTTGTAAAACCTGCCCCTAAAGCAAGGTGACATGAAGCATTTTCATCAAATAATGTTTCATAGAACAAAATTCCAGTATTATTAATTGGCGAATCATAAGCAATTAATGCACATTCACCTAAATATGCAGCAGTTTCATCCATAGAAATCATTTGTTTTAATAATTCTTCACCTTTTTCAGCATGTACTTCAACTGCTTTTCCATTTTCAAATCTAATATTGAAATTCTCAATTAATTCACCTTGATATGATAATGGTTTAGTTGCATAAACAATCCCCTCTGCTTTTCCTTTCATTGGTGAAGTAAAGCATTCTTCTGATGGAATATTAGGGTTGAATTCAATTCCTGAGCCTAATGCAATTTCTGATCCACCTTCCCATAAGCAATCATCAATTAAGCCTACTTTTAAATCAGTTCCATTTGAAGATTTATATCTTAATTCTTTCAAATGTAAAGAATTTAAATATGCGCATTTTTCCGCTAAAACCTTATTATGTTTATTCCATTCTTCAATTGGATCATCCCATACTCTTGATGTGTATAAGATAGCTTCCCATAACTTATCAACTGCTTGTCTTTTTGGTAAATTAGGGAACACTTTCTTTGCCCATTCTGGAGAAGATGCTGCTGCAATACACCATTGTTCTTTATTTTCAATTTTATCAATATATGGTTTAATAATTGGATAAGTTTTCATTCTTGCTTTTGCTAGTTTCTTTTGGTCAACGCCTTTCATTCCATCTGGATCATCAGAAGCAATATATAATCTTGCTGGAAGAACTTCTACTCTGTGCTTTAATCTTTCTAATTCCCAATTTTCAACTGTTGATAATGTTTCAAGAGATTTATATTTCGCATTAGCTCTAGAAATAGGAGTACAGTTCCATTCAACATGTACATTTTTTGCTCCTTGTTTATATGCAGCAACTACTACTTCCGTAACTAATGCAGATTGATTAACACTAGCATAAATATTCAATTCTTGGCCTTTTTGTAAATTTACTCCTTTTTTAACAAGAAGATTTGCATACTTTTTTAATACTGATTTTTTTACCATAAATTTTCCTTCTTTTTTTTTTGATTATAGCTTTATTCATTTGGATAAGCAAACGCAATAGCCTTTTTTATTATTTTTACTTCAAAGTGATTTCCATATAATAATTCACCATCTAAACAAATACAAAAATCATCTGGTCCATCAATAATTACTGGGCTATCATCCCTACGATAACGCATTATTTTCTTGAACTTCTTACTGTCTAAGTGTTCGCCTTTAGTATATGGTCCAATTAAGAATGGAACTCTGAAAATACTAACTGGATCAATTGAAATAAAATCATAAGCTCCGTCATTGCAAATTGATTTAGGAGAACATTTGAATTGTCCCCCTACATATTGTCCGTGTGCGATAGTACAAAACAAAAATTCTCCATTATTCATTTTTTCGCCATTGATATATGTTGTTCCTTTATTATGTCTACATTTAAATATTGATTTAAATACAGCTTTTTTATATGCTTTTTCATTAGTTGTATTTTTATTTCTTTTAATTTGTTCCATTATTTTAACAACATTGCAATCTAATCCATAATTAACAACGTTAATAGAATATCCTAAACCATCATTAATTGAAAACATATCTACAGCTTTGGTTTTGGCCTTAGTTAATTTTTCTAAGTCCATAAAAGCTTTTCTACCACCAAATATTTTAATATAATCATTTCCAGATCCTACAGGATATACAGTAATCGATATATTATTTATATCATGATTAATCGCACCCGAAGCTACTTCATTTAGTGTGCCATCTCCTCCACAAGCATAAAATCTTATCTCTTCTCCTATATGAGATTCTATATATTCTTTTACATACCTGGTCGCATCTTTTTTTCCTTTAGTAATATATATTTCTTTATCCACATCCAACTTATTTATGGCTTGCATTGTTGTTTCCGTTTGATTAGAAGCACCTGCCATTGGATTAATAATAAATACATGTTTCATAAGTATAGCCCCCCTTTAATTTTTACGCTAAAACCTACTTGTTTTTTATATAATTCATAATAATATCAATCAAAAGTCTTATTTCATCATCAGGATTAACTAAATTATCAGATGATAGCGTTGTTTTTTCCTTAGACAGTTTTTTACAAATATTTAATATTGAATGAGTTGATGTAATGTAGAATAATGTTGGATCATCTAATTTCCTTACTGTTTTATCTTCTATTCCTTCTTCATAATATAAAATCCATAGACTTGACAATTTATCAAATAAGGATTGATATTTAATCAGTAAATCTAAATCTATTTTTTCTTTGATGATTAAATTATCTAATTCGTAAATGAAACTGAGATATTCTTTATGTTGAGAAAACACTGTTAAAAAAGCATTATAGAAAAAACAAATTTTTTCTAAACCAGTTTTACCTTTTTTATCTAATAAATATTTATTACATACACTTTCCCATAAATGAATAGCAGAAAGCATAATTATATTTTGTTTTCTTCCAAAATAACGATATAATGTTGCTTCTCCAACACCAACTGCGTTTGCAATGTCTGTCATTGTAATTTCATCAATACCTTTATCAATAAATAAATCTATTGATTTTTCAACAATAATTTGTTTATGAATCTCTCTGATATTGTTTCCCATATATACTCCATAATGATAGTTATACTATCAATTTGATAACATTATTTTACAATAAAACTTTTTTAATGCAAATAAAAAGACTTGATTTTATCTCAAGTCATTCAAAATGAGTATTATTTTATAAACAGTCTTAGATTATTTACTAACGAAAGAACTTCATCCTTATTTCCATAAATATTTATGAAGTTAACAATAATAACAGCTATACCTAATAATGTTAATACGATACCAACAATTAAATTTAATTTCTTTGTTGATACTTTATTTGCAATCAATGAAGCTATTTGACTAAAAACAAATGTAGAAACAATACATATAGCTAAACAAATCCATAATCGATAATCATTTAATCTTTCTTGTCCAATAATGATTGTAAAATGAGATATTGCGCCAAATAAGGCGGTAAATGTCATAACAAATACACTAGTTCCAACTGCAGTTTTTAAATCATATCCTAATACTAAAGTCAAAGCAAGAAGCATCATCATTCCTCCACCTGCTCCAACGAATCCACAAGTGAATCCAATTACTATTCCACATATTAAAGATTCTATAACCCTTCTTCTTTTAGATTTTGTATTTCTTGCTTCAGGTGATGTAACAACTGGTTTAATCAAAAATTTAAGACCCACTAAAAATGTTACAAACACAGAGAAAGTTCCCATTAGTTCTAGATTTATTAAATCTGCTACGTAACTTCCTAAAATAGTAAATACAAGTACAGTAACTAGTAATATTAAACCATCTTTAATATTAACATGATTATTCTTTTTATATATTAAAGCTGATATGCCACTAGCTAATACATCACTTGCTAATGCAATGCCTACTGCAATATATGGATCAACATAGCCAAATTTGCTTATAAAAACAATGAGCATAGGAGAAATAACAGTTGCAGCAGATAAACCAGCTAATCCTGTAGCTAATCCAGCTCCTGCACCAGCAATTATGCATATAAATATTTCAAAAAAAGTCATAAATGCTTTTCTCCTTTCTTAATAATGTTTTTATTATAATAATAAAAAGTTAAAAAGTCATTAAAAATAATACCTAAAAAAATATATGATATAAATCAATTAAATATTATAATATTACGCTTTAACTGAATATTCCATTACGTCGCGAATTAATTCTCCATCTACTTGTAGTGATCTTGGTTGGGAGAATTTAACTTTAATTTCTTTTCCTTCTAATACTGATACCTTCTTAACCTTTTTGACATGCTCGCCTTTAAAAATACTTAAAAATAAAAATAATGTTGGAAGTCTTCTACTATTATGAATGACAACACAAGAGACCTTACCATTTTTTCTGTCTTGAGAAGGTGCAACCATTAATCCTCCTCCATAGTATCTACCTTTCATTGTAGGAGCTAACCAAGCTTTTTTAAAATGATGTTCAACTCCATCAACTATTACTGTTACATCACATGTTTTATATGTAATTAATAGTAGTTTTACCGAAATAACTGGATATGAAATAGCTTTTCCAGGCTTTTTAGATTGTATATCATCTGCAACTGCAACACATTCTCCATCTAATCCATAACCAATACCATTAACAAATTTATATGATTTTCCTTTTACATAACAAGTTGGAAGATTTTTAATATAGTCATTAATTAATACATATCCATTTTCATCTGCTTTTTCTTTAATATCAGTCATAAAATCATTCCCAGTTCCTGCGCCAAAATAATAAACTGGGACATTAATATCAATATTGTAGACATCATTTACAAAATGACTAATAGTACCATCTCCGCCTAAAAGATATACCATATCTCCTTCTTTCATTTTTGCAAAAAAATCTTCATATGAACTTATATCAAATACACTTATCTTTGTTACTTCTTTCCCTTTTAAAAGGTTCAATGTTTTTTCTAAACTTTCTACACTAGTTTCGTTATGTGATTTTGCATTATACAAAATATATATCATTTATACTTCCTCCCTAAGCCACTCTTCATATATCACTAATTAATAGATTTTATTATATAAATGAAAAGTTAAAAAGGCATTAAAAAATTCATCATTTAAAATATTAACATTTCATAATTCATTATACGTTATTCTTCATATGGCATTAATGAATAAGTTTCATCAATACAACATAAAAATTCACTTAATATTTCAATCATACTATCTATATCTTGTTTACTTGCAACTTCGACAGGTGAATGCATGTATCTTAAAGGTATTGAAAATAATGCAACTGGTTCACCAAAATTAGTTTTTATAACTGTATCCCCATCTGTTGCGGTTCTTGCAGGCCAAACTTCATATTGAATATCTAATTTTTTCTTTTTAGCGCATTCTTCTAATAATTTATTAAGTTTTCTATTTGGAATACTTCCTAAGCAAATAACGCCGCCTTTCCCTAATTCAATGTTCCCTGGGCTATTAGATCCTATATAATCAGTTGAATAGGTTACATCAACAATTATTGTTGCATCTGGTTTAACTAATGTTGCAGAAGAATATGCTCCACGTCCTGTAGTTTCTTCTCCTGTAGAACATGTTGCATAAATACCAATTTTTGACCCTTTTTCTTTTGCAAAACAAGCGGCTTTTTGCGTAATAAATACACCTAATCTATCATCAAAAGCTCTGCCAGAAACATAATGATTATTTAATTCAAAAAAAGATTCATCATGAACAATATAAGATCCTAATGGGACAATATCTTGTGCTTCTTTTTCATTTGTCGCGCCAATATCAATAAATAAATCACTTGCTTTAACTTCTCCTTTAGTTAATTGTGCATTCTTACCAACTACTCCATAAATGATATTATTATCAACTAGAATTCTCACTTTAGATCCTACATAAATTATTGGGCTAACGCCACCGTTACTTGCCACAGTTAAAGTTCCATTTTTGTTATATCCATTTACAATAAGAGAAATTTCATCACAATGTGCCATCAATTGAATTTTAAATTTAGCATCTTTATTATAAACAGTTGTCAATGAACCTTGATTATCAAAAATAAAAGTATCAGCTTTATCCTTGAATTCTTCTTTTACTAATTTAATTGCTTGATCTTCTTTTCCGGAAGGGGAAACACAATCAATTAATCTTTCTAAAAATTTATATTTATTATCCATATTTTTTTCTCCTTTACTATCTCATAATTTCGATAAATTTATCTTTCACATTATCATCTATCAATCCCTTATCCATATTTAATTTAATAATTTCTTCACTTTTTTCTTTATTTAAAAAGTCACGCATAATAATGTTTATTATCGCTAAATCCTTACTATTTTTTAAATTCACAATATAATTTGAAACATTATCTTTATGTCTTTTTTCTTTTGACCAAGGGCCAAATATTAACTTGCCATCAGTTAATTGAGTTTGTAGAACGAATATTCCTTTATTCCATTCTTTTTCTTTTTTTTCTTTTATTTTTTCTATATAAAAAGGAATCGCAGTATCAATAAATTCTTTACTTGATAAGTCTTTGTGAAAAGAAGAATCATAATAAGAATCTAAACTCATCCCACCATATGAGCACGTATCATTATTTCTTGCGAAAAGATAATTAGAACTTTCTGCCATTTTTCTATCTCCCCAGAAGATAATGCATTTTCCTCTAGTATCCTTTAACTTTAAATTACTAATGAATGATAAATCATCTAAAGATGTATTATTTTGAACAACTAATTCTTCATCATATAAATATTGTTTAATATAACTGCATACACCTTCTTGACTATCATTTTTAAAATGTTGAAAGTCTAATAAGAGCGTTTCACTAGGATTATTAATAATAAATTCTTTTATATCCTCGATAATAGGTAAAAAGTTTACTCCATTAATAATACTATGAAAAATAACATAATCATTTTCCGATTTTTTATTGACTCTAATATCAAAATATCTAACACCAATTTGAAGCTGTTCTTTTATTGAAAAAGATTGAGTTTTACCGAGCCAACTCATACTATAAGTACCTGCGTCGTGGCTCCCTGGAATAACAATATCATTGATATTTGTATCTTCTTCAATGTATTTCATCCAATCGTTATAAGAAGTTTTTTTATATTTTTCAAAATTTGTTCCATTAAGAATTATTCCAATAGAAAATCCTCCAATTAGAGTAGCCACACAACCTAATGAAATCAATATTTTAATTTTACTTTTCATACTACCACCTATATAAATAATACAAAACTTTTAATAAAAAAACATTCTTAAATAGAATGTTTTAATTTATTTTATTATTCCCATTCAATTGTTGCTGGTGGTTTTGAAGTTATATCATAAACGACACGATTAACTTCTTTAACTTCGTTAATGATTCTACGTGAGACATTATCTAATACATCATATGGAATTTTTGCATAATCACCTGTCATACCATCAATAGAAGTGATTGCTCTAATACCAATAGTATGTAAATAGGTTCTTTGATCACCCATAACACCAACAGATTTAATGTTTGGTAAAACTGTGAAATATTGCCAAATAGATTTCTCTAATCCAGCTTTTTTAATTTCTTCTCTTAAAATAGCATCTGTATCTCTTACTATTTTCAATTTTTCTTCAGTTACTTCACCTAACACTCTAATTGCTAAGCCTGGTCCTGGGAATGGTTGTCTTTCAACAACATAATCAGGTAAGCCAAGTTCTCTACCAAGGGCTCTAACTTCATCTTTAAAGAGTTTATTTAATGGTTCAAGTAATTGGAATGTCATATCTTCAGGTAATCCACCAACATTAGGGTGTGATTTAATTGTTTGAGCTGTTTTAGTTCCTGATTCAATAACGTCAGTATATAAAGTACCTTGAGCTAAAAATTCGAATTTACCAAGTTTAGCCGATTCTTCATCAAAAGTATATACAAATTCATTACCAATAATTTTACGCTTTGTTTCAGGATCAGAAACACCTTTTAATTTTGATAAAAAACGATCTTTTGCATTAATTGCAACTAAATTCATTTTAAATGTATTTTGAAATACTTCTACGACTTGTTCTGCTTCATCTTTTCTTAATAAGCCATGATCAATAAACATACAAGTTAATTGATGGCCTATTGCTTTATTAATTAAACATGCTGCAACGGAAGAATCTACACCACCAGATAATCCTAATAATACTTTTTTGTCTTTAACTATTTCACGAATTTCGTTTACTTGTTCATCAATATAAGAATTGATAGACCAATTTGCATTTGCTTTACAAATACCAAATACGAAATTCTTTAGAATTTCAATTCCATATTCACTATTTCTAACTTCTGGATGGAATTGTAATGCATATAAATTTCTTTCATCATTTTCGATAGCAGCATTTTCACAATTATCTGAATAAGCTACTGTTTTAAATCCAGTAGGAATCTCACTGACTTTATCGCCATGACTCATCCATACAATTTGTTTTTCTGGTAAACCTTTAAATAATTTTGATTCACGATCAACATTAATTTCTGTTCTACCATACTCTTTAGTCTCTGATCCAATAACTTTACCACCATTATTGAAACTCATAAGTTGCATGCCATAGCAAATTCCAAGAACAGGAATTCCTAAATCATATATTCTTTCATCTACAAAGAAAGAATTCTTATCATAAACCGAATTTGGTCCACCACTTAAAACGATACCTTTAATACCTTCTGTATTTTTGATTTCATCAATAGGCATATCATAGCTTCTTAATTCACTATATACGCCCATATCACGTATACGTCTAGCAATCAATTGATTATATTGGCTTCCAAAGTCTAAAACTATAATCTTATCGTACATTTTATTGTCCCCCGTACGTCAATATATTAGCATTTAAAGAAATTAAAAAAAAGTAAAAAGAAATTCTTTTCACTTTTTCACTCTTTTCTTAATATTGACCTATTTCTTTTAGGTATCTTTCTAGGATTACCATAGCTGCTGCACTATCAATAACTGCCTTTTGTTTTTTTGATTTTTTATTATTTAAATGTAGCATTTCGCTTGCTTCTACAGTTGAATATCTCTCATCTACTTTGACAATATCACATTTAGGAAATAGTGGTTGGATTTTTAAAATGAATTCTTCAACAACAGGAGTCATCTCACATGGATCTCCACTTGGAAATAAAGGTAATCCAATAACAATATGTTCAATTCTTTCATATTCAATAGTTTTCAAAAGCATTTTAATACATTCATCATAATCGCCCATATGAAAACGTAAATTAGGTAAAGGTGTAACAAGCATTCCGGAACGAGAAATTGCTAAACCTAATGATCCTTTTCCTAAATCTAACGATAATATATTTTTCTTTATATTTTCTACCATTAATATCTCCTTTATTATCTATTTTTACGCTAAAAACCAATTATTTTATATTCTATGTTCCTTAGAATACTCTTCATAACCTTTATTTAAATCAAATCCTTTATCATAATGATGACCAACTCTTTTTTCTTCTGGAGGGAGTTTCATATAATCACCATATACCCAAGTTAAATATCCATCATAATCTTTTGGACCAATATATTTATTTCCTTCAAATTCAACTTCTATACCATCTAAGAAGAATTCTTTAGGCATAGCGGCTTTATTAGGAATATTCCCCATATAATTTGCAACTAATACTGATTCATCATAGTTTCTATGACTTGCATAATAATCCAACCATTTATTTCTTAAATGAAATGGATTTCCTAAGAAAGTTAATAACGCGACTATATTTAATCCTAAATCTTTAAAGAATGTTTTTTTATGAAATTTTCTAAACAATCCAGGCAAATACATTAAATATACATTCCACCATACATAAAAAAATCTATGTCTAAACCTTTTACTTGGTTTTTTCTTTTTTGATACTGCATCAATAGGAAAAATATCAATCCAAACACCATGATTGATCTTATGACACACATAAAAGTTTTCAATATACGTTGTTCTAGAGTCTCTCAGTTTAGCGTAATTGTATATATAATGAGGATCTGTTTTGTAGTTTTGTAAAAAATAATATGATGGGAATTCATCTTTTAATTTCATTAATTTATTGTAATCTTTTCTAGGCATAGCAACATCAATATCATCATCCCATGGAATAAATCCTTTATGGCGAACTGCGCCTAATAAAGTTCCTCCAATAAGATAATATTTCAAATTATTTTCGTTACACACACGAACAAATTCTTTTAATAAATCTAATTCTACTTTTTGTAAATCGTTCATTATTTCTTTACTCCTAGATAATTAAATTGGTGGAAATGATGAGAGTCGAACTCACACGGCGCAAAGCCACTAGATTCTGATTCTAGCGCGTCTACCAATTCCGCCACATTTCCATATTCCATCTTATTTAGTTGTCGATCCAAATCCGCCTACTCTTATTCCATCTGCATCATCATCTACTGTGATACCATACATTAAGAAAATTCCTTGAGCATAACCTTCACCAGCTTTAACATCCAATACTTTACCATTTTTCGAATCATTAGTCATTTTAATAAATATATGACCTTCATTTTTTGCATTATAATAATCTGCATCAATAACTCCGATAGTATTGTCTAATTGAAGACGATATTTAAATCCTAATCCACTTCTAGGTGCGATAAATAAGACATAATTATCATCAATTTTACATCTGATTCCTGAAGGATATTTAATTGTTTGCCCTTGTTCTAGATGAATATTTGTATAAGCAAAAAAGTCGTATCCAGCAGAAGCAACAGTTGCTCTTTTTGGTAATTTTATTGAATCATATAATTCTTTAATTTTTACTTCATCTGATTCTTGAAATACATCAACATAATCTTTTTTAAATTGTTCAAAAGAAACTTTTTCAAACTTAGCAATTCTATTCATAATAAAAATCCTTTCTAAAATCAACATAAAATATTATAACATATTTTAAAATAAAAATAATACACCTAGAACTATTAATAATTGAGCAATTAAATACGTAAGCATTACTACAAATCCTTGTTTTTTAAAATCATTAACATATTTACGATAAAATATACAAAAATCACTAATAAAGAAAAACAAAATACCGATTAATATAAGTAATGCGCCAATAGAAAACTTACTAAATACTATAATTGAAGAAAACAATAATTCTAAGAATATAGCGTAAAAGTAAAGTGTTACTGAATAAGCTAATATTCCTTTTTTTGCAATAGGTAATAGAGTTTTATATAGAGCTAAAGGAAGAATTAATCCAAATATACCTAATGCAATATAATGCCACAATTGAACATCAATTATTGTTGAAAATAAATACGCATAAGATATATGGGCAAAAAAGAAAGAAGTCGCGCCTATAATAAAACACACTTGATTTTTCTTGAAAATTAATAGAATATCCCCTAAAAAAGATAATCCTAATCCGACATATAAGAAAATACCTCTATAACCAAATAAAAACGCTAATAGACATAAACTCAGCATGCAAAATGGTTTAACAATCACACGTGCTTTTTCTTTTTCAAAAAACGAAAAGGATAATTCTAAAATAAATATTATCGATACAACAATAATACCAATTATTTTATCAATCATATAATCATTCTCCTTTTATTTTTATAATGATTTTCTCAAAATCACAAAGTGAAAATAAACGTGGAACTGGATATAACGGATTAGCTTCTTTTTCTGCTCTTTGAGCTAATATTTTTATATCTTGTTCTTTTATTTCATCTATTGAATTCGGAATTCCCATATTTTTATTCATAGTCTTTATTTTTTCGATAAAAACCTTACATTTTTCTTTTTCAGTATAATCGTTTGGCCCTAATTTTAATTGATCATAAAGGCAAGATATTTTCTTATAAATAGAAGAACCATAGTATTCTAAAACCTCTGGTAATATTATTGCATTTGCAAGTCCATGAGGAATATTATAATATCCCCCTAAAGCATGTGCTATCGCATGAACATAGCCAACGTATGCTCTAGTAAAAGCTAGGCCAGCATAACAAGAAGCTAAAAGCATATTTTCTCTTGCTCTTATTGAACTTGGATTATTATATGATTCTTCAAGATTTTCAAAGATTAATTTAATTGCTGCAATTGCCCATATCTTTGTTTGTTTAGTATTACTATTACCAATAAAAGATTCCACTGCATGAGTCAAAGCATCCATTCCAGTAGTTGAAGTTATTTTATTTGGTAATTCAACAATTAAATTAGGATCAAGTATTGCTACATTAGGAACAAAATGTGGATCGGAGATTGCATATTTTTCTAATGTATCATGATTAGATATTACTGCAGCAATTGTTGCTTCACTACCTGTACCTGCAGTAGTAGGTATCGCAATAAAAAAAGGTAATTTTTTTCTGATTTTTAATAATCCTTTCATTTTAGAAACACTTAAAGATGGTCTAACTATTCTTGCCCCTATTACTTTTGCACAATCCATAGGAGATCCACCACCAAAAGCCAATATTGCTTCTGCATTAAATTCTTTATATTTTATTACTCCTTTTTCAACATCATCTATTGATGGATTTGAGGATAGGTCAGTAAAAATATAAAAATCAATATTATTCTTTCTTATCTCATCTAATAAATTATTTAATAATCCACTTGCATAAATATGTTTCCCCGTAACAATAAATACTCGTTTAATATTTTTTTCAAAAAGAATTTTACTTGCTTCCAATGTTGCATTTTCTCCAGCATATAAAATAGGAGTAGGAATATTCACAAACTTTATTCCCAACTTCATAATATTTTGAAACAAACGACATCCAATTTTTTTAAAAAAATTCAATTTAATCACCATATTTATGATAATATAAATATCTTTATATTAATAGTCCCCATTTGATTTTATAGTTCTTCTTTTTTCTACAAAAAAATAAAATTGATTAACCTTACTAACCTCATTAAAAATATTTTTATTAAATCGATAAAAAAAGAACGTAAAATAATGAAATAATTTCATAGACTATTTATAATATTATTGTAATGAAAGAGTAAGATTTTACTCTTTAGAGGAGAAAAAATTATGAGTGATTTTGATTTAAAATCAGTTGGGATTACACACCCAAAAAAGATTTACCGCAACGTCGGACCAGCTATCTTAACAGAATTAGCTATTAAAAATGGTGATGGTAAATTATCTAACACTGGCGCATTAACAGTTGTTACAGGTAAATATACAGGAAGATCTCCTAATGATAAATTCATCGTTGACAGTAAAGGAGTTCACGATGAAATTGCTTGGGGAAAAGTTAATCGCCCTATTTCGCAAGAAAAATTCGATGCATTATTTAAAAGAGTAACAGAATACTTAGATAGCTTAGAAAACATTTATGTATTTGATGGCTTTGCAGGTGCAGATCCAAAATACACAATGGCATTTAGAGTTATCAATGAATTAGCATCACAAAATCTCTTCATTCACCAATTATTAATTCGTCCAACAAAAGAAGAATTAGAAAATTATGTTCCTGACTTTAACATTTTAGTCGCTCCAGGATTTAAATGTATTCCAGAAAGAGATGGAACAAATTCAGAAGCAGCAATTATTATTGACTATGAAGCACATAAAATTTTAATCGCAGGATCACAATATTCTGGTGAAATCAAAAAATCGGTTTTCTCAACAATGAATTATTTTATGACAAAGAAAAATGTCATGCCAATGCATTGTTCTGCTAACGTCGGTAAAGATGGAGATACAGCAATCTTCTTTGGTTTATCAGGAACTGGTAAAACAACTTTATCCGCTGATCCAAATCGTCAATTAATCGGCGATGACGAACATGGTTGGTCAAATGATGGTGTTTTCAATTTTGAAGGTGGTTGTTATGCAAAATGTATTAACCTTTCTAAAGAAGGTGAACCAGAAATTTATGGTGCAATCAAATTTGGTTCATTAATTGAAAACGTTGTTATGGATGAAGAAACAAGAGAATATGACTTTAATGATGGTTCATTAACTGAAAATACACGTGTCGGTTATCCTATTGATTATATTCCTTCAGCAAAAATTCCAAGTGTAGGTGCTCAACCAAAAACAGTTATTTTCTTAACTGCAGATGCATTTGGCGTTTTACCTCCAATCTCAAAACTTTCATTAAATCAAGCTATGTATTATTTTGTATCTGGTTATACAGCAAAACTTGCTGGAACAGAAAGAGGTGTAACAACTCCTCAAGCAACATTCTCAACATGTTTTGGTGAACCATTCTTACCACTTGATCCATCAATTTATGCAAGAATGTTATCAGAAAAAGTTGCAGCAAATGATGCAAGTGTCTATCTTATTAACACTGGATGGAATGGTACAGGAAAAAGAATCAAATTAAAATACACTCGTGCAATGGTAACTGCAGCATTAAATGGAACTTTAAATAATGCATCTTTCGTAAAAGATCCTATCTTTGGTTTATCTATTCCTACAGAGGTAGCAGATGTTCCAAGTGAAATCTTAATTCCTGAAAATACTTGGGAAAATAAAGATGAATATAGAGCAAAAGCAAAAGACTTAGCTCGTCGTTTCCAAGAAAATTTCAAAAAATATACTCATATGAGTGAAGAAGTTGTTAAAGCAGGACCAAAAGCTGAATAATAAAAATAAAAGAATTATTGTTGATTGCAATAATTCTTTTTTTGTATCTATTCTTTTGTATCTTTCTTTTTCTTATATTGATTCAAAATGTTATCAGAAACATGGCTTACAGGCAACGAGAAGAAGATTCCTCTAGCTTCACTATCATTGCCTAGTTTATCGTATAAAGCGCCTAAAATCCTTTCTACGATAGCATCATTAACAAGGATTAATACGATTTCTTTTTCAGGGTGTATCGCTAAACCATATAATTGCATAGCAGCATCTGAAGTAACACTTCCATTTGCAGAAATGATAGTACCTCCACGTGCTCCTATTTCAGTAGCAATCTCCATAACTTTATCAGAAAATCCATCATTTACAATCGCGACAACATTACATAACTTAATATTCATTATCTTAATCCTCCATTTGTTAATGCCATATAACTTGACACACCAATAATACTTTCTAAAGGTATTGCATAAAGCATAGATACTTTGCTTTTGAAGCTAGAAAATTTATCTTCAATTCTAAACATTGCATCTTTAATCTTGTTTTCTTTTACAATGCAAAACATCATTTCTTTACTAACATCTTTATCAAAAGAGCCTTTTGCCATTACAGATAAGAATACAGTAACATCATATTCTTCTAGTAAATCACCAATAATCTCTTTCTTTCCTCGAGGTAAAGAGATAACCAATAAATATAATTTTGTCAAATTCTTATTTTTCTTCATATTAATCACCAAAATAGATAAGAACCTTATCATCTTCCTCTAATACTTTTTTGATTGCCTTTCTAACTTTTTTCCTATCTACAATATTTGAAATAACACCTAATAATTCAATAGAAAGAAGTGGGCTTAATGCAACTAAAGACACCACGCCGAAACCATATAATAATATATTATTTGTATCACCAAAATTAATTTGTGCGCATAACCCAAGCGCAATTGGAAGAATAAAACTTGAAGTTAATGGGCCAGTAGCAACTCCACCTGCATCAAAAGCAATTGCTGTATAAATTTTAGGAACAAAGAAAGATAAAATAAAACATATTAGATAGCCAGGAACAATAATATAAACAATTGGTATTTTAAAATATATTCTTATGACTGCTAAAGATAAAGCAATACCTACGCCAAAAGCTAATGCGACAAACATATATTTTTTCTTTACTAAACCATTTGTCATCTCTTCAACTTGATGAATAAGTATTTGGATTGCAGGTTCTGCTAAAACAGTAAGAGCACCAATAACAAATACAATTAATACAATAATCCAAATATTATCTTCTGCAAGTTTAGAACCTATTTTATAACCAATACCCATATATGTACAGTCAACTGCAGCCAAGAAAATCACTAAACCAACAAAGACAAATATTAATCCATAAAATAATTTTAATAGGCGTTTTTTTGATAATTTTAAAAATAAAAGATCAACCACAAGAAAGCAAATCAATAATAAAGAAATTGCTAAGCCTACACCTTTAAATTTTTCCCATAAAAATAAACCATATGATAAAAAGAAGTTATCACTAATAGTATAATCTGCGATTTCATAAGTTAGTTCACTTTTTGTAAATAAAGACATAACTAACATAACAATGATTGGTCCAATTGAAGCAAGTGCGATAAAGCCAAACGATGCTTCTTTTTCACTTTTTTGAGCGATTACTGAGGCAATACCAACACCGATAGCCATCAAGAAAGGAACAGTCATAGGTCCTGTAGTAACTCCACCCGAATCAAAGCATAAAGCAATTAATATATCTTTATTAGAAAAACATAATAATGCGACAAAAGCAAAACAAATCATATATAGAAAAGTTAATATTCTAATTAGATCAATCTTTTTTAATATCTTCAATATTGCTAGTAAAAGAAATATACCAACCGATATCCCAATAGATATAATTAATACCCATTCAGGGAAAATTGATTTAGTTTGAAGTGCTAAAACTGATAAATCTGGTTCTGCTACAGTAATAAAAAATCCAAAAGCAAAAACAACAATAAGTAAAATGCTAAATTTACCTCTTTTTGTTAATCCTTTACCAACATTAACACCAATAGGAGTCATCGCATGTTCTGCTCCATAATTAAATAATGAGATTCCTATTATTATAAATAATGTAGCGATAGAAAAAGAAAATATTTCATATCCTGATAAAGATATTGCTCTTACTAATAATAAAAACATGATTAAAGCATAAATTGGCAAAACAGAAAAGCATGATTTTTTTAATTCTCCTAATAATTCTTTAATCATTCGTTCAACCCCTTAATACAATCTTTCTATTCTAAATTGATTAATTATACTTATTTAATTCTATATAAAAATATGTATTTTCTCAATCGATTTATTAATTAATTTAGATGATAAATACTAATAAAATATAGTTTTATAATATCTTATTCTAGAAAAATATATTATTTCTACGAAAGATAATACATATATTAAAAATATAAAAATCATTTTTACCATCTTTTTAAATTTATTATAATATTTAAAAAGGAGTATACACTATGAAAAATAAACAATCACTTTTTTTAATTTTATGTTCTTTTTTTGTTCTCACAACAACTGCTTGTGGTGGTCCAAAAGAAAATACATCTACTTCTTCAAATCCCGGAAAAGAAATAGAAGTATATGAAGAAGACGGATCAACTCATCATGAACCATATTATATAACCAATAATTTCGGAGAAAATGCTGAAAATGAATTGATTGTACAATGGCAAAACGAAGTCGGTTCTAAATATCAAAGAGTTCAAATTACTACAGAAGATGACCCTGATTTTATTTATGCCCACAATGTTGACGCAACAGAAAGAATTCTCGAATTAGATCCATCTTTAAAATTAGGAGATTATCCTGCTAGAGGTGTCTATAGAGCAGAAGTAAAAGATTTAGAACCTGGGACTGATTATATATATCGAGTAGGTGCTAATAATGCTTGGTCAGAAACATATTATCATCATACTGCCGATGGAAAAGATTATGAATTCTCATTCACTGTTTCATCAGATCCTCAATCACCTGCACACTCAGATATGGTTAATACATTCCGTGCAGCAAATGAATATGATCCAGATCATAGATTCTTCTATAATTGTGGTGACCTTGTAAATGATATTGGATATCATCCAGAAGAAATTATTTCATATACAAATGCTGCTTCTGAATTTAATCGTTTTAAAGTTGTTGGAGCAGCACAAGGAAATCATGATACATATGGTACTACTGGAGATAATGTCTATTTATTTGGTGAAGCAACTGTATTTAATAGTTTCTTAACATTCCCTTCAAATGGATTCGAAACAAATATTAATAAATCAAATTCATATTATTTTTATTACAATAATGTTTTATTTATCACATTAAATACATTGATTGAAGATAGTAATTATAAAGCTCAAGCAGATTGGCTAAAACAAGTTTTAGAAACTAATAAAGAAACAGGAAGAGCAGAATTCATCATTTGTACAATGCATATTGGTCCAATTGGAAATAGATATGGAGATAAATGGAAAGAAAGCCCTATTAGAAAACAATACACTCCTATTTTCAATGAATATAAAGTCGATTGTGTTTTTTATGGTCATGATCATACATACGCAAGAACAAACCCAATAGTCATTGATGGAAACACAAATTTAGCAACATTTGATACAACACCTGATGAAGAAAATGGCGTTATTTACTCTATCGTTGGTGCAACAGGACCAAAATTTTATGGTGAAGATCAAATTACTTATCAAAAGAATATATGGGAAGTAAGAACTAACTCAAAAGATCAAGTTGCTCCAGGAGTATTCGTTAATGTAAAAGTTTATGAAGACCAACTATTAGTCCATGCAATGAAAGCTGATGGAACTGAACTAGATAACTATAGTGTTCCAAAGAAAACTAGATAAACAATATTACTTCATAAAGTAAAATAGGAATGATCTATAATAAAAATCATTCCTTTTTTTACTATGAAGACAAACTTAATTTTTGTTTTAATTGTTAATAATTCTTATTAAATATTTTGTTTCCTAAATTTGATAAACACTATAATTTTTTTCAAAAGCAAAATATAGATTAAAGATAGAAGAGCGATAAAATCGGGTAGGATAGGAAATAATTAAATTTGTTAATTATTTCCATCTCCTCCCACACCACCACATCGTGCCGTTCGGCAATGGGCGGTTTGACTTTACACATTTATTTCTTTGACTTGTTATCTTTATCTTAAAGTTTA
>JAQXGN010000033.1 GCA_029006735.1 Caryophanales bacterium
TATGCATAGGTATTTTTTTATGTTTATATCTTTGATATAAAAGTGAGAAAATTCTAGGACATATGTATAAAAATTTTGAGAATAAAAAAAGAAACTCTAACTCTTGTATAAATACAAAAGACTGCGAGTTTCATTATTCAAATCATAAAAAAGAATAAACATTATAGTAAAGTTTTATTGGATATTAAAAATGATTTACTTAATAAATAAGATAAATCTTTTTTGGTTAATATCACTTAACTTCTATTTTTTCTTATTGTGTTTATTGATCAATTCTTTAATGCCTAAGCCAATATAAAAGATACATAGACCTATAGGAGTAATCATTATATCTTCGATAGTATCTGCGACAGGAGATTTTCCATTATTTATTGATTCGATTACTTTTTGGGTGTCTCCTCCTAGAATAAGGTCGCTTAAATATTCAAACACTTCCCATAGAGCAGCTAAACCCATAATTGATAAAAAGATGATTATTCCTAAAAGTAATGGTGAAATTGGATATTTGTTTATTTTAGGAATATAGATATATAAAATAGCTGTTGCAATAAAACCAAATAAACCATGTAAAAATAAGTCCCACCAAGATATTAGAACATAAAAACCTAAACAAGTACCTAAATGGATTGCAAAATATAAATGTGAACATATTAGGCATTGTATTGAAAAAGGAATTCTTTCTTTTAAATACAAATTAATTAAGGGGAAAGATAAGGGTACTAATATAGAAACTATTAATTCAAGGATAATAGTAATTCCTAAAGGCTCATTAAAAAAAATAAAATATTCAATTAGCGTGGATAATAGTAATATCATCATACAGATTGATAGGATAAAGTCTTTATACGATAGCTTTTTCATTTTTTAACCCCCTTTTTTTCTTTTTATATTAGATTTATTATTTATATTTTATGCATGAAATATTAATATTTAGTTAATAAGGAGGATAATTATGCCATTTCTAAAAATATTTTCGATTTCTTTAGCAATTATTGTTCTCTTTTTTATTGCTTTTCATATTATCGTTGTAGAAAGATTTTTTAAAGTAACAATTGTAAGAAAAAAGAAAGAAAAAAAGTTTAATATTGATCCAGAAAAAAAGATTAAATGGGCAATGTATGAAGAATATCGACATAAGACATTACCTTATTATAAATTTGTTACCATTACTAATAGAAATGGAGTTAAATTATCTGCTAGATACGTAAAACAATCTGATTCGAAAGTATGGGTTATTGATTCGCATGGTTTTTTATCTAATTCATATTTTGAATCATTCTTATCAGGAAAAACATTCTTTGATTTTGGATATAATATTTTAGGTTTTGATCATGTCGCACATGGTGATAGTGAAGGTGATTTACGTGGCTTTGCAGTATTAGATCAATATAATGTTTTAGAATGGATAGATTATTTAAAGAAAACATATGGAGATGATATTAAAATTATCTTATTTGGTGTTTCTATGGGTACTTCTACTAATCTATATTGTGCGAATAAAGTTCCAAGTAATGTTAAAGCGATAATCGCTGATTGTGGATTTACTTCTCCTTATGACCAATTTAAATATACTTTAAAACATGATTATCATTTACCATCGTTTATTATCTTGCCACTTTTAAGAAGAAAAATTATGCGTAAAGCACATTTTGATATTAAAGAGTCAACTATTGATTCTGTTAAAAATGCTCGTTGCCCTATTTTATATATTTCTGGGGATAATGATACATTTGTTCCAATGGAGTTCTCTTTTAAAAATTATGAAAATACATCATCAGAAAAAGAACTTGTTATTTTTGAAGGCGCTATCCATGCTCAAAGTTATCAATCTAATCCAGAAAGATATTTAAAGGTAGTGCATTCATTTTTAAAAAAATATATTAAATAGGCAGTGATATAAGCGAGGGTAAAGAAAAAACTCATCCAAGAGTTAATAGCTCAAGGATGATGATTTTCTATTTATTTAAAAGAAGTAGCACTTTTATCTATTTATAAAGAAATTTAAATTGAAAAGTCATCAATCTCTTTTAATAATTGCTTATTGACAATAACTTTATTGTGAAGTTTTAATTTATATTTGTGTCTTTCAATTTTTAGCAACTTATTTTGATTGCCATTAACTAATTGTAACAATGTTGGGATAAATAGAGGTGTTTCTTCTTCGCTTCCAAAAATAGCTATGATTTTTATTTTATTTACAAAAGCATCCCATTTCTCGCTGTTTTCATTGAAATAGTCTTGCATTCTTTCATTAAAAACGAAATATAACGAAGATGGATTTGAACAATACATAGGAACTAATAATATAATATTATTATACTGAAACGAAGCGCTAATTAATTTATAAATGTCATCATTTCTATATTTGCATTGCTTCTTGAAACACTCATAATTACATTTACTACAAGAATGATAAGATAAATCTTTAAAAGCTACATACGTATCGTACTCATTCATTTTATGATGAGCAATATCGTAACAATTGCCAAAATCTCTACCACTAAAAGAAATAAATAGGTTGCTATCTTTGCTAGGGCATTCAAAAGATGATTCATCTTTTTCTTCAAGAAATTCATCCATACTAATTTCAAATTTTTTCAAAAGCAAAAGTAGTTTTTCGTAACTAATATCGTTGATTCCTTTTTCTATTTTGTTAATCGTTGAACGCGAAGAATATCCTAATTCTTCTGCAAGTTCATCCATCGTAAGATTGTTTTCAATTCTAATCTCTTTTATTTTTTCGCCTATTGTCTTTTTCATATTATTTTTCTCCAACTAAGAAGTTCATAATTAACTTAATTACTACTTCCATTTCTTCTGGTTTAGATTCTGCAGTTAATACCGTTATAGCAACTAATGTATCATTTGCAATAATCATTTTGCCTGCTTTTACTAAGAAATATAATAAATGTGCAGCTTTTTCTTCTAAAGTTGGATAAACTTCTTGACCAAAGACATCTTGATAAACAGCCGCCAAAATACCATTTAATTTTCCATTTTCTTTTTCTACTCCAAATACTGATGATGTATCACCAAATTTCATCGAATCAATAATTTTTCTACATTCATCATATTCTAGTCTATGAACTGCCTTTCTTCCATTGGGTTTTATGACGCATTGATGGTCATAATCATCAAGTAAATCTAAAGCTTTTGTATATTCATTAATAACATTGACTAATGAAGTTTCATCGATATTTAAAGATGAAGAAAGCATCTTACTTTGTATTTCAATAGTCTTATTTAAAGCAGCAATTCTTTTCTCATTAATTGCATAACCTTTCACTAAATAATCTTTAAGCACCTTATTTGCCCATCTTCTAAAAATAACGCCTCTTTGAGATTTAACTCTATATCCAACCGAAATAATCATATCAAGATTGTAATATTCAACAATATGTGTTTGCTCCTTATTATTTAAAGCACCATGTTTTGTGGTACTCGCAAAATTTGCGACAACCTCCTCTCCTTTTAATTCTTCTTTTAATATGTTGTTGATGTGTTTTCTAATTGTTTTATAATCTCTATTAAATAATTTACTTATTTGCTCTGTGTTTAACCATACAGTATCATTTTCTTTATCTGCTCTTACATCAATTTCAAATTCATTATCTACGAATTTCAATATTTCAAACTTATTCATTGCACATAAAAAACATAGAGATAAATCTAAAACCTCTATGTTTAAATGATCCTTAATTAAAATGCTCTAATAGTGTCTTTATTTTTTTGCTCTTTAATTAATATAAATAAAGAATAGATTACTAGTATAATTCCAATAACTGCAGAAACAATATAATATGTCACATTATATTCAATTTTGAAAAGCATAACAAATATTACATCATTAAACAAATTAAATATTAAATGACCTAAAATAGGATAGATTAGTGATTTAGATTTTACTTTAATCACGCCTAGAATAAACCCAAGCAAGAAAGTGTATCCAACTTGAGATAATATGATAGTAAATCCAGACGAAAAAATGTTAATAAAATGAATGGAAGCAAATAAGGCACTAGCGATTAATATGACATATAAATCTTTATTTTTAGATTCTTTAATAACGTGATTAAATAGATCAAATGCTAGATGTCGGAATATGATTTCTTCTATGCAAACTAAGATAAAAGTATTTGGAATTTGAAGGATTTGTAAAGGAGTGATATTGATATCGATAGACCCATTACAAAAAGGAATAGTTAAATAATTTGATAATGCACCTATAAACAAAGGGATAAATAATAAAGAAAATTCGTTTTTATAAGCGATATTTTTTTTATGGAAAATATCAAAATATAGATAAATAAGCAAAATCAATTTTGCACATATTTGAAATATTAAAATAATTAATGAATCATCTACTATTTTTTCGAATGGGATCATTAATACAGCAAGATAGAATAATAAAGAATATAAAAATGTAATTATTTTTGCTCTCATATCATTATTTTAATATTTTTTGTGAAAATACCCAACAAAATAATCATATCTTTAAATAATAATGAGGAGGAATTAAATGTATTTTTGTAAACTTCATGGTTTAGGGAACGATTTTATATTAATTAAAGAAGAAAGTAATCGCGATTATAGTAAAATATCAAAAATATTATGTGATAGACATTTTGGAATTGGAGGAGATGGTCTTTTAGTTGTTAATATTAATGAATTAAGAATGCATTATTTTAATAAAGATGGTAGTAAAGCTAAAATGTGCGGAAATGGATTAAGATGTTTTGCTTACTATCTATATAATAAAGAAATAATCAATAATAATACATTTCAAATCACAACAGATGATGGAAGAAAAAGTGTTGAAATAGATAATGAAGATGTCATAATTGATTTTTCTTTACCAACAGAGATAATAGAAGATGATTTTATTATTGGGAAACAAAAAACGGTTCACTATTATTCTTCATCAATTGGTGTAAATCATACTGTAATTTTTGTAACTTCTTATTTAGATGAAATATTATTATATGCAGAAAAACTTGCAAAGTCATTAAATACTAATATTAATTATGTTTTGGTGGTTACGCCTCATGAAATTAAAGTTAAAACATATGAATTAGGATGTGGGTGGACTAAATCATGTGGGACTGGTAGTTCTATTAGCGCCTATATTTCTTATTATAAAAAAATAGTTGAAGAAAATATTTCTGTTTATACAGAAGGAGGGACTTTTAGCGTATTAATCGATAAGAAGATTCAACTAAAAGGACAAGTAAAATTGGTTTGTGAAGGAGATACTTATTTATGTTAAAAGGTAGTATTGTTGCTTTAGTAACACCTTTTTTAAAAGATGGTAATGTTAATTATGATAAATTTAAAGAACTAATTCTTTATCATGTTCTTCATTATAATGATGGAATAAGTATTTTAACTACCACAGGAGAATCTAGTTCGATTCCTTTAAAAGAAAAAATAAAGATGATAAAAATAGCGAGAAAATTAATTAATAAGACGATTACTTTTATTGTTGGAATATGCTCAAACAATATGGATGAATCGATAAAACTTGCAAAGCTATTTTCATCTTTAGGTGCAGATTATTTATTGGTTGTTTCTCCTTATTATATAAAACCTAATGATCAAGGAATGTTTGATTATTATTCATTAATCGCAGCAAATTCAACTTGTCCTATTATTTTGTATAATGTACCTTCTCGAACTGGAAGCAATATTTCTATTAATGTTTTAAGTAAATTATCTAAAAATAAAAATATTATTGGAATAAAAGAAGCTAGTGGAGATATTGAATATGCAAAGAAGGTAGTTCCGTTTTTAAATGATAACTTTATTTTATTATCTGGGAATGATGAATTAACTTATGAAATATTAAATTTAGGTGGAGAAGGAGTAATATCTGTTTTAGCAAATATCGCGCCTAATTTTATACATTATCTAACTATTAATAAATTACCAATGAATAAAAAAATGATGGAACTTGCTAAAACATTATTTATTGAAACAAATCCAATACCGATTAAGGCTATTATGAATTATTTGGGTTTTGATGTAGGAGAAACAAAATTACCTTTAGGAAATATATCAAAGGAACACTTAGAGATAGTGATTGATATAGTTGAAAAAAATAGGGAGAGTTTAAATATATGAATATCGCATTAGTTGGACAAGGAAGAATTGGTGAATTATTTAAAAATATGTACAAGGATGAGATTGTTGGAATAGTTTCACCTAAAGATAATCAATTGGAATCATTGTTTGATATTGATAAAAAAATTGATGTAATTGTCGATTTTTCCCATCCATATTTATTAGATGATATAATCAGCTTTTCACTAAAAAACAAGGTACCTGTTGTTATTGGTACAACAGGTTTTTCCGATAAAGATTTTAAAAAGATAGAACTACTTAGTAAAAAAATTCCACTTGTTTTATCAAGTAATTATTCTATTGGTATATGTTTGATTAAGAAAATATTACCAATAATATCACAAAAGTTAATATCTTTTGATGCTTCAATTATAGAAACTCATCATAAAAATAAAATCGATTGTCCTTCTGGCACCAGTTTAGATTTGAAAGAGAGTATACTAAAAGGAAATAATACTTTAAAAGATGTAGATATCGTTTCTTTAAGAAAAGGAAATTCAGTTGGAGAACATGAGGTAAGATTCTTTTTAGAGGATGAAGAAATAAGAATCACACATATTGCTCATTCGAAAATAATATTTGTTAAGGGAGCGTATTTAATGTGTAGAAAAATTATTAATATTGAACCTGGATTATATAAAATGGAGGACTTTTTCCGTGAATTCTAAAGAGTTAATCGAATTAATACATAATTCGAAAAAGAAGACTAATTGCCTTTTATTTATAAAAACAAATAGAGAAATAGATTTATCCTCTTTATTAGGTTGTGGAGATAAAAATGGATATTTAATATTTGGAGAAAAGAATGATTTAGATTTAATATTAGATAAATATAAATTAGATATTAAGGAATCCAAATATATAATATTTACTAAAAACGCAGCCTTAGATTTATTGGATTTATCTTCCTTAGATGCACGTATTGAATATGGTGCAATTATTCGTGATCATGTAACAATAAAAAAAGGAGCGATAATTATGATGGGAGCAATAATAAATGCAGGCGCGTATATTGGTGAAAATACAATGATTGATATGAATGTGACTATAGGTGGTAGAGCATGCATTAAGAATAATTGTCATATAGGAGCTGGTAGTGTCATTGCAGGAGTTATTGAACCATATTCTAGTAAAGAAGTTGTAATTGAAGATGATGTTTTTATTGGGGCAAATGCAACTGTGTTAGAAGGCGTTCATATTGGGAAGGGTAGTGTTATTGGAGCTGGATCAGTAGTTATTAATGATGTCCCAGATAATGTAGTAGTTGTTGGAGTTCCTGGAAGGATTATAAAAAAAAGAGAAAAACTCATTGATAGTAAAGTTGAAATAGTAAATGCTTTGAGGACTATAAATTGATGTTTATGAAAAAGTATAATGTGGCAATTGTTGGTTCAACTGGACTAGTTGGCAGAATGTTTATTAAAGTATTGGAAGAATTAGATTTTCCGGTAAAATCCATTTATTTTTATGCAAGTAAAAGATCTATTGGAAGAAAAATAGTATTCAAAAATAAGGATTATAACGTTCAAGAATTGAATGAGAATTCTTTTAAAAATATTGATTTAGCTCTATTTAGTGCAGGATCAGAAGTGGCACTAAAGTATGTTCCTATAGCAAAACAAAATGGTGCATTAGTAATCGATAATTCTTCTGCATTTCGCATGAAGAAAGATATTCCATTGATTGTTCCAGAAATAAATATCCAAGATTATAAGATGAATCGAATAATCGCGAATCCTAATTGTTCAACAATACAAGTATCATTACCTTTAAAGGCATTAGATGATGCTTATGGAATAAGTCAAATATATTATTCCACTTATCAAGCTATTTCTGGAAAAGGACAAAAAGGAATAGAAGATTATTATCGTTGCTTAAATCAAAATATCCCACAAGTTTTTCCTTATGATATAACTTCAACTTGTATTCCAGAAATTGATATATCCTTGAGTAATGGATATACAAAAGAAGAAATGAAAATGGTGGAAGAAACAAAGAAAATCTTACATAGAGATGATTTATTAATTTCTTCAACTTGTGTAAGAGTTCCTGTTCTATTTTGCCATGGAGTAGTAGTGAGAGTTATTCTAGATAATCCTTTTACGATTGACTCTATAAGAGAAGTATTATCTAAATTTCCAGGGATTAAAGTAATAGATGATTTAGAAAATCATTTATATCCTAATTCTATTATTTCTCATGGAACTGATGAAGTTTATGTAGGAAGAATTAGAAGAGATTTAATTGATGAAAAAGGATTACTATTTTATTGTGTCGCGGATAATATTCGAAAAGGTTCTGCATCAAATGCAGTTCAAATTGCACTTGAACTAGCAAAGATGGATAAGATTTAATGGATATAGTTGAGATTAGAAAAGAATTACATCAAATTCCAGAATTAGGTGGAAAAGAATTTAAAACAAAAGAATATATTATTAAAAAGTTAAAAGACTATCCTTGTGAGTTATTTCATATTGGTAAAACTAGTATTATTGCTTGTTATAATTTTAATAAAAAAGAATCAATTTGCTTTCGTTCTGATATGGATGGATTACCAATTGAAGAAAATAATGATTTTTCTTTTAAGTCAAAACATATTGGAAGAATGCATGCTTGTGGACATGATGGACATATGGCAATATTAATTGGTTTATGTGAATATATTTCTAAAATAAAAGATTATCCATATAATATACTTTGTTTATTTCAATCTAATGAAGAAAATGGACTTGGAGCGAAAGAAATAATAGAATCCAATATTTTAAATAAACTGCATAATAAATATATTTTTGGACTCCATATATGGCCAAACTTAGAAAAAGGGAAAATATTCTCAAAAAATCAAGAATTGCTGGCTTTTTCCGGAGAAATTAATATTATCATTAAGGGAAAAAGTGTTCATGCCGCTGATAAAAATAAAGGAAAAGATGCTATTTTTATCGCATGCAAATTGTTAGAAGAAATATATTCTTTTGATAAGAAAATAAAAGAAAAACACCTTATTTATTTTGGAAGAATTGATGGAGGGACAAAAAGAAATATTGTTGCAGATAAAGTATTATTAGAAGGGACAATAAGAGCTTTAAATGAAAATACATATAAGCAAATAAAAATATTTATAACAGATTTAGTTAATTCATATAATGACTACTATAAAATTATGTGCTCAATTAGTGTTGATTTAGAAATACCCTGTGTCTATAATGATAATGATATATTTAAAAAATTTAATTTTTTAAATTATTTATCTTTTCAATTTCTTCAAGCAGAAGATTTTGGAGTATATCATTATAAGTATCCATCTCTTCTTGCTTTGTTAGGAAGTGGGAAAAACAAATTACTTCATTCTCCTGATTTTGATTTTGATATGGATATATTAGAAAAAGGTGTTAAATATTTTATTCAAATATTAGATACCTTACGAAAGGAAATAAAAAATGAGTAAAAAAGTAGTTACTATACAAGATATTTCTTGTTATGGTCAATGTTCAACAACAGTTGCATTACCTATCTTAAGCTCATATGGAGTGGAAACTGCAATTCTTCCAAGTGGGATTTTATCAACACATACATCTGGATTTAAGAATTTCACATTCTTAGATTTAACAGAAGAAATGCCAAAAATACTATCACATTGGATTGATGAAGGAATCAAATTTGATGCAATTTATACTGGCTACATTGGTGATCCTCGTCAATTTGATTTAATTTTAGAAGCTAAAGAAAAAGTTCTAAAGCCTAATGGAGTGTTTATTGTTGATCCTGCAATGGCGGATAATGGTAAATTATATCCTGCTTTGAATTTAGAAATTGTTGAAGGTATGAAAAAAATCTGCGCTAAAGCGGATTATATTATTCCTAATATAACAGAAGCATGTTTCCTAACGGGTAATGAATATCATCAAAAATTAGATAGAGATTATGTTAATAAATTGAAGATGGATTGCTATAAATTAGGTGCAAAAAATGTTATTATAACTGGTATTAGTTATGATCCAAAAACAATAGGAGCAGTATTCTTTAATGGAGAAAAAGATGTTGAAGTTTTAGGTGAATATCAACCAAAAAGCTATCATGGAACTGGAGATATTTTCTCAAGTGTTATTGTCGCTGGAATCGTCAATTCATTACCAATGAAAGACACATTAAAAGAAGCAGTTGAATTTATTATTAAATCAATAAAGAAAACATGTGATGATGATACTCATTCATATGGTGTTAAATTTGAAGATGTATTAAATGATAAATAAGAAAAAAACCACAAATCTAGTTTTCTAGAAATGTGGTTTATTTTTTTATTTCTTTATCGTAATCATCAAGGAAGGAGTGATATACTCCATCTTTTTTATATCCAAGAATCATATCTAAAGTGACATTACTTGCACTTTTGAAAATATTTTTTTCTACTTGAGGGTCTTTTTTCATTAAATCTTTGATTAATTGTTTTGTTTCTGCTCGTTGAGATACAATCTCTTTATTTACTATATTTTCTGTAAAGTGGCAAGCACATTGGATGAATTCTAATTCATGATAATTCTTATATGAAATAATATCTTTTTCTCGAATATAATACATTGGTCTAATTAATTCCATGCCTTCATAATTTGTTGAATGTAACTTAGGCCTCATTGTTTGGAATGAACCAGAATGTAGCATGTTCATGAGAGTAGTTTCAATTACGTCATCATAATGATGACCTAAAGCAATCTTATTGCAACCTAATTCTTTTGCAAAGTTATATAATGCGCCTCTTCTCATTTTAGCACATAAAAAACAAGGGCTTTTTTCTTGTAAAGAAGCAACTTTAAATATATTTGTTTCATATATTTTTGCAGGTATTCCAAGCTTATTTAAATTGGTTTTTATCATGTCGAAATTTTTTTGGTTGTATCCTGGATTCATCACTAAGTATTCGACTTCAAAAGGGAAGTCGGAATGACGATGAAGAACTTGGAATAATTTAGCAAGAATCATTGAATCTTTTCCACCAGAAATACAAACACAGATTTTATCTCCTGGTTTTATTAATTCATATTCTTTAATTGCTTTAATAAATCGTGACCATAATCGAGCACGATATTTTTTTGTTATACTTGCTTCATAGATATCAATAACTCTTTGGCTCATATAAAATTCCCTCTTATAAGGTAAATTATACTTTTATTACGTTTAAATACAAATAGTTATTTCTTTTTTAGCAAAAAGGTTTATTTAAAGCATAAAAAAGGAGGGTATAAACCCTCACTATGTAATCGTTATTGTTTGTTTGAAAGATATTCATGAATGCTTGCTGCAGCTGTTTTACCTGCTCCCATTGCAAGAATAACAGTAGCTGCACCAGTAACTGCATCGCCACCAGCATATACGCCTTGTAATGATGTAGAAGCATCATCTTCAACAATGATACCTCCCCAAGAGTGGGTATCTAAACCAGGTGTTGTTGATTTAATTAATGGGTTAGGGTTAGTTCCTAATGACATAATTACACAATCAACATCGAGTAAAAATTCAGAATTTGGTTTGACTTGTGGTCTTCTTCTACCAGAAGCATCTGGTTCGCCAAGTTCCATTTCAACGCATTTCATTGCACATACTGTTCCAGTATCATCTCCGATAAGTTCGATTGGGTTAGATAATACTTTGAAGATAATTCCTTCTTCCATAGCATGTTCAATTTCTTCTTTACGAGCAGGAAGTTCTTCAATACCTCTTCTATAAACGATATAAACTTTTTCTGCTCCTAAACGTAAAGCACATCTTGCAGCATCCATTGCAACATTACCGCCACCGACAACTGCAACTGCTTTATTCTTTTTAACTGGAGTTGTTGAATCTTCTTTATAAGCCTTCATTAAATTAACACGAGTTAAGATTTCGTTAGCAGAGAATACACCTTTTAAGCTTTCGCCTGGAATACCCATAAATTTTGGTAAACCTGCTCCTGAGCCAACAAATACTGCTTCGAAACCATATTCTTTCATTAATTCATCAATAGTTAATACTTTACCGATAACCATATTTGTTTCAATTTTTACGCCTAATGCGATTAAATTGTCAATTTCTTTTTGAACAATAGCTTTTGGTAAACGGAATTCTGGAATACCATAAACTAAGACACCACCTGCTAAATGGAATGCTTCATAAATTGTGACGTCGTAACCAAGTTTTGCTAAATCACCAGCACAAGTTAATCCAGAAGGACCTGAACCAATAATTGCAACTTTATGGCCATTTGAATTAGGACGAGCAGGTTTTTCTTTGCAATGTGCGTTATGATAATCTGCTGCAAATCTTTCTAATCGACCAATACCAACTGATTCTTGTCTAATACCACGAATGCATTTTCCTTCACATTGGCTTTCTTGTGGACAAACTCTACCACATACTGCTGGTAAAGAAGATGAACAAGAAATGATTTGATATGCTTCTTCAAATTTACCTTCTGCAATTTTTGAGATAAATTCTGGAATACGAATATGAACAGGGCAGCCTTCCATACATTTTGGATTTTTACAATTTAAACAACGTTTTGCTTCATCGATTGCGATTTCTTCTGTATATCCTGTTGCAACTTCTAAGAAATTTTTATTTCTTACATTAGGATCTTGAGAAGGCATTGGATTCTTTTTTGGAGACATATTTGGCATAATTATTTAACCTCCTTTTTGTATAAATTACATGCTTTTTCACGAGCTTTATTTTCAAATTCTGGATAACTTCTTGAACGAGAAATTGCTTCATCAAAATCAATTTCAAATGCATCAAAATCTGGTCCATCAACGCAGGCAAATTTGGTTTTTCCACCTACTGTTAATCTACATCCACCACACATACCAGTTCCATCAATCATAATAGGATTCATTGATGCAACAGTTTTAGTGTTATATTGCTTTGTTGTCATAGTGACAAATTTCATCATAATTAATGGTCCAATAGTAATGACTTCGTCATATTTTTCACCACTTTCTAATAATTCTTTAAGTGGATTAGTTACTAGACCTTTTGTACCATGTGATCCATCATCAGTCATAACAAATAATTTATCCGATACTGCTTCGAATTCTTTTTCAAGAATTACTAAGTCTTTATTTCTAAAGCCGATAATTGAGTGAACTTCACAACCAAGTTCATGCAATTTTTTAGCGATAGGGTAAGCAATTGCACATCCTACGCCCCCACCAACAACTGCCACTTTTTTTAATCCATCAGTATGTGTTGCAACACCTAATGGTCCGACGAAATCTTGGATATAGTCTCCTTCTTCTAAATAGTCTAAGTGGATTGTTGATCCACCTACGATTTGGAAAATGATAGTTACAGTTCCTTTCTCACGATCATATCCTGCGACTGTAAGAGGTATACGTTCTCCATTTTCATCAACTCTTAAAATTATGAATTGCCCTGGCTCAGCCTTTTTTGCAATCAATGGAGCGTAGACTTCCATTAATGTAACAGTTGGGTTTAAACGTTCTTTTCTAACAATTTTATACATATTTTATCCTCCTATAACTATTCTTTATATATAGACATAGCAACTTTATAAATTGATTCATATAATTTTCTAGGTTCATCAAAAGCAATCATGTTTAGATTTCTATTTGCCTTTGAAATAATTACTTTATCATTTTTAGAAATAGTGAAATTTTCTATTCCATCAACAGTGATAATGGCTTTTTCACTATTACTTGATATTAAAATGGAATCTTTGTCTTCAAACACTACAGAAGTAAAAGCAGTGAATTGAGGACAAATTGGAGTAAGAACATAACATTTTGTTGTTGGGAGAAGTAAAGGCCCACCTGAACTTAATGAATAAGCACTTGAACCAGAAGGTGTAGCAATTGCAACTCCATCAGCAAAGAATTGATTGTATAATTTATCATTGACTAATACATCGAGAGAAATTAACTTATTTTGCTTTTCATTGGATATAATTATATCATTAAATGATATAAATGAATGAATCAATTTATTATCACTAAATACTTTTCCTTCGAGAGTTAGACGATTCTCAATTTGATATTTTTTATTCTTTAACAAATCAAGATATTTTTCATAATTAGATAATTCTAATTTAGATAATGCACCAACTCTACCTAGATTAATTCCTAAAAGAGGAAGATTATAGTTTTTATATTTCCTTGCAAAACTTAAAATAGTTCCATCTCCACCAAGTATTAATGCGAAATCAATAGAAGGAATATCTTCTTCTTTCAATAATTTTACTTTATTAAAAAAATATGATTGATTATCAACATATACTTCAAAAGAATTATCAATTAGCTTAGTAATAATCTTTTTTGATGTTTGATAATCTGGATCTTTTCTTTCGTTTGATTTAAATAATACTTTCATATTCCTCATCCTTTCCATATGATATTTAAGCAATTTACACTTAATAAATCAATGAAATTGTTAAAAATTTATCGATTAAATTTGTTATTTTTTTGTTCTGAAAAAATGTAAGCGTTTTCTTTGATTTTTAATAGAAATTAACCTAAATATGCTGCCTATGAAAATATTTTATAATAATTGGAATTTGATAATAAAGAGATTTATCTCTTATATTATGAAAATCGTTTTCATTTTTTTGCAAAAAGAGAAAATTTTAATATAAGAAAAGATATTTATTACATTTTTTTCAAAAATACGCATAATTTTATTTAATTTACTATGTAAAGTGATTATAATAAACTCATATTCTGACCAAAAACATAATTTTTAATTAGAATATTGAAAATAAGGAGATAATATTTATGAAAAAATCAAACAAAATACTCTTTGTTCTTGCTACTGCACTCCTTGCTTTTGCAGTAGGATGTAATAATCCTAATGTATCTACTCCAAGTGACAATAGTAGCGATACTACTAGTTCTCATACTCATGTATATGGGGATTGGGCAATTACAAAATCACCTACAGAAACAGAAAAAGGTACTGTAGAAAGAGTTTGTTCTGAAGATAATGAAAAGGAAGTTGTTGAAATTCCTGCTTTATCTGATAAAACATTCTGGACTGAAAAATCATCAGTTCCACCTACTCACGAGTTAGATGGTTCAAAAACATATACTTGTAAATATGGTGATGTTACAGTTGTCCTTCCACATGGTGAACATGAATTCGGTGCTTGGAAAATTACAAAAGAACCAACAGTAAACGCAACTGGTACAGCAGAAAGAGTTTGTGCTGCTGACGAGAAAAAAGAAACAGTCGAACTTCCAGTATTAACAGATGCTTCTTGGACAAAAACAGTTACTAAAGAAGTATCACATACTGAAGATGGTGAAATCACTTATACTTGTACTTATGGAACAGTCGTAGTTGTCGTTCCTCATGGTGAACACGTATTTGGTGCTTGGGCAATTACAAAAGAACCAACAGTAGATGCAACTGGTACAGCAGAAAGAGTCTGTGATGCAGATGGTGCTAAAGATGCAGTGACTCTTCCAGTATTAACAGATACATCAGTTTGGTCTATGACAATTATTAAAGAAGCAACACATACTGAAGATGGTAAAAAGTCATATTCATCAGTCTATGGTACAGTTGAAGTAGTTGTTCCACATGGAAATCACGTCTATGGTGCTTGGAAAATTACAAAAGATCCAACAGCTGATGCAACTGGTACAGCAGAAAGAGTCTGCGATGCTGATGGTAATAAAGATGTAGTGACTCTTCCAGTATTAACAGATGAATCTGTATGGTCAATGAAAGTTACAAAAGAAGCAACACATATTGAAGATGGTGAAGCTACATATTCATCAGTCTATGGTACAGTCGTAGTTGTTATTCCTCATGGTGAACATGTATTCAGCAACTGGGAATGGGTTGTTCTTCCAACAGAAACAACAGTAGGCTCTCAAAGAAGAACATGTGCTGCTGATGGCGTATTTGAAGATAGAGAAGTTCCAGTATTATTAAATGAATGTTGGACAGCAGGTGAAGTTGTAGATGCTACATGTACAACACCTTCAACACGTACATATACATCAGATTATGGAACAGTTACAGTTATACTCTCTGATGCTTTAGATCATAATAGAGATAGTTACTCAATTACACAAAATCCAACATTAGAAGCTACTGGCTTAGCAAATCATGTTTGTTCAAGATGTGATGATGTAGAAGAAGTTGAAGTTCCTGCATTAAGTGATGAAGAAGTATGGGATGTATTAAGTACAACACCAGCAACTCACTTTGCTCCAGGAAAAGTAGTATATACATCAGTTTATGGTGATGTAGAAGTTGAACTTCCACAAGAGGAACATGATTATTCATATTGGAGAGTTGGTGAAGATGCTACTTTAGGTTCAGTAGCAACAGCTACAGAGGCTTGTGCAGATGGTGCTCTTGGTACTAATACAGTATCTGCTAAATTACCAGATAGCATTTCATTAACACTTAATAAACAACCACTTCCAGGTAGTAGCCATGAATTATCTGAAGGTGATGATTATATCCTTTATACAAGTGATTCTCATGGATGGTATTTCGATGCAGAAACAAATTCTTATAAAAATGGTAATACAGGAGTATCAAATTCTTCATCATATATGTGGTTTAGAGCTGCAAATGATGGTGTATTAACATTTGATTATTATGTTCAATCAGAAAGCGCATCATTTGATTATTTCTCATATAAAGGTACTACAAATAAATATGGTGGTACTAGTGGTGTTTCTGGTTCAGTAACATATGATTATTCGGCTAATAGTGAATTTTCTTTATGGTATAAAAAAGATAATAGTGGTGATAAGGGTATAGATGGAGTCGTTATTACAAATATGAAATTTGTTCCAAATGATATGAGCCCATCAACAATTAATTTCAATTTATTATCATTTGATACTGGTACAGAAGAAACAGTTACTTCATACTTTGTATTTGCAGGTTCACCTGTTGGTAAATTACCAACTCCAACTAGAGAAGGCTATGCCTTTGTTGGTTGGTACGATGGAGATACATTAGTAGATGGAAATTCAATATTCAGTAGTTCAAAAACATTAACTGCTCAATGGGCTGAAGCTGCTTATGTAACATTCGTATTAAATAATGGTGAAGATGATTTAGTCATTCCATTTACAAAAGGAACAGCAATTGATGTTGAAAATCCAGTAAAAGAAGGCTTCACATTCAAAGGATGGTATTTAGATGCTGCATTTGAAAATGCATTTGATGTTGAAACATTAATTACTGAAAATACAACTTTATATGCTAAGTTTGAAGAAAATGCTGTATATGTTGGCACATATTATGGTACAGAAATTTGGGGTAACTCATCTGGTAACAGCGCAAAATATACTTTAACAATTGACGGCGAAGGTAATATGACTGGTGTAAAAACTGGTAAAGTTACTGAGTATGATCCAGTTACACAAAAAGTTACATATGTTTCTGGGGCAGAAACAAAATGGTTCTATTTCGATGCAGAAACAAAATTAATTGCAGGTCTATATAGATCAAGTAATGATATTGATACAGATTTCTATATTTTATCAGCTGCAGGTAGTGATTCTGATTTCAAAATGATTAGCAGTTATGCAGTTGCTACATCTAATCCTTTAAATGATTCTTCAAGTAGAGGATATTATGCTCGTTTAATTAGAGTTAATACAGTAGCAGGCGTAAAAGATATTCTTTTATATGGAAATCATATTTATACAGATATTTCAATTACAAATGTAAATGGTGACACATTAGCAATTACTGATGTAAAGACTTCAAAAACTTGTATTGTTAAAGATAAAGATGGAAATGTTGTTGTTTCTGTTGCTGCAACTGATACAGATTTCAATAAATCAAGTACAAAAACAGTTGATTTAGATAACTACTATGGTACATATACATGGGGTGATAAGACTGTTGTATTAGATGGTGTTGGAAATATTACTGTCGATGGTGTCAGCGGAACTTACAATGCAGTAAGTGGTAAAGATTATGGATTTGATGTTTATCTAAATGATAGTACTGAATATTATGAAATGACTTTAACTGCTGAAGGTGTAGCTACATTAAATAAACCAATGGTTACAATTTCATTTAATACAAATGGTGGAGAAGCTATTAGCGAAGTTTCTGTTAATAAGAATGTTGAATATGCTCTTCCAACTCCAGTAAAGAATGGTTCAGTATTCAAAGGATGGTACTTTGATGAAGCATTAACAGAATCTGTATCTTCTGAATTTGTACCAGATGGAAATGAAGTATTATACGCAAAATGGGCTGATAATGTTGTTGTAACATGCCATTTGAATAATGGTTCAGATGTAGCACCAGTTATCTTTGGTAATGGTGATCCTGCAGAAATTGCAAAACCAAAATATCCAGGATATGCATTCAAAGGATGGTATACAACAGAAACATTCGAGGATGGTACTGAATGGGTATCTGGAACAGTCGTTACAGAAAACGTTGATATTTATGCAAAATGGGAAGTTGCTCCTATATATAATAAGGATTATGTAGGTGAAATGAAATTAACAGGTACAAAAGCAAATGGTGATACTTCTGGTACAAGTGGTTATTCAATTGCTCTTTCTATCGATGAAGAAGGATATGGTTATGCAACATCTTATCCATTTAGAGGTGGCGTATATATTGATAATTACGATTCAACAACAGGTAGAGCACAAGTTAAATTAGTATCTCCAGTTAGTGTTTCTGTTCCAGTTGGTACAGAAAATAACAATGGAGAAACAATCTCAGTTGTTACAAAGAATATTGGTGCTGATGCAAAAGTATTAGCAGTTGTACCATCTTCATTAACCCACAAGGTAGTTTCTTATACATATGATAGTGCAACAGGAGATGTAACAATTACTCTTTCTGGAACAACATCTTCTTCAAGTGTCTATATTTATTACTATAGTGCAACTGCATCTGCATCTATCTACAATTGTTATATTGATAGTGTAACAGGTATGATTGTTATGGCAGATACAAGTGGTGATTCATCAAAGATTACTTCATTATTTGTTATCTCTCCATTTGAAGGTAATAATGCTCCAGCAAACTTCAAATCATCTTATTGGAATGGTGGTGCTACAAGAGCAGTAACATTTACATCTGGAGAAAACGTATATAATATCTTTGTTCATAATGATGTTGTATATTTCGATGTATCATTTAAAGCATTAGATGATAGTGCTGTTACTGCAGATGCTCTTTATAATTCTGAAAATGGCGTAAAAGTTTGTGCAAATGATGGAACTATTATTGCTCAATTTGGTTATAATGGTACAACATTAGTTTATCTTGATGGTTTACAAGGAACATATGTTTGTGACGATGATAAGACTGTTGTATTAGATGGTATTAATAAGATTACAATCGATGGCGTTGAAGGTACATATGAAAAAGCAGCAGATGATGCTACATATACAGTTTCAGCAGTATGTGGTAATGTCTATTACGAAGTAACATTAAATGGAACAACAGCAACAGTAGTCAAACCAATGGTATTAGTTACTTATAATACAAATGGTGGAGATGAACTTGAAGCAGAATCAAAGAATATCAATATTGGATATAAATTACCAACTCCAACTAGAGAAGGTTTCGTATTTAAAGGATGGTATTTAGATGAAGGCTTAACAGTTGCTGCTAAAGATGAAATTGTTCCAACAGAAGCTCTAACATTATATGCAAAATGGGCTGCAAAGGTTACATTAACAGTTAATTATTCTGGTGAATTAGATAATGTTGTTTACAATTTCGGCGTAGGTGATACAGTTAATTTAGATGATTACATTCCTGTATATACAAATGGAAAAGTATTTGATGGATGGTATCTAGATGCAACATTTGAAACTCCAGCTGAATTAACTTCAATTAATGAATCAACAGTAGTTTATTGTAAATGGGTTAATCACGGTCCATATGTTGTAACAGGTTCTGCTTTATATACTCCTATATATAATGCAGAAACAAATACTTGGGAAACAACAAACAATGGTATAAATAATTCTAATTCTTCTTTGAAGATTGAAGCATTAACTACAATTACAATCACTTGTAAGTATTATGCTCAATCAGAAGAAGCAAAGAAATGGGACTTCTTATCAGTTAAGGTAAATAATGTAACAGTTGCTACTTCAGGGGGTCCAACAAATACAAATCCAGTTGAATACACAGTGACTTTAAATGCTGGTGATACATTAGAATTCTATTATGTTAAAGATGGCAATAATTCTAAAGGAGAAGATAAAGCATATATTATTGATTTAGCAATTGATGGTACACCAATTACAAAATTAGATTAATAAAAAAATAACACGCTTAGATAGCTTGTCTAAGCGTGTTTCTAACGTATTAATTATTCTTTATTAAGATTTTATATCTTACAAAATAATATTTAAAAGGGAGACTTAAGATGAAAAACATGAAAAAAAGTTTAGTTTTAGCTTTAGCAGGTGTCTCTTTATTATCTCTTGGAATTACTAATTTAAGTAATACAAATGATAAACAGATTACATATGTAAATGCTATGGCTAATGCGAACAAAAAAGTATCCACAGAATGTTCATCTATTAAAGATGCTGTGACTAAATTAGCACAAAGTCATAATTATACAATTCATGTAGAAACACAAACTGGTCCAATACTTGTTAAAAATAACATGTATTATACAGAAAATGCTTTCTATGATGATTATTTAGGTGACGAATATGGATACGTTAAATGTGATGAAGGTGTTTATCGTTTTGATCGTTATAATCGTAAATTCACTCCTTCTTCATTATTAAAAGATAATTCAGGTGAATTATATACATCTGTTTGGGACAATGGGTTCTTTTATGGATTTTCTAGCTTAGATTTATCAGAATTTGAGGCGGCAGATGGATTAACGTTTACTTGTACTAAAAAGAAAAACAAGTTAGCGTTCATGAAAATATTCTCAATTCCTCAAACAAGTTATCAAGAAGTTGATGCAATCACTTTAACTTTAGGTGAATCAAAGGACATTAATACATTATCATTTAGTGTTTCATTATCTAAAGGAAAAGATAAACATGATTGTACTATTCAAAATTTTGAAAGCACAAGAATTGATTATTTAGAAAAACAACTAGCAAATGGAAAATCATATTTTAAACCAGAAGGTGTATTAGCACACATTCAAGATTTATTTTCAAATATGAATTATACTCATTTCATGTATGAAGATGAATCATCAAATATCAATGAACCTTATGGTTGGGAAAAATTTAATGAAAATTATTATATTTCTGGTTTTACAGATGAATATTTAAAAGGCAATCCAAATGCAATTCTTTCTTGTTCAGGTATGGTTGGATTTAAGGACTATGTCGTTTCACCATTTAAAACTATGAATGGTTCTTATTATACATTCTGTACAAAAGATTCTTTCTCAATTATATCTTCTATGGCGTATAATGAGAATTCTTATGTGCCAGATGTCTATGTATATCCAACATATTTAAAAGCATTTACTGACAGTCAATACTTTGATGTTGCAGGTGATGAAAATACATATTATACAAATAAATTAAGTGTGATTTATGATTTCTGCGATAACTTCCAATTATGGGAATCAATTCAATCATTAGGAGTTGTAATTGAAGGTTTATACATTAACTATAATGAAAATGGTTATCAAGGCAAAGAAACAGTTACATTCTCAATTGAATATAGCCAATATGGATATTCATTTACTTCTGATTTTGTTTTCTCAGATTTTAATGAAACAAAAGAAGAAGCTTTAGAGCAAGATAGAGTAGTTAAATATCTCAAAGCTACTTATGGTGGATGTATTTATTGGATTGATATTAATTCAGAAATTGAAAGTAATAAGGGTGTAGCATATAAACAAATCGCTGTTTCTAGTGATGTAAATTGGTTATTAGATGATTCAATTAAAGCAAAATATTCTACTAGATCACAAACAACAATTTATGTTAATGCAGGTGATGAAATCAATTTCAAAGTATATGACGCTAATAAAGATCCAGAAGCAGAAGATACAATTAGTTCTTCTTCCAAAGCTTATGCAAAAACAACAAAGTTAGATGTTAAAGCTAATAGAAATGATAATGATTTATATTATTTTGATATAGTTACAAATTCTTATAAATTTAAAGTCAGTGGAAAAGTCATCTTTGATTTATATGTAAAAGCAAATGGTGAAGTAGTATTCGATGCTACTTTAGATGATTAATAGGAGGGAGAAGAAAGTATGAATAAAAAAATATTTATCGGAATACTCTCTACATTATGTATTTTTGCATTAGTTGGATGTGGAGGTAATAATACTTCAGATAATTTATCTAATTCTTCTACTACATCAAATAATATTTCTGATAAATTTGAGGGATTGACAGAAGAAGAGTACTTCAATAAATATTATAAACTTCCAGATGGCTGGAAAGATGAACAATTGCATTGTGCTATTTCTAGTGATTTAATTGATGTTTCAGTTGAAAAAGCATTGATTATGGGATGTAGTTATCGATTTGGATATAGCTTATCAGTCGTTAATGCAAATTCTACTACAGTTTCTTCAAGTAATGAAAATGTATTTAGAGTAGAAAAAAATTCAGAAGGTAGTTGTGTAGTTACACCTATTCATGAAGGTGAAGCATATTTCACAATTATGGATGATAATCAATTAGTTCGTTATAGACAAAAAGTTATTGTTAAAAATCCTTTATCTTATGATGATATGCTTGAATATCTTTCAAATGTTGAATATTGGGATCCAAAGATTGGTGAACAAATTACAATGAACTTTTTATTCGATAATGAAGTAATTTTAACTGGATATGCAACATCTGGCTCAGGTAATTCAAATGTTTCATATGTCGCAACTTATGAATTTAAAGAAGAAACAATTGATGAATTCAGATTTAGTTTTACTGATGAAGTCTCTAGACAACATTCATGGACTGGATTCAATGTTTCTAAATGTGGCGATTTTATGTATTTGATGAGTTCATATGGTGTAGATGCAATTTTAAGACCAAATGGTTTATAGTTTTTTAAAGTTTTATAAGGAGAAAAAAGTATGAAGAAAAAGAATTTATTAATCATGTCATTATCAGTATTGATGTCTTTATCTTTTGTTGCTTGTGGAGGTAATCCAGTAACAGATTCTACTAGTGCAAATCCAAGTGAAAACCCAACAAGTAATACAACTAATGGAGGAGACACAACTACTTCAAATAATGGCAATACAAATACAGAATCATATGGTGTTGTTGTTGTTCCTACTACAGGAGCTACAGTAACTGCAAGTGTAAATGTTGCTCATCCAGGTGATGTCGTTACATTATCTGTTAAAGTCGATGATGGTTATATCCTTGACGAAATTACATTAAATGGCACAAAATTAACAGTTAATGAATTTGTTATGCCATCAACTTCAGCTCTTATTCAATATAAAGTATCATTATTATCAACTGATGGAATGTATATTGGTGGAGATGTTTCTAGTAAATTAGTATTAAATGAAAAAACTGGCGTTTATGAAGCAAAAGGCGTTAAAGTTGCTATTGATAGTAATGTCTTCTATTCAATTAATGGAAAGAAATTATCATGTATTGCAATCAATAACGAAAAATGTTTTGCAAATATTGATATTACAAAAACATCAAATGCTCCAGGATTTGTTGTTGCAGGTGGAGCAACATACGACTTCTATTATGATCCAGTCAACTCAGTAACTCCATGCTATGTTGTTAGAACTTCTGTTGATGCATTACCAACTAATATTACATCACTTGAATCATTATTCTCAGGTAGTATCAAATCAGAAACAACAGTTTATCCTCAAGGAGTTAATCACGTTGAGTTTACTTCAAGTGAATATAATGAAAACTATGTTTGGGATTTATATAGCGACAATGCTTCTGTTGCAAAAATTACTTCTTTAACAAATGGTAAAGATAAAGGATTAGTATATAAATCAATTGATAATAGTATATATACAGTTGTTGATACATATTTAGAAGGTGAACATACTCAAGACCTTTCAGTTAAAGGCGATACAGTTAGATATTCTGGTCATTATGATGTAGTCGCAACACCAAGTGCAATTACAGGTATGAAAAAATATCAAAGAACACAAGATGTAGCTTATCGAGATGTCAATGCATATTCTCATACTATTGAATCATTACAATATGAAATTATGTTTGGCTATTCTTGGGGACATGAAAATGTAGTTTCTGATGATGTTTATGATTGGGATGTAAAAATTGAATCTACTGATAATGCTGATGGAACATTCACAACAAATGTTAATTCATATACTTCAATTGTTGCTGGTGGAACTGAATATTCTTCAAGTTCAAATCAACATAATGAATACCAAATGAAAATTAAATTTAAAAAAGATGGAAGTTTAATTGAATTAACTTATGATGAACAAAATTATAATGATAATCAATTTGATTTCAGTGGAATTAAATTAGGAACAGGACATGGTTCATTCAAACCAGGTGGAAAAGATTATCCTGCTTCTGAACATACTGTAACATGTAAATATGGTTATGGTAATCCAAAAGAAGGAAAGCCTACTGGTATTGATCTTTCTAAGTATTTCGTTAGTGAAATTACAAGTGCAAGTGTAACTTCTTCTGCAGGTGTAGAAGGACAATTAAAGAGATTAGATTGTTTAACACAAGTTTCTCCTGATATCCAATCAGAATTATCTTCTAATGTCAAATTAGAATTTGCTCCAGAATCAGCATTAGATTCATGGCAATATGGTGTTGTTGCTTCTTCAAATGAAAGTGTTGTTACTAGAAAAGCACAACATAATGACTTATGGACTGCAGTTGGCTCAGGAACAACAACTATTACATTTGGTAATCATACTTCAGAAAGTGTTAATAAAACTATAGAAATTACAGTTCCTGAATCTTCAGGTGATTATAAATATATTTTTGCTTATACATCAGTATATCCATATATTAATGAAAACTGGACATCTTCAACTTCTGGTATAATTCCAGCAGGTACAAGAGATTCTATTAAGTTAGCAGGTGTATTAACAAGTAATGCATATGATTACTTCCCAATTTGTACTCCTGAATCATCAAGTGAATTATTATTAGTAAGCTATGATCAAACAACAGGTATGTTAACATTAGATGCAACTCCTGCAAAAGGTATTACTGAAGCAACTACTGTAACTATTACATTAAAAGCAGACTATAACTTAGATTGGACAGCAGGTAAAGAAGGCGGATCTAAATTAACAGTCACAATTAAACCAACAACTAAATTATATGATTCTGTTGTTGGAACTTGGACAATAGTATTAAATGATGGTGAAACACCTGAATCAATTGGATATGATGCAAAAATCACATTCACAGATGAAACTATTACACATAGTGGTAAGAACTATAAGAGAGGTAATATCTCTGTTACAATCAAAAATGAATCTGGTAAAACAAATGTTTACACAACAGAATTTGGTTATCAATTTGATAAAGAAACACAAACATTTACTTCTCAAGTATTCATCGCTGGTACATATAATGGTAAAGCAGTATACACAGGTAGTGTCAAATTTGCAATTGATAATGAATTTGGTTACTTATTAGCATTCGCAACTATAGTACCAGATGCACCTTCTGCAGGTGATGATGGAGAATGGACAAGCCAAGAAATCATTTACATCGGAGATTATGATGAAGGTGATGGAGAAACTGATCCACTATATTATTATTACGATTTTGAATTAGCTCAATAATATAAAAAATAAAAAAAGTACCTTATATCCTTCTTAATATTATTTGAAGGAAAGGTACTTTTTTAATGGGTAAGAATAAAATTTTATATATACAAACATTTACGTAATCCATAAAAAAAGCTTAATATAGGATTTTTGCCTATTTTTAAGCTTATTTTAAACGATTTATTAAATATAGGAAATAGTTATCGTCGCGCTTGAAGAAGTCAATATATCAACGGAAAATACATAAGGTAATCTTTCATCGTTGATTGTTAAGACAGTCTCTAGCTTTTCATTTTCGATAAATAAAGTAGAATCACTTCTTTTTGAGTTATTAGTTAAATAAGTATCTCCATTTTTTGTAGTAATCTGCGAGATGAATTTTTGCTGAGTATTAGTGTTATTATATTTAAAATGACCTTTTGAATCTAATTGAGCATTAACATGGAGCATTCTAATTCCACTAATAGAAAATGGTTTATCTCTTTCTTGTAATTTTGTTGGAGTATAATATTCTAAGATAAATAATTCTTGATATATATTTAAGTCTTTATCATAATCTTTCGCTAGAACGATTAAGTCTCCTTTGTCTTGTAAAGGTGATAAGGAAAGTGTAACACTAGTTGTAGTAGTTATTAATTTAGGTTTACACCAACCAAGAAGAGTTTTGGTATATGAATTATGATCTCCACAAGGAGAGCCATTATCATTATCCATTAAATCTGCTCCTGCAAGACCTCCTTTAGAAGTACCCACTGAAGTTGAATAATCATAATAATCATCTAATCCAAATAAGTGACCCGTTTCATGAATCAATGTTTGAGTGTTGCATTTAAGACCATCTTTTAAGAAGAAATCATAACCACACCACACATATTTTCCCATTTGGCAATTGTCGTATTTATTTTCTTTACTTCCTTCAGCAGTATACGCCCACCATAATTGATTCTTATAAGAATAATCAACTGGATGATCATAGATTAGATAAATACAATCGATAAATCCATCTTTATCATAATCATAATCATTATAGTCATATTGAGAATCAAAATGATTTAATACATCACTATAGATTGATCTAGATGCATTAACATTATATGAATCGACATTAGGATTTGTCGTATCACTATAGTAAGTTGAAGGATTACTTGGAGTAAATACTTCAGTTATTTCAAAATCGAATTCTAATTGACCATAGGAAGAAGTAAAGTAAAATTCTTTGATACTTTTCCATTCTGGAGTAATAGAAGATGAAGAGTTATTAAAAGCAGCTTTTATTATCTCAACATCATTAAACATATTTGTATCATCACTAAAATGAATTGGAACTACTAATGCCTTTATTTTACCAGTTGAAGGGCATGAGTTTTTTGATAAATCAGTTATTTTTTTATTAACACTTATTTCTTCATAACCATTATTCTGATTATTAGAAGTGCATCCTCCTAAAAATAAAGAGGATGCAATAAGTGGTAGAATTAAGAAAATCTTTTTCATTATAATTGTTCTAATATTTGATCTGGTAATGTAATATGACTTGTTCCAATGTCAGAGAAAGTGAATTCTTTAATGTAAGATAAGATTGAACCATCGTCATATTCAATATAGATGGATGTTTCAAGAGTTTTGATATTATTATTTTCAAGTTTAATGTGAATTCCATAGTAGAATTGACCATATACTGTCCCGAATATTTCTTGTGCAAGACGTTTTTCTGTTTCATTATCTTTTGGCATTAAATATTCGCCATTATTGATGAAGTCATCTCCATTTAATCCACGAATATCAACCATGTCTTGAGCCATAACTGCTAGAGCATTGCTATAGTTTTCTGAATCATTTGGAGTGTATGCTGTCCATTGATTTGTGCCGGTGTTTTGGAAATAAACATAGCCAAATGTTGAGTGAGTTGTTAAATAATCAGTATAAGTTACACCAGTAGAAGCATTTGTATATGTGAATGATTCTATTTGATTATCATAAACGGATACTGTTTGAATTGTTCTTTCAGGGACGACTGTATCCATATTTACATATGTCCATTTTGAAGTGACTGTGTAATTTGGATCGACATCTTTTGTTAATGAACTTAATACAGCTTTTTCTTCGCTTGTTAATGAATTACCTTGATAAACTTCTTTATTGAAATATGGGTGATATCCTTCATATTCTTTTGTTACTTCTGGTAAATCAAATGTAACCCAATCGTGGTTAGAGAAAGTTAATGTGTAATAATAAACTGCTTCACGATAAATAGAAACTGCTTCAATTTTTGTGATGTATTTTCCATCATAATAGACATTTAAAGAATCCCAGAATTCATTAGTTCTATCACCAAATATTATCTTACAATTCTCGTTAATTAATGTTTCACTTGCTGGCTTACATTGTTTTAATTCGTGATTGAAAATAAAATCGCTAACCCAATCTACTTTATTAATATTAACTTCATCAATTGCACTATGATATTGATGGAAGTATGGGTTAGATCCATCAATTGATTGATATTCTTTTGTTCCACCCATATCAATGTAATAGATATAAGTATCGTTAGAAGCATCTTCATGATAATAGTCGGTGAAGAATTCTCCCTCAGATTCATAAGTTAATTGAATATCATTACCATTGAATAAGTAGTCAGTTTCCCAACTTGTATTATATTCTCGATGATAAACGACATCACAAGCAAACTTTAAACCAAAGTTGAAATCACTAGAAGAAGCATATGTTTTGAACATATTTTCAACTGAAGTAACTTTTTCAAAACCTTCATTTACATTTTCAGTAGTATTTCCTTTTGTTGGATTACAACCAACAAGAGATAAAATACCAACAAGAGTTAAAAGAACTTTAAATTGTTTTTTCATTTTTAGACTCCTTTTTAATTTGTTTCTTTTTTCTTTTTTAAGAAAATAGCAATTCCACATAAACTCATAGAGAGAATAGTAGATGTGATAGAAATAAGTGAACCTTTACATCCTTTCTTATCTGGATTTGGATTATCAGGTATTTCTGGTTGATCTGGATTTGGGGTATCAGGTATTTCTGGTTTTCCAAGAGCATCTTTAATATGGAAGTAATTTTCATATACAAATGTATCGTAACCTTTTTTACTCCAAGTGTATGTAATAGTTAATTTTTGTTCATCATTAACACCGATGAAATCATTGAAGTTGGAATAGAAATAACCACTTGCCCAATATGAATATCTATACATATCTTTTAATTGTTGTGTGTAACTATCTTCTGGTAATTGATTTAAGTATTCAATTAAAGCTGAAGAGTAGAAACATTCAAGAGTTGGTGCGTCTCCAAGGAAAATATAATGAGTTAAACTTGGTGTATCATAGAATGCTCCATCACCAATAACTTTTACAGAAGCAGGGATTGTTACTTCTTCAATGAATCTAGCGTTCATAAATGCACCTTCTTCAATTCTTGAAGTATTGTCTAAGATGACATAAGATTTATCTTCTTTCTTTTGAGGGTAAATCTCAACTTGAAGAGTATTATCAGGTAAAACGATGTATAAAACACCTTTATCTAATAACCATGATTTTCCATCTTTTTGGAAATCGAGCTTATCATCGCATTTAATTTCTTTTAAATATGAACAAGCATAAATTGCTCCACTACCAATAACTTCAACTGTTGAAGGTAAATTAATTGATTCAATTCTTGTTGCTGCTAAAGCAAAATCGTGTAAATAAATTAAGCTTGGAACATTAATTACTTTTACTTGTGCATTGTATAAACCAAATTCACCAATTGAAGTAACTTTTGGTAAATTCAATTCTTGAATAGAGATTCCTGACATACCATATTTACCAATTGTAGTTAAATTTGATAAATCACCACTTGTTAAAGCGACACAATTTGCTAGAGCAAAATCATTGACTACTTTAATATTACTTAAGTTAATTGAAGATAATAATTCACATAAGTAGAATGTACCAACTGGAATCTCTTCCATTGTATTAATAAGTGTAGCACTTAATAACTTTTCACAACTTGCGAATACATAATTACCTAATTCAGGACCTTTTGATAAATCAATTGAAGTTAATTGAGATTTTGCAAGAGCATAATCATTAATCTTAGTGACTTTATTAATATCTAATGAAGTGATTCCTGATTCGGATAAACAATATTCTTCTAAAACAGTAACATTCTTTAAATCTAATGATTGTAAAGAGGAAGCACCTTTTAAGAAATATGAAGGTAAAACATTTACTGAGTTAGATAATGTTACAGAAGTTAATGCTTCCGCCCCTTCAAATACATGAGACTTTAAAACATTAACATTAGATAAATCTGCGACTAATAATTTTGTTGCGTTATTAAATGCGTATTCATCAATTTCAATAGCTTTAGATAAATCAATAGATGAAATATTAGAATTTGCAAATGCATATTTGCCAATTGTAATTTCGCTTGAATCTCCTATAATAATTTGTCCGCCTTCTTCATTAAATGCTTTATAGAATGCATAATCACCAATTGTTGCATTAGCATTAAATGTAACTTTATTTAATGAAGACATATAGGCAAATGCATAATCTGGGATAACTACATCATTATCAAATACGAGTTCTGATACTTTAGTTCCATTAAATGCATTTCCTTTAACTTCTTTAAAGATAACATTTGATAATGTAACTAATTCAGTAGCGTTTCTAAATGCATTAGCTTCTAACGTGACAGATCCATTTTGGAAATCAATAGAAGTAATACTTGAACCTGATATAGCAAATGAACCAATAGTTGTTACACTACTTGGGAGAACTAAAGAAGTTGATTTGTTACCATTTAATGCTCCTGGAGCGATTGTTATTAATGTGGATTTAAGGTTAGTTAAATTTGAATTAGGTGTAGCAAGAATTAAAGTTGTTTCATCTTTAGAATAAACAATATTATTTTCGATTGTATACTTTGTGGAAGTACCATCAACTTTATTGAAATTAATTGAATTTGCAAATGCTGAATCACAATTTAATGAGATTGTTGTATCACCATTTAATGTTAAAGTATTAAATGATGTGTCATTCATAATTGTTGAACCAGTGATGATTAGATTAACATCATCTAATTGTAAAGATTCAATTGCAGTACCTCTAAATGCATTTTTAGCAATTCTAACTGTTGCACCTTTTTCAAAAGTGACTGACTTTAAGTTTTCACAATTTGCAAATGCATTAGCACCAATTGTAACATCGTTGCTTGAGAAGTGAATTGATGTTAAATTATGACAGTTATAGAAAGCTCTATTACCAATATAACTTGTTGGAATTTCACTAATAGAAATACCAGAATTTTCAAACATTGAAGTTCCGATATATGTGTTTTCAGATAAAATAACATTTGTAAGAGAAGTACAATTCATGAATGAACCAGTACCTGCATATTGTTGTTTTGATAAATCAATATTATTTAATGAAGTACAACCCATAAATGAGTAATCACCAATGTTGTAAACACTAGATAAATCAATTGTTGGTAATGATTCACAACCAGCGAAAGCATAGTGATCAATACTTGTAATATGTGTTGTTAAAGCATTAATAATAACTTCTTTTAAATTAATATCACCATTGAATGTATATGGTGCGATAGTTTGAATATTGTCTGGTAAAGTGACTTTTTCAAGTGCAGTTAGTTTTTCCATTGCACCTTGACCAATCATTTCTACTTCTGGATGGAAGAAGATTGACTTGATGAAGTCATTACCAATACTAACTAGAATAAATGTATCATCAGTAGGGGTATAATCATATAAAGAGAATGCACTTTGGGAAATATAGTTGAAGCCAGATTCTTTGGTAATAAAGATATCTGCATCAGCACCTTTATATGCCATGACCATTGCACCTTGAGTAATCAACCCTTTTTCAACTGTAATGCTAATAGAAGATCTTGTTCTAGTTCTCTTACCATTTTTAACTACATAAGCTGTAATGAAAGCAGAACCTTCTCCTTGAGCAGTAACAATGCCATTATCATCAACATCTACGACACTATAATTTGAAGAGACCCAATCAATAGTGTAGTCTTCATCATTATGATACCAAGGGGAGAATTCAGTATTTAATTGAACTGATTCTCTTGGATACATTTTAATCTCTGATAAATTAGAACTATATGAATTTCCAACTGATCCTATTTTTGATGGGTATCCGTTATCTGTATATGTGAATAGAGTTGTGAAAGAAGAATAACTAATCTTTTCAACATCTGGTAAACTTGGTTGTTCGACATATCCTTCATCATTTGGACCTAATACTTTAATTTGTGTTTTGATTGATACGCCATAATCTGTTGTACCAGTGATAGTTGCAACGCCACGTTTTAATCCAACAACTTCACCATCTTTGATCTTAGCGACACTTTGTGGTGAACATGTCCATTTAAATCCTTCTAACATTGCATCTTCATAATTTACATAATCATTTAAGTTAATTACTTCGTTGACGGATAGAGTAATTGTATCGTCTTTGAATGTAAGGTCTTCAAATTCTGCACCATTAAGTGAGAAATAATATAATCCACTATTTAATGCATAGTCATCAACATAAACATAGAATGTATCAGGTGTTGCTGAACTAGTGATTGTTGTCATATAATCAGTTAAATCAAGTCTAGCTACAGTTGTTGTACCTGCTTCTTTTTGATCAACAGGGATATTTGAAGATATCATTTGGAGAGAATAACCTTTATTTTCATCTCCTGCGATAATACATGGGACATATGACATTACGAATCTATTATCATAGAAGGTAATATCAGCATAATATCTCATGGTATTTGTTTTTGGATCTAATTCTTTAGTATACTTAATACCTTGTACAGTTGGTTCTTCATAATCTACATAGAATGAGAATTCTTGAACATTATTTTGAACTGTTTCTGCACCTGGATAATTTAATTTTGCTTCAAAGGATACAGTATATTTAGCATTGTTTGCTAAACTTAATTCAAATGGATTCAATGAATAATCTTCAACCCATGGTAATGTACCACCCGTACTTTGATAGAATGCATCTTTTCTATTATTGTATGTTGTTTTTTCATATACAATTTGGCCTGTTTCTGCATTTCTAATAACCATATTAATTTCTTCACAGTTTCTTAATAAACCACCTTGTACTGTATAGAAATCATAGATTGCATTATCTTCATAAATTGAGATAGCAGCTTTTTCTTCGCTTGCCCAAATCTTAGTTTCATAATCTTCTTGATCATATGCGTATGAACCTAATTGAACAATATAAATGTCGCCATAATGACCAAAAGGAGTTGATGCAGACATTGCTGCGTGAAGACGATCTTTTTCTTCCCATCCTTCTGTATATAATTCATCACATTGAATTTCATAATATGTTTTATCCCATATTGGAGCGTCTAACCAATCACCATAGAATGCTAAGAAAGGAATACCAAGATGAGTATTATCTTCTTCACAAGTTAATTGGATAAATCCTTCAACGTACATGCCATTAGGGAATTTACTATCGATGTATTCTTTTTCTTCTTCAGTTAAAGTTAATGTTACAGTTACTTTGACAGTTTCATGAGAAGAAAGAGTAATCTTTGTATTATTATTTAATACTCCGTTTACTTTAACGGTCATATTTGGATTGATGACTTTAGCCATTAATCCAACAGTTTTGCCATCAGCATCAGTTGTTTCTGTTTCTGTAATATTAGAAACATCATATGTTTTAGCAACATTGCTGTAGTTTGTAACGTTAAAATCAATAGTATAAACGCCTGTTTTATTCTTATCATCTTTTAATTCTGCTTTAACTTTATCTGTTCCATCGCATGAAATATAAGCTGCAGCAGCTAAGGCGTTACGAATAGAAGCAACACCTGCGCCTTGTTTTCTTGGGGAATATGGATTACCATATTCGTCAAGACATAATTCAGTTGTAGAAGAGATAATTTGGTTACATAAGAACATGACTCTCTTTTTTGTCATTGTAGATACATCTTCACCAGTAATTGAAGTCCAATTTTCTTGAACATATTCTCTAATAGCAATTGACATACCTGATAAGTTTGGACATGACATAGATGTACCAGAATAACGAGAATATCTATTACCAATAATTGATGAGTACACATCACCGCCACAAGAAGTGACTTCTGGTTTTAATGATAAATCAGGAGCAGGTCCTAAACTTGAGAAATCAGACATAATTGGTTCTGCTAAGAAAGCATTAGACATTCTTAAAGTACCATTTGTCTTTTTAATTAATTCCATACCTGCAGCATTAGAAATTGAACAAGCAGGAATTTTGACATTATCACCGCAAGACATACGGATAGTACCAGAAGTGTTATTATAAATAACAATACCGATAGCACCAGCTTCCGCAGCGTTAGCAATCTTATCTGCGAAACTTAAAGTTCCACGTTTTACTAAAGCAATTTTTCCTTTAACATCAAGATCGACATAGTCGCCTTTTCCACCTAAATTAGGAACAGTTACATATTCAACTTCTGCGATTGAGTCATCAGAAATATCCTTCTTTTCAAGAACCATTTTAATAAAATCATATTCTCTACTATTTGTGTCAAAAGCATTGACAATTGACATTTTAAAATTGCCATTTGCTTCAACATAAGGAGCTTTCTTTGATTCAACAGATGCAACGCAAAGTGCAGTTGTATATGTACCTGGAGAACCAACGTTACCTGAATCTGGGTTAGTGATCAAGTTTGATCCATCTGGTGCTCCGTAACTTTGGAAATAGTCATTACCTGCAGAAACGTTGACAGAAACACCTTGTTCATAAAGAATTTTGTAGATTTGGTTCATCTTTTTATTGATTTCACCTTTTTCTTCATCTAATTCAGATTCTTGTGAATAACCACAATATGAACCAAGAGATTCATTAATAACATCGACATCTAATAATGCACAATCTTCTAAGGCATTTAATATTACGTCATCTCTTGCATTGGATTCATAGTCAGAGAATACTTTCATGAATGCTAATTGAGCTTGTGGTGCAACTCCTTTAAAAGAACCATCTGCTGTATAACCACAAGTAATACCAGAGACGTGAGTACCATGGTCTGCTTCAATTGGTAAAGCATCAGCATCCCTATCTGTATAATCAAATTGAAATGGAATTTTTGCTGATTTATAAACATCATCTGCAGTTAATTCCTTTTTTCCTTTATATACTCTTTTTGCCGCAGATTTATCAATAATCTGAGCGATATCATCCTTTGTATATTTAGGATTTGTTGGAGCAACACTAAATGCTTCATGATTATAATCAACACCAGTATCTAATACAGCAACAATCATGCCTTCGCCTTGATATTCTGTATCGTTTTGTAATAGACCAGAATCAATTGGATATTCACGATTATCAGTATTTTCTCCTGGTGGCTCGTCTTTTATTTCTTTTGCTTCAACTACTGGTGTAGCATATAGGTTAGCTACATATGCATTTTTAACACCTTTAACTGACTTGATATCTTCTAAATCTCCGTATTTTGCTTGAACAGAGAATCCATTCATTAATACTGTATAGTTTGAATTAACATCAGTGATTAACTTTTTATCAGATAATTTTTTGACTAAATTAGCTTGTGATGCGACTAATTTATTATTTATTTCAATACCTTTACTTGAATTGGTAAATTCTAATAAATCACCAGTATGTTTATCATTGTTATAGGAATCAATTTGAGTTGTTCCTTCCATTTCGACAATAACTGTAACTTCTTTATCAATAAGTTTTGATGATTCGATTTTTAATACTGTATTTCCAAAGTTCACAGATGTGTCTAATTTATAGTCTCCTACTAATTCGCCGAAGCTTAATTTGCTTTGAGTGTTTTTATTGCTTTTAAGTGCAGATTTTGTACAAACTGTAAATCCGCCAATAAACATTGCAGAAGAGAGGGAGATTATTAGACATTTTGTAAATTTTTTCATAATTTTCCTCCTTATCACAAAATAAAATCTTGTTAATTATAGAACACATATATTTTATTTACAATAAAACAAACTAAAAAAGTGATTTTCTTCTTTTGAAAATAGTTTCATTGAAAATAAAAAATAAAACAAAATTGAAAAGCAATGAAAAAAACAATTATTTCTTGACTATTATATAAAAAAGTAAGATAATTATAGCATATGCGTATATACGCATATATTAATAAAAGGAGATAATATGAAGGAATTTGATCAAGACGAATTATTGCTTAGAACTGCAGAATTTTATAAGGCATTATCTGATTATTCTCGATTTAAAATCGTATATTCATTAATGAATGGAGAAAAATGTGTTGGTGATATTGAAAAGGAAGTTGAAATGTCCCAAACAGCAGTATCCTATCAATTGAAATTACTTAGACAAATGCATTTAGTTAAATATAGAAGAAAAGGACAAAATGTTTTATATTCCATTGATGATCAACATGTCCTCGATATTATTAATTTGACTTTAACACATATTAAGGAGGATTAGTTTATGAATAATAGACATCATCAACATAAGCATAATCATGATTGTGAATATCATAAACACCATCATCATGACGAAGAAGAATGTTGCTATGAACATCATCACCATCATGAGGAGGAATGTAGTTGCCATAACCATCAACATGAAAATGATGAAGAATGTGAGTGTCATGATCATCACCATCATTATGAAGATAATATAGAACATCATGAAATTGATGAAGAAATTAATGATAAAAATGTTATTATTTCTGAATTTCAATTTGAAGAAATCGATTGTCCAAATTGTGCAAATAAAATTGAGATTGTTTTAAATAAACACAAGGATATTATTGAAGCAAGTGTGATATTTTTAGACAAAAAGATAAGAGTAAAACATCAAAAAAACATTGATGCAAAAGTGATAGTAAAAAATATTTTAAAAGAAACTGAACCAGATGCTTATTTAGTAGAAGAAAATGAAAAACAAGAGGGATTTTATAGAAAAAAAGAACATAAAATAATTATTAAACGAGTGCTTTTTATACTTGGTGTTATTTTATTTGTAATAGGTTGTGTTATATTGCATTTAGGCGATGAAACAATAAATAATAATTTAGGAACTAAACCAATAATACAAGGTAACATGTATTTAATCTTACTTTATGTTTCGTTTATTGGTTCATATGTTTTCTTAGCTTATGATGTAATATATAAATCAATTAATGGAATTATTCATAAGGATGTATTTAATGAATCATTATTAATGGTTATTGCTTCTTTAGGAGCGATTGTTTTAAGTATTATCTCACCAGAAAAAGAATTCTTTGAAGGATGCGCGGTTATTCTTTTTTACAAAATAGGTGAGTTTTTGCAAGAAAAAGCCACTGAATCAACTACTTCAGCTATTAAAGGATTATTAGAGATTAAAGTTGATACCGTAACTTTAGTTGATGGAACCATTAAAGCAATTAAGGATGTTCATATTGGTGAAAAGTTAATAATAAAAGTTGGAGAAAGAGTAGCGTTAGATGGTGTTCTTCTTTCAAATGAAGCAAATATTGATATGCGTACATTAACAGGAGAATCTGTTCCTGTTTTAGTAAGAAAAGGAGAAGAAATTTTATCCGGATCTATAAACATGTCAAATGTTATTGAATTAGAAGTAACTAGAGAAAACGAGAATTCGACAATAACAAAAGTAAAAAAACTAGTTCAAGAAGCTAGTAGTAAAAAATCTAAATCAGAACAATTTATCGCTAAATTTGCTCGTATCTATACTCCAATAGTTTTATTGATAGCAATATTTGTAGGCGTATTGGAAGGTTTTACAGGCATAGGTTTAGATTCTAATTTACCTAGAGTTCAATCTACTCTAAATAATGTTTTCTCGATATTAGTAATATCTTGCCCTTGCTCATTAGTTATCTCGATTCCTTTAGCATATTTTGCAGGAATGGGTAATTCTTCTAAACATGGCATTTTGATAAAAGGTGGTAATTATTTAGAAGCATTGACTAATGTAAAAGAAATAGTTTTTGATAAAACAGGAACTATTACAAAAGGAAACTTCAAAGTGGTTGATATTTGCCCTAATGGAATTACAAAAGAAGAACTACTAGAGCTTGCTTCTTCAGTTGAACAATATTCTTCTCATCCAATCGCTCAATCAATATTATTAGAGTTTGGTCAGAATAAAATAGAATTATCAAATGATGTTAGTATTGAAGAAATATCTGGTGAAGGAATTAAAATGATTTGCGACAAGGAAGTAACATTAGTGGGTAATGAGAAGCTAATGAATAGATTCGGAATTGATTTTATTATAAATAATGAAGTTGGATCCATTTTGTATGTTGCTAAAAATAATATATTTTTAGGATCAATTGCTGTTCGAGATGAAATAAAAGATAATTCATATAAATTATTTAATAAATTAAATAAGAAGCATATTAATACAACTATGCTTACTGGTGATAAAAGGGATTTTGCTCAATTTGTTGCAAATGAGGTAGGAATTAAAGAAGTTCATTATGAGTTATTACCTCAAGAAAAATATGCAATTCTAGAAGATAAAATTAGTAAAAAGACTGGTACTATTGTTTATGTTGGTGATGGGATTAACGATACTCCTTCTTTATCTAGAGCAGATGTAGGTATAGCCTTAGGAGGAATTGGATCAGATTCGGCTAAAGAAGTAGCTGATGTAGTAATAATGAATGATGATATTGACAAAGTAGATACAATCATAAATATTTCAAAAAATACGAAAAAAATAATTTACGAAAACGTAATATTTATCATCGCAATGAAAATAATAGCGTTAGTTGTTTCAAGTGCAGGATGGCTTGGTTCATATGCAATGTTATTGTCTATATTTGCTGATGTAGGTGTTTGTTTATTATGTATATTAAATTCATTAAGAGTTCTATATCATAAAGTAAAATAGATATTTTATGAAGAATAAAAAATGCTCTTGCGGGTCAGTAACCTATTTGTTATAATCAAACTCGTATAAGAGAGTAGTTAGCTTAGAAATAAGCGATTGGCCTACATGCTGGAAGAAAAAATCCAGGTTCAATCTTAATTAACAAGACTTATGCTAAAGTAATTTTTGCTTTAGTGTAAGTCTTTATTTTTACTCTTGATACATATAATTATTATTGATTTTTACGGAGAAAAGATTATGGGATTTATAAATGTTATCACTGCGATTGGATTAGGCATAGGACTAGCAATGGATGCATGTGCTGTTTCTATGAGTAATGGCTTATCAGAACCAAATATGAAATTAAGAAAGATTTTTTTGATCGCCTCATTTTTTGGCTTTTTTCAAATGATTATGCCAGTTTTTGGATATTTAGGTGTGACATTATTAAATACTTTATTTGAAAAGTATATTCAAATATTTGAGTATTGCGTTCCTTGGATTGCTTTAATCATATTAGGGTTTTTAGGAATTAAGATGTTAGTAGAAGGAATTAAAGAAGGCAAAGAAAATGTTAATGAAGAAAAAGAGAAGAAATCTTTAACAATCGGAGTTTTATTTGTTCAAGCTATTGCAACATCAATTGACGCTTTAAGTGTTGGAATTATTTATGGAGAAACTCCTGCTTTAGAAGCATATATAACATTTGCGATTGTTGGTGTAGTGACATTTGCTATTTCTGTAGGAGCAATTTTCATTGGTAAAAAGTTTGGTACAATCTTCTCAAATAAAGCGACAATTGCTGGAGGAATCATTCTTTGCGCGATTGGTATTGAAATATTTTTTACCCATTGGAGCGATGTTGTTGGTTCCATTCAAGCAATTCGATCATTATTTTTATAAATATAAAATGGCCATTTTTAAAGAAAAAATGGTCTTTTTTGATTATTCTACATATGAGCGATATTTCTTATATTGCATTTTTCTTTATGTAGTATTATAAATTTATGTATAGATTTTCATTATTATAATATAAGAAAGTGTGGGTAATTATGCAAAATAGAGATTTATCAAGTACCCTTGTTGATCTGAGGAAAACTAGGGGGATAACGCAAGTTGAGTTAGGAAAGCATTTAGGAGTTACCAATAAAACTATTTCTAAATGGGAAAATGGTGTTTTTCTTCCAGATATATTATATTTAACTGCTATTGCTGATTTTTATGGCATAACAGTTGATAATCTCCTTCGTGGAAATTGTTTTAATAATGAAAATAGAGTTATTGAAAAGAAAGAACCTAAATATCTTCGTGTTTTAGATAATGTTGAGTTTGGCTATATTTTAATTTTTGATATTGTGCTTACTATTTTTAATATTGATTTTTTAGTTGAACATCATTATCTATGTTTTCTTAATGGGGTATTTATTCTATTATTATTAGGATTTCATATCTTTAAATTTGTAAAAAAGAGAAAAAATAAGATAAAAATCTATAAAAAACAAAGAGGCAAATAATAAAATAATTTATTATTAGAGAATAAATCATTGATTTATTGAAAATACTATTTAAAATATTTTATAAAAAGGAGCACTTTTTTATGAAATATTTAATCTGTTCTGATGTACATGGATCAATTGATTCTTTTAGTAAAGTAGTTGAACTATTTAAGTCTAATAATTTTGACAAATTAATTATATTAGGCGATTTATTATATCATGGACCAAGAAATGATATTCCTTTTGGTTATGCTCCTAAAGAAGTGATTAAACTAGCAAATTCATTAAAAGAGAAAATAATTATGGTAAAAGGAAATTGTGAAGCAGAAGTTGATCAAATGGTCCTGGATTTTCATATTTTCAATAAGAAAAAATTAGTAATTAATAAACGTAATTTTTATTTAGTTCACGGTCATCATTTAGATAAATATTACAATGAGTATAAAAAAGATGATGTTGTTTTATATGGCCATACTCATGTATCTAAATTTGAAAAGATTAATGATGTATTTTATATAAATCCAGGTTCAATAACTTTACCAAAAGAAAATACAAAAAAAAGCTGTATTTCATTGGACAACAATGTATTGATGTTAATGAATTTAGATGGTTCTATAATAGAAAAATATTCTATTTAGTGAGGAGTGATTTTTTATGAAAAACAATATATTTTTAGATAATTATCATAGTATCTTAAATGTTTATGATACGCAAATTGCGATTAAATTGGTAAAAGATACTTTTCAAAAGGCTTTATCAAAGAATTTAGAATTAACTAGGGTAAGTGCTCCATTATTTGTTGATCCTAATACTGGATTAAATGATAACTTAAATGGATATGAAAAGGCAGTTAGCTTTATTTCAGTCGAAACAAATAAAAAATTAGAAATCGTTCAATCATTAGCTAAATGGAAAAGATTTGCTCTTAATAAGTATGGAGTTAAAGGTTTATATACTGATATGAATGCAATCCGTCCTTTTGAAGAACTTGATAATTTACATTCCTTATATGTTGATCAATGGGATTGGGAAAAAATCATTTTAAAAGAAGAAAGAAATGAAGAATTTTTAAAAAATACAGTTCGAAAAATTTATGAAGCATTAAAATACACTGCGAAAATAGTTCATGATGCTTTTCCTAGTTTAGTATATGATTTTCCGGAAAATATCAGCTTTATTACAACAGAAGAATTAGAAATTAAATATCCTCATCTTTCTCGAAAAGAAAGAGAGAACACGATTGCTAAAGAATTAAAAGCAGTTTTTTTAATGCATATTGGGGGTAAATTGTCTGATGGAAATCCTCATGATGGAAGAGCTGCAGACTATGATGATTGGAGTTTAAATGGGGATATTTTATTATGGTATGAACCATTAAATATCGCATTTGAATTATCATCAATGGGAATAAGAGTAGATGAAACTTCTCTTGTTAAACAATTAAAAGAAAAAGGCGAAGAATATAAACTTGATTATCCATATCATCAAGATGTTTTGAACAATAGATTACCATTAACAATTGGTGGAGGTATTGGTCAATCACGTATCTGTATGTTTATGTTAAAGAAAGCTCATATTGGTGAAGTTCAAACATCATATTGGGATGAAGAAGAAGTTGAACAATTTAAACGAAAAGGAATCTATTTATTATAATTATAAAAATTAATTTTTATCGATATTTTTTTATTGCTATTGTAAAAGGAATATTATTGAATTATAATTTAAATATATTGTAAAAGGAGAAACAAAAATGACAAAAGTTATGAAAACTTTAACATCTACATGTTTATTAGCCGTTTGTGCATTAAGTTTAGTGTCATGTGGATCAACAAAGTTAACAAATGCAAAAAAATATATGAAAGACCATGCTAGTGATTTTGCAAACTGGAGCATTGGTACATTAACTTATAAAGATGATAATTTAAAAGTTAATGTTGTAAGTGGAAAAGGATCATATAGTAAAGATGATGTATCTGCAACATTTACAGTTTCTTATGATTGGAAAGCAGATTCATCAGAATGCAAATTTGAAAAATATACAGCAAAGGGCTCAAACGTTGCATTAGATCTTGTTATTAAAGGTCAAGTAGTTGCTTTATATGTAGTTGTTGAAGGCGCTGCTGCTGCTTATGCTGCTGAACAATCAAAATAAGAAAATAAATATTTGATTAATTAAAATAGATGGGCTATGGGTGAACTTGTAAAGTATTCGTAGACACACAAAAAAGTCTATGAGTACTTTTTTTGTTATACTCATTATAAGGAGGTAATAATTATGGGAAGACCAAAAGGTGGAACTAACAAAAAACATACCAAAGAAGAAAAACTTACTATTGTACTAGACTGCATTAATAACGGTCTGAGTTCTTATGATGCATCCAAAAAATATGGAATTGGTAATCAACAAATTAGTAAGTGGATTAAAGACTATTCTGAACATGGGGAGTCTGCATTAGAAAACCAGAAGAAAACAGGTAATCATCTTGCCGCACTTCATACAAGTAAGAATCTATCTGAACTTGATCGATTAAAACTAGAAAATCTAAAACTTAGAATCGAAAATGAAAGATTAAAAAAAGGATATACAGAGAAGGAGGTGAACGAAGCTCACGCTGGATTATCCAAAAAGAATTTGAAATAGTTGAGCTTCTATCTAAAGAAAGATTTAATATTAAACTTGTTTGTTCTTTAATGAATGTATCTAGATCAGGATATTATAAATGGATTAAAAGAAAAGGTCAGGATAATATATTTATTTCTAATCGTAAATTCTTTCTTAATGAAATTAACAAAGTCTATGCAAAGCATAGAACATGGGGATATCATAGAATCGCTGCTAAGATAAGATTAGATACTGGATTATTCTTTTCTGATTTATTGATACACAAAATATGCAAAGCCAATGGTATTTATTCTAAAGCAAGAAAGAAGCCTTATAAAAAGCCTAATAAGGAACATATTATTTACTCTAATGTTATTTCAAATAACTGGAGAACAACTGCTCCATTTCAAAAGATTACTACTGATACTACTATCTTTTGGAATAAAGGAAAGTTTTATGATTTAACAATGTACATCGATGTATTTAACAACGAAATTGTTGCTTATGATTTATCTGTTTCTAAGCACGGTGCTTCAACATCAAATCATAAGAAAGCACAAAATAATTTGATTAAAGCAAAAATAAAAAGAGGCTATATAAACTCTGAGACGATTGTCCACTCGGATCAAGGAGTTATATATACCTCAGTCGCATTTAATAATGCATTTAAAGATTACAATATTTCTCGTTCAATGTCTAGACGTGCTACACCAACTGATAATCCAATTATCGAGTCACTTAATGGTTGGATGAAAGAAGAAATGTTCAAAGAATGGAATCTTTCAAAATGTGATGATATCTATAAAACTGTTAAGAAATTCATTCATTATTTTAATAATGAGCGATTAGCTTATGCTTTAAATTATAAAAGCCCAATCCAGTATAGAACTGAATTAGGCTTTAATTAAATCTTTTTTTATAAAGTGTCTACGAATACTTTACAAGTTCA
>JAQXGN010000034.1 GCA_029006735.1 Caryophanales bacterium
TTTCTTCTAAATATGATGAATTTGTTAAGAAAGTTATAGGATACGGAACTTACGGAACACTAGAATCTTTATATGAAAAAGAACTAGAAAAAGCTAAAGGCTCCAAAATTAAATGGCTATTTTCTAAAGCTTTTCCACCCGTTAAAAGTATGAAAGTACTTTATCCAGTTTTAAATAAAAAATTAGGATTCTTTTTGACTCCATTTTGTTATTTACATCGTATAGGAAGATTACTATGTAAAGACAGAAAATTCACTAAAAAGAGATTAAGCTATATGAAAAAGAAAAATACTAATGAATAAGAATTCATAGTATTTTTTTACTTATTGAGGATGATAATTCCTTTTTTTTATCTTTATAAAATAAAAAAGGGAAAATCCCTTTTTAATTGTTTTCTTTATTTTAGATAAGATTATTTTCTTTTAAGAATTTTTCTATTCTATTTAACGCTTCTTTTAGTTCATCAAGAGAATAAGCGTAAGATAAACGTAAGAATCCTTCTCCTCTTTCTCCAAAAGCCGTTCCTGGAATAATAATAACTTTAGCTTCTTTCATTAAGCGAAGAGCAAATTGTTCCGAGGTATAACCAAATTTAGAAATATTTAAGAAACAGTAGAACGCTCCTTTAGGATTATAACAAGGAATATTCATTTCTTTTAAACGTGACATAATATAGTTTTTACGCTTTAAATATTCTTCTTTCATCATTAAGATATCATCATCACCATTTCTTAATGCCTCTAAACCAGCGAATTGAGAAGAAGTAGGAGCACACATAATTCCGTATTGATGAATCTTATACATTTGCGAAATGATGTTTTCTGGACCGCATATATATCCAAGTCTCCAGCCAGTCATTGAATAGGCTTTAGAAAATCCATTTATTAATAATGTTCTTTCTTTCATGTGAGGAAGAGAAGCAATAGAGCAGTGCTTTCCTTCGTAAGTAAGTTCTGAATATATTTCATCAGAAACCACTAGAAGGTCGTGTTTAATGCATATATCTGCGATTAAACGAAGATCTTCTTCATTCATTATTCCTCCGGTAGGATTATTAGGATAGTTGAGAAGAAGTATCTTTGTTTTTGGGGTAATTAATTTTTCAAGTTTTTCTGGCTTAATCTTGAATTCATCCTCCTCTTCTAAAGCATATTTAACAACTTTTGCTCCAGTTAAAAGGGCACATGGTTCATAAGAAACATAACCAGGATCCGTCATAATGATTTCATCGCCCTCTTCTAAGCAGGTTCGATAAGCTAAATCAATAGCTTCTGATCCTCCAATGGTTACAATGACTTCATTTGAATTATAACTAACATTATATTTTCTTTTTAACCAAGAGCAGATTTCTTCACGTAATTCAAGAAGACCAGCATTGGATGTATAAAAAGTATAACCTTTTTCAATGGAATATACGCCTTCTTCAGAAATGTGCCAAGGGGTATCAAAATCTGGTTCACCCACGCTTAAAGCAATAGCGTCTTTAACATCTTTACTCATTTCAAAGAAGCGTCTAATACCAGAAGGTTTTAGTGCCTTAACTTTATTTATAACGAAATCTTTCATAATTAAATGTTTCCTTGTTCTCTAGGATCCTTTTTAGTATCAACAAGTTTTGTTCCATGATCCTTATACTTCTTTAAAACAAAGTGGGTTGCAGTTGATGATACAGAATCTAATGTAGCTAATTTATCGAATACAAAACGAGAAACTTCTTTCATTGATTTTCCTTCAATTAAAACCATAAAATCGTAAGCTCCTGACATTAAATAAATGGAATCTACTTCGTTAAAATTATATATTCTTTCCGCGATTTTATCATATCCTAAATCTCTTTGAGGAATAACTTTTACTTCAATTAAAGCAGTGACGATTTCTTCGTCAGTGTTATCGTAGTTGATTAATGTTTGATATCCACAGATAATTTTATTCTTTTCTAGTAAATTAATTTCATTGGCGAGTTCAACATCAGAAACGTTTAGCATCGACGCTAAATCGTGTAAATCGATACGTGAATTGTTTTTGATTGTTTTTAAGATTTGTTCTTGTAGTTTTGTCATAAATCTTCTCTCCTTTATTTATTTAATAAACATTTTACCATATCTATTAAATAATAATTCAATAAAATAATAAATATTAATTAATTTTTATCTATATTTTATTGAGGATTTATAAGAATTATAGGTAAGCGTCAAAATATCCCAGGTTCGAACAGTTTTGTCGATTCTGGAGATTTTTGACGCTTACACCAAAATTAATAGGTGTTTTTTATTTTTTTGAAGAATGTGGTGATGAAGGGGGACGATTGGTGGCGAAAGATATTTTTACTACAATTGTGTCTATAAAACGCCTGGACATTTGCTTGGACATTTACCTGGACATTTTAGCGATTATATAGTATATATGTAAAGAAAATAATGTAAAATGGACTTATGAAAATGTTGCTTATGGTTTTTTCTTTGTATTTTATAGAAACAATGGCCATACAAATGTCCATGCTGATGTCATTGCATATAATGATTTGATTAAAGATGAAAAAACTATATTTATAAAAATTAAAGAGAATCCTAAAACATTAAAAAATGAATTAGCATCAATAATTGGAAAATCTGAAAAAACTGTACAAAGATGTTTGAATTCTTTGATAAAAAAGAAATATATATCAAGAATTGGAACTAATCAATATGGATATTGGGAGATTTTGAAATCATTCATAAAATGAATTTATGGAATGATTCTTTTATCGCTATTAAAGAAGGAGGGAAAACCATTGAAATGAGGTTAAATGATGATAAAAGAAGAAAAATCCAAACAGGTGATATTATTGAATTTACTAATACATTTACTTTAGAAACAATGTTTTTGTTTAGTGTTAAAAATTAGAATTTATTGATTAGATGGAGGTATTGATATGTTTTATATAAAAGCGAAAGCAACTAAGTTGATAGATGATTCGGGTTATCCGGAATTCGTATTATGTGAATTTAATGACTATAAAGGGAAAAAACATGAATTTATTGAAAAGTGGCCTGTAGTTTCTAATGAAGAGTTTACAAACCAGTTTCCAACAAATTGTATTATAGGTTGTATAGTTTTAAAAGAAAACATAGAATCATACATGGTAAGTACTTTAGAACCTTGGGATATAGAATCACAAGAGGGTTTATGTGAGTTTGAAATAAGCAAAAATTTATTAATAAATATGTAGATAAATTATAATTTAATAGATTATTAGGAGGTAAAAGATTATGAAAAAATTAATTGTTGGAGTTTTAAGTTTGTTATTAGCAGTTACTATGGCTGGATGTTCTAATGCTGGAGATAAGTTTGAAAAAGAATTACCTCAAAATATAATGGAAATGATTGATGCTGGTTGGACAGTTCAAGAAAACTATACAATAGAGCCTAGAAAAGATGAATTGAATGCTGTTTGGGCTAAAAAATCAGGGATTGATGATTTTCATTGGGAGTACTCTATTTTATTTAGTAAAGAACTAGAAGATAAAGAAAAATATTGTATCGTTAGTAAATTTGGAAGCCATGAACAAGCAAAATATTATGATGATGAAACAAAGGATTTATATGGTGATGCAACCATTACTTTTGTAATAGATGAATTTTATTGTTCATATAACAATGGTGTAGAAGAGTTCCAGCGTATTTTTGATATTCAACCCGAGTAATAAATTAGAAATTATAGATTGTTAGGAGGTTGCGTGATGATACCAAAACCCAAATATATTGAAAATATATTAGAAATTACTAAATCTGGTAAAGGATTTATTTGTTGTGATGTTATTTGTGAATGTGGATCAAGACGTTTCATTTGTTATAAAAATGTTCTAATGAAAAGCAAGGAACAGAAGGAATATGAAAAACAACTAAGTAAATTTTTTAGTAAATATAATAGTTTCACCACCACAATAGAAAATGGTGTTAGATACTTATGCGGTATGAAAGGTATCTTTTCAAATAAAGTCGTTGATAAAATGGAAAGTAAAAGTTTCGATTGTACTGAAATTATTAAGGTAAAATGTGCTCATTGTGGAAAAGAATTTATATTATTTGACTCTAGATTTCACGGATATGATGCGGTAATACCTGAAAGAGAAAATAAATATGATAATGTAGAATATTCATTTAAACAAATTAAATGGAAAAATGATGAAGATAGTATTGCTACTTTTTCTATAAAAGTAGATAATGATGATTCATTAGAAGATTTTATTAATAATGCTTATGAAACAGATTTAGAAACGTATTCAAATTCCTTTGGAAGTATAATTATCAATGCGAAAAATGTTAAAACAAATACAAAGAAAACAATTGTTAATTTAGAAACAGAGTAATAAATTAGAATTTGTAGGTGTGAATGATGAAAACTTTATATATGATTGGTGGCACTATGGGAGTCGGAAAAACAACTGTGTGCCAACGGCTCAAACAGGATTTACCGAATAGCGTATTTCTTGACGGAGATTGGTGTTGGGATGCAAGTCCGTTCCAAGTAACCGATGAAACAAAAGCAATGGTGACGAATAATATTTGTTACTTACTCAACAATTTTCTGAAATGCTCTGCATACGAGAGTATTATTTTTTGTTGGGTGATGCATGAGCAGCGTATTATCGATTCCATACTTGAGAATCTGGATACACAGAACTGTGAGGTGAAATGCGTCACTCTGATGGCCGATGAAAATACTCTGCGTGAAAGATTGTCCGCGGATGTAGAAAAAGGTATTCGTTCTGAAGATGTAATTGAGAGAAGCATAGCAAGAATACCGATGTATCAAGCATTGAGTACTATTAAAATTGATACCAAAGGAAAAGCTGTGGCTGTGATTGCCAATGAGATAAAGAGGTTGTAATACTGATAAATTAGAATTTGCAGAGTAGATTAAAGGAGAAAGATATCGATGAATGTTAGATTTAAAGAAGTATTTAATACACCAGAAGAGTTTGTTATTTCTAAGGGAGAAGTATTATCTAAATTTATTTGGAATAAGAATATTCATTTTCTTATTTTTAAGCAAGACGATCCTTATTCTCATCCAAATATCTTATTTGTACTAGAAAAAAATATTTTAGAGGTGCTGGATGAATCTATTCCGATTTGGGAACACGTAGAAAAACTCACAAGTAAATGTATTTATGATGGTTTTTTGCATTTTGAATTAAAATTGAAAGATGTTTGGGCGCCTAAATGGATGATAGAAAATCCAAACTTTTATGCTTATTCAATGGATGATTTAGATAGAGCTTTTGAATTGCTATATAAGTTTGAACCCAATATGTTTAAAAATAAAAAGGATATGGATATTTGGAATGCTAATTAACCATTAAATTCCAATTTAACTTGCTGCATTCTATAACAAATCAGGGTGTTTGCATTTTGAATTAAAATGGTTCATCTTTGCCATTTGAGATGATTAATCTTGATACAATTAAAAGTATCGAGATTTTTTTTAATGGGTTCAAGTCCCGTATTTGATAATTAAATGAACAATATTAACACAAAATCCTGAGCTATTAGGCAAAATTAATGCTTCAATCTTAGGATTTTTTTCTTTAGATAAAATTTCTCGAAAACGAAAGTATTACGTGCTCAAGAAAGCCATCGAAGGAAAGAAGTGGAAGGGATTTATATAGCAATTTATCTGGTAATTATTTTTTTAATATGTATAATCGGATCGCAAAAAACTGGACAATTCAAATAAATTGCGAAAGGATGATAACATGATAAAAAGAGACTTTTATTTAAATCAATTAATTTCCAAAAGACATTCTTCTAAAATATAGATAATTACAGGATTAAGAAATATTAGAATCAATTTTAGAGAACCTAATCAAAGATTCTTAATAGAAAATACGGTTTATAATGTATTGATGACTAGGGGTTATAGGGTCGATGTGGGATTTTTAGAACAAAAGAAAAAGAAAAAAGAAGGAAAATATGTATATGTACAATCTGAAGTGGATTTTATTGCAAGGATGTCAAGCAAAGAATATTATATTCAGATTATGGATGAAATACCTGCTGGGAAGCATTTGAATAATGAATATGATGCATTATTATCTGTTCCAGGATCATTTAAAAAAATTATGGTTATTAATAAACTGATTATGTATTATACTAACGAAATGGGAATTTTAGTTATATCATTAGAAGATTTTTTATTAAATAAAGATAGTTTAAAACTATAACATTAATGAGATTTTATATATTTTGTCTGATACTTCAAAAATTGATAAGAGAATTGCTGATGCATAGATAGAAGTTACTGCTGGATTAATTGAAAATCTAGTAAGAGAGAACGCTAATGTTTCTCAAGATCAGGAAGAATATGAAAAGTACTAACATATTAACCACTTGATAAATTTAAAAGCATATGATATCATATGTATAGAAGGAGTGATATTATGCCATTTAATCAAACTGAATACATTTCAAACTTTAATAAGAATAATTACAAAATGTATCAATTTAGAGTAAAAAAATCAGACGTTAATATTATTAATCATTTAGACAATATTGAAAATAGAAATGGTTATATTCTATCTTTAATTAATACCGATATAAATAATTCCATTTATACAATTAAAGAAATAAAGAACATAATTAAACCAATTCTAAATAAATACGGAATAACTGAAATTTATCTTTTTGGTTCATACGCTAGAGGTGAAGCAAAAGAATCTAGTGATATTGATATATATTGTGATAAGGGTAATATTAGAACATTTATAGATCAAGGATTACTTGAAGATGATTTAGAAGAAGCTTTAAACAAAAAAGTAGATATTATATTTGATTCATCTTATATTGATGAATATTTTAAAAAGCAAATAATGGAGGATATGATTAAGTTATGTTAGGGGTTAAAGATAAAGGTATATTATTACAAATTATTAAAAGATGTAATCGTGTTATTGAAAAAGTATCAAATATTAGTAAAACTGATTTTTCTTTAAATGATGATATTAAAGAAGTTGTAAGTTTTAATTTATTTCAAATAGGCGAACTAGCTAATGGATTATCTGTTGAATTCATAAAAGAATAAAATAAAATACCATGGAAACAAATCATAGGTATGAGAAATAGAATAGTACATGGATATGATACAATTAATCTAGAGATTGTATGGAGCACAGCTATAGAAAGTATTCCTGAATTAAAATCATACTGTAAAGATATTTTAAGTTAAGAATATTTTTGTATTATTAGTGATTTTTATCACTACTAAAAGTTGCGTCGTGAAACATTTTGTAGTGTGAAATTCCAATATGAAACATTTCGTAGTAATGACACATTATGAAATGTTAGGTTTGATACAAGTTGTCTACTTTTGCTTGACTAGTGCAAAAAATATAATCCCGGATCATTTCCTTTTGATTTGACCCCTTTCGATTTTATTAATAAGAATTTACCTTCTTATAAAAGAAACAAGCTAATGTTGGATATTCTTTTTAGAAGTAAGGATGTTGAAAAGGCAGGAACTGGCTTTCAAAGAGTTAATGAATTATGTAATCAATATGGTGTTTCGTGGACATTTAGAAAAGAGGCTTATGGCTTTTTCTTCGAGTTTATCAGGCCAAATGTCCAAATAAATGTCCAGTTAAAAGTTGAATTATCAGCGCAAGAGCAATTAATTTATAATTTGATAGATAACAATTTGGGAATATCAAAAGCTGAACTTGCCATTAGAATAGGAAAATCAGAAAAAACAGTCCAGCGTATAGTTAATTCTTTAATTGAGAAAAAAGTTGTAATTAGAATTGGCTCTAATAAAACAGGACATTGGGAAGTTATTAAATAAATTAGAATTTTATAGGTGAAATTAAACATGAAAAAAGCAGATTTTAAAGATAAATGGCTTAAAACATTTGGAAAAGAATTATTGCAAGAACATAAAAATTATAATTATTTATGGGAAGTTTTCTTTTTAAAACCTAAAAATATATTTTTATGTGGCATTGAAGCTACAAAAGAATTTAATAAAGTTGATAGGAAAAATGCTATAAGCATAGAAATGTGGTTTGAAGAAGAAACTAATGAATATGATGAAAAACATTATGATGATGTAATATTTAGTCAAGGTGAAGACGAAGGTTCAATACCAGAATTATTCATAGCTAGCAAAGATTGGAGTTGGACATATGTTTGCTCTCATGAAGATGATAATGATGAAAATGGACCATTCTTTATGTACAATGAAAACAGATAAATTCCAATTTATAAACCAACGAGGAGGATTAAAAGTGAAATTCGATGTGACAAAATTAAAATGGATTAGAGGACCAAAAAACTTTACGATATGTGAAAATAGAATTGAAATTATTACAGAACCACATACTGACTTATGGCAAAGAACATATTATCACTTTAGAAATGATAACGCTCCTGTTTTACAATTAGAAACTAGTGAAAAATATTTTTCTTTTGTAGTTAAAACTGAATTTGAAAGCAAACATAGATTTGATCAATGTGGTGTTGTAGTGTATCTTAATAGTGATAATTGGCTTAAAGCTTCTATTGAATATGAAAATGAAAAATTCCAACATCTTGGAAGTGTTGTTACTAATAATGGATTTTCTGATTGGGCGACTACAGAAATAGAATCAAATATAAAATCTATGTGGTATAGACTTAGTCGACGTGAAGATGATTATTGTATTGAATGTTCTGAAGATGGTATAACATTTAAACAAATGAGAATTTGTCATATGTGGAATGGTAATGGAATAATTAGATTTGGTGTTTATGCATGTAGTCCTGAAGATTCATCATTTAAAGCTACATTTACAAATATGGAAATTACTGAATGCAAATAGCTAGCACATGATGGCCAAAAACCAGATAAAGATCTATAAATTCCAATTTTACTTGATGCATTCTATAGAAAAACAGGGTGTTTTCAAAAAACGAAAGGGTGTTTGCATTTTGCATTAAAATGGTTCATCTTTGCCATATTGAAAACATAGGTCTGATACAATTATCTTGCCTGTTAGGGATTATTTTATATATAAAAAAGCTAGACATAAATAGGTTAATACCTAAACACGCCTAGCTTTTTAATTTTTTATTTAATAAATCTTAATAAAAAATCTGCGATACCAATGATAACAAATCCATTGTTATCTAAAGTTTCTTCAAGGGGTCTATTTATTACGATAATTTTTTGAAAAGAATCATTTAATGCAATAAATGGTCTGATTTCTCTTGTTTTGGTTTCTATAGAAGAAATATCACTACTGACTTGAATGTAATATTTTTTCGATCCCTTTTTAGCAATAAAATCAATTTCATAGCATTTTCTAATGCTTTTTCCGTTTTTGTCTTTTTCATATTTTTCAAAAGACCCGACATTGACCGTATAACCATTATAAATTAATTCGTTGTATATCATGTTTTCAATCATTTGCCCTTCGTCTTCATAAGCGAAATTCAATCTTGCATTTCTTAGGCCATTATCTACAAAATAATATTTTCTAAGTGCACCAATTTCATTATTTCCTTTAACGTCGAATCTAGTTACCTCTTTAATGATGAATGAATCAATAAAATAATTTATATATTGCTCTACAGTATCTTTATCTATCTTGCTTCTTGTAGTGCTTATATATATATTAGCTATTCTTGTACTATTGAATAATTGTCCAGTTTCTTCACTGATAATATTACATAGAGAATCTAATGCTTCGCTTTTTTTTAATTTATTGTGTTCTAGTATATCTTTGAAGTAAGTCGTCTCAAATAAACTTTTTAGATATTCTTTCTTCTGTTCGCCTATTTTTAAAACAGCAAGTGGCATACCACCATATCTCATATATTCAAAAATAGTGTCAGACGACGTACTTTTTTTATAATTGCAAAATTCTTCAAATGATAAAGGAGTTAAAGTAATATTTGTAGCTTTGTCTCTAAATTCAGTAATTATATCACTTGATAACATTTTTGAATTAGATCCTGTAGCATAAACATCTATATATTTTTCTCTTGAAAGGCCTAAAATTACTTCAACAAAGGTAATGACATCTTTATCTTCTTTTTTGGCAATTACATATTTTCCTTCAGTATAAATTGGATTTATGATAGGAGAAACTAGTTGCAATTCATCAATAAACACATAATTCATAATGTCTTTATTGCAATGTTCTCTAATATATTTATCTAATTCAATTGGATTTCTATATCTAGCATTTTTTAACTCATCTAAATCTATTATAATAATTTGATTTTCTGACACACCAGTTTCAATAAGATGATTTTTAAAAATTTCTTTTAGTAAATAGGATTTACCGCATCTTCTAATGCCAGTAATGATTTTTGGGAAACCATTATTTTTTGCAGATATTAATTTTGATAAATATAGATTTCTTTCAATCATAACAAATCACCTTTTTCATAGAATTCTATCTTTTTTTCGATTGTATATTATCATAAAAAAGTATTAAAGTCAATTTTAAAATCTATTTTTTCATAGAATTCTATGACTTTTTGGAACGATATAAAAAGTATTTTCAAATAATAATCTTTTTAATTATAGTTATAGAATATAATTCTTAATAGGCTTTATGTAAGTATCAAGCCCGTTAGGGATTAAAAAACAGTGAACAAATGATGAATAAAAATGTCACTGTTTTTTATTTTATAAGCAAAATGCCATATATGCTGGAATGCAAATAATTCCATCATCTCTAATTGATAGATTTTTTGGGTGAATAATATACGAATTAGAAATTCTCTTTTTGAATGTTAAATTGAATTT
>JAQXGN010000035.1 GCA_029006735.1 Caryophanales bacterium
TATTATATCTAAAGCTGTTTTTAATCATATAGGTAATGCTTTTATTGATGATAATAAAATGATTACTGATATATTATCTATGGATGGTAAAGTATCTTTATCTTCTTCACGAAATAGAAGAGATAAAGATTTTATTAAAGCGTTAAATACAATGCACGTACATTCGACTGAATTAGGTATTACTTTAGTTTCAGAGCCGATAGAAAATAAGACTAATGAAATACCTGTAGGACAAAAGATATTACAAACAATGGATTTAAGAGGAAAAGTAATTATTTGTGATGCATTAAATACTCAAAAAGAATTAACTGAAATCATAACAAAATCTCATGGAGAATATGTTTTACCTGTTAAAGAAAATCAAAAAAATCTAAAAGATGACATTGAATTATACTTTAAAGAGGGATTTGATAAGACTAAAGTCTTATATAAGAAAGAAAGAGATAAAGAATCATCTAAAATAGTTACAAGAGAGTATTATTTATCACCAGAAGTTAAGTGGTGTTATGAAGTGGATAAATGGACCAATATCCAAGGTTTTGGAATGATTAAAAAAACAGTAGAAGACTTGATTACAAAAGAAATAAGTGAAGAAAAAAGATACTTTATTTCATCATTCAACGATTCAATAGAATTATTTTCTAGAGCTGTAAGAAATCATTGGTCGGTAGAAATAATGCATAGAGATTTAGATATGTTTTTTGATGAAGACGATAATATGACTATAAGATCAAATGCATTATTAAATTTTAATACATTAAAGAAAGTAGTTTTATCAATATTAAAATTAGTTCAAGGATTTTATGGAGAACATTTTTCTAAAAACAGTATTAGACAAAGAATCAGTTATGGCTTTGGCAAAGAAATAGAAAGTATATTTAAATCTATTTCTTATTTAATTACTAAAAAGGCAAAATAAGATATATGATGATTAATATTTTTACTTAATATATAGGGCTTAAGAATAACCATATTTCTAGCCAAAAGTTATATAAGTTCAAAAAAAGCATAAATTACTTTTGATTTTAACTTATTTACTAATTTATGCGTTTATTCTGAGAAAACACTAAGGATAATTTAATATTATTATTGATTAGTCATGTAATTTTACATTATGATAAACAGCTTGAACATCTTCGCATTCTGAAAGCATAGCAAGTAATCCTTTAAATTTTTCTTCATCTTCAGGATCTAATTCTACCCATTCATTTGGAATCATTTTAATTTCACATGTTGTAAATTCACTAATTCCCATTTCTGTTAATGCTTCTTTTGCTGTATTTAATGCTGTAGGAGCAGTATATACAGAGATGAAATCTTCATCAATTTCTACAGAATTTACATCAACATCTGCCATGATTAATGTTTCTTCAACTTCATCACGATTTGTTCCTTCAAATTCAATGACACCTGATTCTGTAAAATTAAAAGAAACTGAACCTGGGTTACCTAAGTGACCACCTTTCTTTGTAAAACATCCTCTTACTGCAACATATGCTCTGTTTGTATTATCAGTTAATGTATCAACAATAAGTGCAGATGCTCCTTGGCCAAATCCTTCATATCTACCTGCAGTATATGATTCTGCTGAACCACCTTTTGCCTTTTGAATAGCTCTTTCAATAACTTCTTTTGTAACATTTTGACCTTTCCATTTTTCAATCGCAGATCTTAATGCTAGGTTCATTGTTGGATCAGGTTCACCTGATTTTGCTGCCATATAGATTTCTTTTGAAGCTCTCATAAATAATGATGATCTTGCTGCTGCTGTTGCTGCCATCGCTTTAGCTCTAACTTCGTGTGCTCTACCCATAAAATAAATCTCCTTAATTTATTGCCGTTAAATATTATATCACACTTTATTAAGAAATCTACATTAATACTGATAGTAATTTGAATATTTTTTGTCCAAGACGATATTTTTTTAACTCCTTTTTTTCAAATTCTTCACTATAAATAAGTGAATTAATCACATCGACGCTAAAAATGTTTTTATGACGATATATCTGTTCTTTTCCATAGATTAATGCGGTTAATTCAAAATTATGATACATACTTCTTACATCTAAATTAACACTACCAATAGATAATTTTTCATCATCTACTAATAAGGTTTTCGCATGAATAAAACCTTCATAGAAATATACTTTAGCGCCTAAATCAAATAATTCTTTAACGTACTCTAATGTACCAAAATATGGAATCAACTTATCATAAACACGTGGTATCATAATCTCAACTTTTACTTTATTGTGTAATGCCGTTTTTATTGCATTCATAATTCCAATATCAGGGACTAAATAAGGGGTTTGAATTTGTATTAATGATTTTGCCCCATATATCCAACTCATATATGTTTCTTTTATTTTATTAAAATCATCTTTTGGACAAAAACTCACTAAATCAATTGGCAATATTCTATCAGAATATTTTTCTTTAATTAAATCAAGATTGTCTTCATACTGAATTGATTTTTTTGCAAAATTATAATCTTTTAAAAATTCTTTTTGCAAAACATAGACGCATTCCCCTTTAATTTTGATTTGTGAGTCTCTCCAAGGAGTAATTCGAGGATGCTTAGATAAATATTCAATTCCTAAATTAAAACCTCCCAAATAGCCTAATTTACCATCTATCACAATTATTTTCCGATGATTACGATAATTAAAATTTAATATTTTAAATATCCCTTTATAATAGGGATATACTTTACCACCTAATTTAATAAATTCTACAAATTGATTTCTATCATTAGTCAAATTTGCATTGGGATCATAGACAATTCTCACTTTTACTCCTTCTTTTAATTTCACATATAGTTCCTTCATTAACTCTTTTGTAAAACGATCATCTCTAAAAATATAGCTTTCAATATGAATAGTTGATTTTGCTTTTTTTATTTCTTCCATTAAATCATCATAAAAAGATTTACCATCCGTAAAAATTTGTAAATGATTATATAATGTTAAAGTTTGATAATAATCTTCTTTTTTATAAAAAAATAACATTGGGCCACGACCAAAAAAGAAAAATAAAATCCAACCACCAATAGGAAAAATTAAAAATATACTAATCCAAATAAAAAGCGATCGATAATTCTTTTTTTCCACAAATATTAGATAGCAAATGAATAACACATTCATAATATTTACTAATATAGAAAAAGTAGTATTATCGATCATTAATATCAAATCTCCAATTTATTAACAAACTCAAGATTTAATTCTTTAATCATTTTATACCCGGCATCATTATTCAAAGAAGATAAATCTAATGGAGCATGAGCGTCTAGACCAAGAATAATCTTACATCTATATTTTTTCACCATTTTCCAAAATTTATCATACGGATAAGGAAATCTATATTCATCTCCATAGATTTTCTTTCCTCTTCTTACACCACCAAAATTAAACTCTAAAGGAACATCATACTTCTTACTTGCTTTTATAATCATTCTTGAACATTTTTGACAAGTATAATCCCATTTAACATATGAGCCCATAAAACAATCTGGATGACAAACAAATTTATATAATCCTGTTTTCATTCCTCTTATTAATGATTTCGTATATCGAATAATATCATTCTTATTTGCTGCACTAGAAAAGAATGCTTTTAGTTGATTATCTACTATCTCTAAATGATTACCTAAACATAAAAAATCAATCTTTTTACTATCTAATAATTCTCTATAATAAGATTCATAATATGGTAAGGCCTCTGCTTCAAAGCCAAGATAAATTTTAATGCGATCTTTATATTTTTCTTTTAAAGCATTAATTGAATTCACATAGTCATCTAGCAAAGAATAATCACCTCTAATATTTGGTTGAGGGTGATCTTTTAACATAATATGATCGCTAAATCCGAGTTCGCTTAGCCCCATCGCAATTGCTTCTAAAACGTATTCTTCATCTTCACCAAAAGCATGGCCACAACGAACGGTATGAGTATGATAATTATTCTTAATCATAATCTTCTCCTTCATAATCAACTTCAACTAAATATAAACCTTCTGCAGGTGCTTTATAACGAACTCGACACATTTGTTCTGTATTTATTAATTCCTCAACATCTTTTAATGGAATCTTTTTTAATCCTAATTCAATTATCGTACCCATAATCATCCTGACCATGTATCTTCTAAATCCATTCCCTTTTATATTAAAAACAAATAGACCATCTTTTTCTTCTACATCAAAAGAATAGATTTTTCTAACAAAATCTTCATCATTTGTACAGAAATTATGAAAATCATGTTCTCCTAAAAATAGTTTCATTCCTTCTTTCATTAAATCAATATCTAATGGCTTTTTAACAGTATAAACGAAATCAATTAAAAATGGAGAAGGCTCTTTTAAAGAGACGATATACCGATATGTTTTTGATTTAGCTAAATAACGAGAATGAAACTCCTCATCGACTTTTTCTAAAGAAATAACATGGATATCTTTTGGTAATAAACAGTTGAGCGAATATCTTAAACGATATAAAGACATTTCTTGAGCAATATCAAAATGAATTACTTGCCCTAAAGCATGAACACCTTTATCTGTTCTTCCAGAAGCAGAAATTTTGATATCTTCATGAAAAATCTTATTTAAAACATCTTCAAATTCTTTTTGAACGCTTCTTAATTTTTCATTCTTTTGAATTTGGAATCCATAAAATGAAGTTCCCTTATAAGAAATAATCGCTTTAATTCTCATAAAAATCACCTAAAACAATGAAGTAATCCAATTAACTAAAAGGGCTAGTACATCAATATGCAATGCGCTTAAAGTGATAATTCCACCAAGTAAAATAACGACAAATAATAAAGTGAAAGTATCACGTAAATGCCACTTATTAATACGATATTTTGTTCTTTTTGCACCTGGATTATATCCTCTTGCTTCCATTGCGTTTGCAAGTTCTTCACTTCTTTGGAAAGCGGAGATAAATAAAGGGACGATTAAAGAAATAACTGCACGAATTTTTTCAATTAATTTACCATGTTCAAAATCAACACCTCTACTTGCTTGTGCTTTCATTATTCTTTCAGTTTCTTCTAATAAAGTTGGAATGAATCTTAAAGCAAGAGAGATAGTCATTGCGATTTCATGAGCAGGAAAATGAATTACTTTTAGTGGAGACATCATCCATTCTAACGCATTAGTAATCTCTAATGGTTTAGTTGTTGAAGTCAAAACTAACGTTAATCCAAACATGATAATTAATCTAAAGACAATATAAATTGTGTTAAATAACGATGAATAATATATCTTAAAATCTTTAAATACGACAAAATAAGGATCAATTGAAAAATTAGATAAAATGTAAAAAGCATTTTCATTACTTCTCGGAACTAAAATGTTAATAATTAATAGGAATATGAGCATAACCCACATTGCTTTCAATTGTCCAAATAACATCTTTAAAGAAACATGAGAAATACGCATGATGATATAAATAAAAATAAATAAAAGGAAGTATACTGCAAAATTAAGTCCAACTAAATCAACTGTAATTGTTTTTACTACACCATCTTCTAAAATATCGACATTCGCAGTAAATTTAATAAATATTGCAACAAGCAAAAGAATCATCGAGAAAATTTTTACACGTGGATCTAATCGATGAACAAAGGAATTATATGGAACATATTTACCTAGAGTAATATTCTTCATAGACTACCTCCAGATATTTCTTTTTTATTAGATGCTATTTCATCCGCTAAAGATTCAACATCTTTAATTTTTGATAAATCAAGATGGTATCCTTTTTTATTTAATTCTTTTGCAAAATGAATACATTTTGGTTCTTCAATGCATAGTAAAGAAATCATATTCTCATCTAAGAATAATTCGTATGGTTGACATTCTTTTAAGACTTTTCCTTTACCTAAAACAACAACATCACTACCATATTTTATTACATTATCCATATCATGAGTAACCATGATAACTGTTGTACCATTTTGATGAATCTTTTTAAATAAATCCATCATTTCTTGACATCCTTGAGGATCTAATCCTGCAGTTGGTTCATCTAAAATCAAAACATCAGGCTTTAAAGAAATAATACCCGCGATTGCAACACGGCGTTTTTGTCCACCGGATAATTCAAAAGGACTTTTTTCAAATAATTCTTCATTTAATCCAACTAAGTTTAATGCATTCTTTGCTAATTCAATAGCTTCTTCATCTTTATAGCCAAAGTTTTTAGGACCAAAAGCAACATCCTTAAGTACAGTTTCTTCAAATAATTGATATTCTGGAAATTGAAATACTAAACCAACATTTTTTCTTAATAATTTAATGTCTTCTAATTTCTTTAATTCTTCTTTAGTTAATTTATTTTTTCTACGATTTTTCTTAATAGTTTTAGTATCATTTTTACTAGCCACAATAAAACCATTAACATCAACTTGTCCACTAGTTGGAATAAGTAAAGCGTTAATTTGTTGAATCAAGGTTGATTTACCTGATCCAGTATGACCAACAATACAAGTAAATGAATGATCTTTAATTTCCAAATTAATATCTTCTAATGCGATAGAAGCAAATGGAGTAGATGGAGAATAAATATAATTTAAATGAGAAAATTTTATAGGCATAATTCATTCACCATCTCTTTCTCATCAATAGTATCAATAGAAATACCATTTCTTTTTAATTCATTTCTTAATTGAAATACAAAAGGGACACTTAAATTCATTAAAGATAATTCCTTTTCATGTGCAAAAACATTATTTGGAGTATCATTAAAAACTATACTACCATGATTAATGCAAATTACTCGATCCGAGTCAAAAGCTTCTTCGATATCATGAGTAATTGATAAAACCGTCAAATTTGGATTTTCACTTCTTAAACTTTTTACAATATCACGAATTTCTTTTTTTCCTTTAGGATCTAACATTGCAGTTGATTCATCCATAATAATTAATTCTGGTTGCATTGCTAAAACTCCAGCTATTGCAACTCTTTGTTTTTGCCCACCAGAAAGAGCAGTTGGTTCTTTATCAAGAAATTTTTCCATACCAACTTTTGTTGCATATTTTAATATGATTTCATCCATTTCTTCTGTCTTTACACATTTATTTTCAAGTCCAAAAGCAATATCATCCGCGACAGTTGCCCCAGTAAATTGGTTATCTGGATTTTGAAAAACAATACCCATCTTACTTCTTAATTCATAAACATTTTCTTCATTAAGTTCTTTACCAAATATTTCAATCTTTCCACTACTAGCCTCTAGTAAACCAATAATCAATTTCGCTAGTGTCGATTTACCAGATCCATTATGACCTATAATCGCGACATATTCTCCTTTTTCAACATGTAAAGAAAGGTCATTAAAAATAGGCGTTTTTTTATCATATCCAAAGCATAAATTTGTAATCTTTATCGCATGATCCATACTTATTTTTTTTCTTCCTTTTTTCTTTTTTGACTTTCTCTTCTTAAGACAATATAAAAACTAAACCAGTAAATTACAGTAATAGAACCAATAATTACACCCCATACAACGCCATTTTTAGTTTGAGTGCCCCCAATAACTCCTGCCGCTGTACCTATTATCATAAAATAAATCAAAAGAAGAATAATAAATCTTCTTTTACTTGCAGTTTTTCTTTTTGCTTCATTTAAATTATCTGCCATAACTATTTATCCTCCTGAAAATCAATAATAGGAGTTTTTCCTTCATATCTACGATATTTTACACCTGCTAAATCAAACATTCTTTTACTTGCTATTGAAGAAAGAGAATCACAATATTTATCATCAGCATAAATAACTTCTTTAATTCCTGATTGAATAATTGCTTTAGCACATTCATTACATGGGAACAATGTAACATAAATCCTACCATCTTCTAATGATGTAGGAGAATTTAATATAGCGTTAAATTCAGCATGGCAAACATAAAAATACTTTGTTTCAAGTGGATTATCTCCTTCCCTATCCCAAGGCATTTCATCATCATCACAACCAATAGGCATACCATTATATCCCATAGTTAAAACTTTGTTTTTTCTTGAAGCGACACATGCGCCTACTTGAGTAGAAGGATCTTTACTTCTTTTGCTAGATAAAGCAGCAACTCCCATAAAATATTCATCCCATGAAATATAATCTTTTCTTTGATTTGCCATAACTAATCTCCTCTAAATCAATTATTCTTATTATACATAATTTTATTTTAAAATTAAAATAAATCGTATGTATTATCAAAATATAGCCAATAAAAAGAAAAAAAACTACCGAGATTTTATTCTCTCGATAGTAATTTTAATAAATTTAATTATTTAACAAAAGAGACGATTGCCATAGGTGCATTATCACCTTTTCTATTTGCAACCTTTAAAACTCTTGTATAACCGCCATTACGATCTTTATAAGATGGTGCGATTTCATTAAATAATTTTTGTAATGCTGTAACAGTATGTTTGTCATCTGCCCAAACATCACGAACTGTAGCTGCTGCTAATCTTCTAGCATGTAAGTCGCCTCTTTTACCAAATGTTACCATTTTATCAGCAAGAGCAACTAAATCACGAGCTGTAGATAATGTTACTGTAACACTTCCACAAACGATTAAATCAGTAACAAGTGTTCTTAACATTGATTTATATTTGCTTGTTGTAAAAGCTGCCTTTGTTCTTACGCCGCCTTTACCATGAACATTTTTACGTCCTTGAGTTTTCATTTCCGGTCCTCCTATTCATTATAATCTCTGAAGCCAAGACCAATTGCTTGTAATTTTTCTTTAACTTCTTTTAATGATTTCTTACCAAGATTTCTGACTTTCATCATATCTTCTTCTGTTCTTTGTGTTAATTCAATAACATTAGAGATATTTGCTCTTCTTAAGCAATTGAATGAACGGACTGATAAATCTAATTCCTCAATCGTCATATCTTGATATTTATTTTTTGGTTCTTCTACAGTTTCAGCAAGAATATCTTCTGAAGTAGCAATTTCGCTTAATTCAACAAATAAATTGAAGTGTTGTACTAAAATCTTTGCTGCTAAAGCAATTGCTTCTTGTGGTAACATTGCACCATTTGTGAAAATTTCCATATCAAGTTTATCATAATTGTTATCATGACCAACTCTAGTTTGTTCAACATTATATGATACTTTTGTAATAGGTGAATAATTTGAATCTGTTGGAATAACTCCTCTTGGGAAAGAATCTGATTTATTTCCTTCTGAAGTAACATATCCTCTACCATTCTTGACATAAATTGTCATGAATAATTTTCCACCTTCACCAACATGAGCTAAAACTAAGTCTTTATTAACAATTTCTACACCAGTAGGGCAAACAATATCAGCTGCTGTAACTTCTTTAGCAGTTTCAACGTGAATACTACATTTATATGATGGTTCTAAATCGTTATCAATTTTAATAACTAAATCTTTTAATGCTAAGATAATTGAAGTGACATCTTCTTCAACACCGTCTAATGATGAGAATTCATGACGTGCACCTTCTACTTCAATTGCATAAACACTAGCGCCAGGTAATGAAGAAAGAAGAACTCTTCTTAATGCGTTACCAAGAGTAATACCGAATCCTCTTTCGAGTGGTTCAATAACAAAATGGCCATAGTTTGTTGATTTATCATATGTAGCAATCTTAAATTCTGGTTTTTCAAATTTTTTCATAGCGTTCCTCCCGGGTATCTAAATTTGATTGTGTTAGTATAATACTAATTTATTACAACTAACCACGTGGGCGCTTTGGTGGGCGGCAACCATTGTGTGGGATTGGAGTTGTATCTGTAATAGTTTGGATTTGTAAACCTGCTGCGGCTAATGATCTTAATGCAGATTCACGACCTGGGCCTGGGCCTTTGACTTCTACGTCAATTGTTTTTAATCCTTGATCTAATGCAACTTTAGCACATGCTTCTGAAGCTAATTGAGCTGCGAATGGAGTGGATTTTTTTGCACCTTTGAATCCTAATGCACCAGCACTTGACCATGCGATTGCATTACCTGCTTCATCAGTGATTGTTACGATTGTGTTATTAAAGGTAGAGTGAATGTGTGCAATACCTTTAGTATAAGCTCTTTTAATTTTTTTCTTACGAGCTACTGGTTTCTTTGCTGCCATATTTATCTCTCCTTCCTATTATTTACTTGCTACTTTCTTATTAGCAATTGTTTTTCTTGGGCCTTTACATGTACGTGCGTTATTCTTTGTGCCTTGTCCACGACATGGTAAACCTTTTCTATGTCTTAAGCCACGGTAACATCCTATTTCTTCTAATCTCTTAATATTTAAAGCGACTTCTCTACGGAGTTCACCTTCTGTTTTTACTTTTGTTAATTCGTTACGAATTGCAGTAATTTGTTCTTCTGTTAAATCTTTAACTCTGATTGTTGCATCAACATTAGCGTCTGCACATGCTTTTTTAGCAGTTTGTAAACCGACACCATAAATGTATGTTAATGAGTATGCAACTTGTTTATCATTTGGAATATCTACACCTAAAATACGTGCCATATTTCATTTCCTCCTTAAATTAACCTTGTCTTTGCTTATGTTTTGGGTTAACGCAGATAACCATAATACGGCCTTTTCTACGAATAACTTTACACTTATCGCAAATTGGTTTTACTGAAGGTCTAACTTTCATAAATTTTTCCTCCTAAATTTTCCTAGTTTTATGATACTAGATGATACTTTCTATTTGTATCTAAATGTTATTCTACCACGTGTTAAATCATAAGGCGATATTTCGATTTTAACTCTATCACCTGGTAAGATGCGAATGTAATTCATACGGATTTTACCAGAAACGTGGGCAAGAATTACTACGCCGTTTTCTAACTTTACATTAAACATTGCATTTGGTAAAGTTTCAACGACTACCGCCTCAACTTCTATGACATCTCCTTTTGCCATTCTTTAAATTTTTCCTCCATTTGTTGTAAGGATTTCATATCCATCCTTAGTTATAACTATAGAATTTTCATAATGTGCTGCTAACTTGTGATCACAGGTTACTGCTGTCCAACCATCACTTAGAACTCTAGTTTCTTTTCTACCTTCTAATATAATTGGTTCAATTGCAACTGTCATTCCTTCCTTTAATGGCATACCAGTATTTGGTGTCCCATAATTAGGAATTGATGGATCTTCATGCATTGATCTACCTAAAGCATGGCCTGTATAATCACGTGTTACTTGGAATCCATTCTCTTCCGCATGTTTTTGGATTACTGCTCCAATATCGCCAACTCTTACACCTGGACGAATAATTTTCATTGCTTCAAAGAAACACTCTCTTGTAACATCAATAAGTTTTTGAGCTGCAGGGCTTATTTTACCAACAGGGAAAGTCCTACATGCATCAGCCATATACCCTTGATAAGAAACAACAATATCTAATGAAACTATATCCCCATCTTTTAATTTAATATTAGCAGAAGGAATGCCATGGACAACCACATCATTAACTGATGCACAGATTGCTGCTGGATATCCATAGTATCCTTTCTCTGCTGGAATAGCACCAGCATCACGAATCATCTTTTCCGCAACATCGGAAAGATGCTTCGTTGTAGTGCCAGGTATACATAAGGTTTCAAGTTTATCAAATACATTAGCAAGGATTTCACCTGCTTTTTTCATCAAAGCGATTTCTCTACTAGATTTGATTGTTACCATAAATATTATTTAACCTCATCAAGTAATTTTTGAATGTCATTGAAAACATCAGGGATGCTCTTTAAACCATTTACAGATTTACATAAGCCAAGATTTGCATAAAAATCAATAAGTGGCTTAGTTTGGTTTTCATAAGCATCTAATCTCACATTAAGACTTTCAATAGTGTCATCCTTTCTTTGAATTAATTCACTACCGCATGCATCACAGATGCCATCAGTTTTAGGTAATTTGAATTGTAAGTGATATGAATTGCCACATTGAGGACAAACACGTCTACCGGAAATTCTTTTAACTAATTCATCTTTGTCTGCTTCGATATTAATAACTAATTCAACAGGACGTGAGATTTCTTTTGCTAAAACTTGTAAAGCTTCAGCTTGTGGAATAGTACGAGGAAATCCATCAAGAAGATAACCATTTTTACAATCATCTTTTGATAATCTTTCTTTAACTAATCCAATTGTGACTTCATCAGGAACTAATAAGCCTTTTGTAATATAATTTTGTGCTTCTAAACCTAATGGAGTTTTATTCTTGATTGCTTCTCTAAACATATCACCTGTAGAGATATGTGGAATTGAACAATATTCAAGAATTTTTTCTGATTGAGTACCTTTGCCTGCTCCAGGTGGACCCATTAAAATAATATTCATTAATATATCCTCCTGAAGACTAAGCTACTGCAGTTGCGTGAGTATCTGCAGCGATAAGACCTTCGATTTGTTTGTATGTTTCTAAAGCAACACCAACAACGATGATCATACCAGTTCCTCCTAAGGCAAGTGAAGAAGGAACAAGTTCTAATAATGTGAGTACAATTGGGAATGCAGCAATTAATGTTAACGCTGAAGCTCCTAAGAAAGTGACTCTATTAAGAACTTTTTTAACATAACGGAATGTTTCATTACCTGGTCTAACACCTGGAATATAAGTGCCTGACTTTTGGAAGTCTTCCGCTAATCTTTCTGGGTTAATAGTTAAGTTGGAATAGAAGAAGCTAAATACAAATGTTAAGAAAACATAGATAATTAAGCCCCAAGGCATATACCAAATTTTGCCATTAAACCAAGTCATCTCTGTTAAGGCTGAAGAAGTAAATACTTTTAAGACATTCATAATGACGTCATTTGAAGTATAATCTTCAACAATGAATGAGATAATAACTGCTGGAGCCATCATAATTGATGAAGCAAAGATGACAGGAATAACACCAGCTGAGTTAATCTTAATTGGTAAGAAAGATGTATTATTGACTTTAGCATTTAATGCTCCGCCTGTACCAGAATGTTGTACTGGAATCTTTCTTATTGATTTTTCGATGAATGTAACAAAGACAATAATTAAGACTAATGTAATTAAATATAAGCCTAATTTAAGAGATCCTTGTATAATTCTAGCTCTCTCAGTAACTAACTCACTTGTTAAGAAGTAAGAAGTTGCTTGGAAAATTTGAGATGGTAATGAAGAAACAATACCTGCGAAGATAATCATGGAAACACCGTTTCCGACACCTTTTTCAGTAATTTGGTCCGCCATCCACATGACAAGCATTGAGCCAGCCATTAAGTATAAAATAATTTTTGCATAAACCCAGAATGTTAATGTCTCGCTAAAGACAATAGCTTCTGAGTTGTGCATTGTTACGATAATACCATATGCTTGGACAGCGCCAAGTACAAGGGTTAAGTAACGTGTTGCCATTTCGATCTTTTTACGACCTGATTGACCTTGTTTTGAAAGTTCAGTTAATGCAGGAAGAACGTCTTTGGAAAGAAGTTCGATAATAATTGAAGCTGTAATGTATGGTGAAACGCCAAGAGCAAAAACTGAGAAGTTTTGTAAAGCACCACCACCCATTAAATTCATCAAACTAAGAATATCTGTATCTTTAATTGATTCCGATAAAGAAACACCAGGAACAGTAATATTTGAACCGATTCTAAATACGAGGAAGATCATGAGTGTAAAGAGAATTCTCTCTCTAACATCTTTATTCTTTAATATGGCAACTAGTTTCTTCATACTAGAGTACCTCTACAGAACCGCCTGCATTTTCAATAGCAGCTTTAGCTGAAGCTGATACTTTGCAGCCTTTAACAACTAATTTCTTTGTTAATTCGCCATCACCTAATACTTTAACATTTACACTTGAAGAAGGAACTAAGCCTTTCTCAATTAATAATGTTGGTGTAATAACAGTTTCATCATCGAAACCATTTAAATCACGAATATTAACAACTTCATATTCTACTCTATTGATATTGTTGAAGCCTCTTTTTGGTAATCTTCTATAAATTGGGTTTTGGCCACCTTCAAATCCAGGGCGAGTTCCGCCACCGCTTCTTGATTTTTGACCTTTATTACCTGATCCACCGTTTTTACCTAAGCCTGAGCCTAATCCACGGCAAATTCTTTTCTTAGAAGATCTTGAACCTTCGTTATATTTTAATTCATTAAGATTCATTGAAGTACCTCCTATTTACGAAGTGCAGCAATTTGTGCACTTGTATGGATTTGTGATAGACCAGCTGAAGTAGCTCTGATACAGTTGATTGGTGTTCTTGAGCCATAAACTTTTGAACAGATATTTTTGATACCTGCAAGTTCAAGAATAGCTCTAACTGGACCACCAGCAATAATTCCAGTACCTTCAGGAGCTGGTTTTAAATAAACTTTTGATGCACCAAATTCGCCATAAACTTCGTGTGGAATTGTACCATTGACAATAGCGATATGGAACATATTCTTTTTAGCAGCTTCTAATGCTTTCTTGATTGCATCTGGGACTTCAGCAGCTTTACCTGTTCCGAAACCATAATTTCCTTTGCCATCACCAATAACGATTAATGCTGCGAAACGCATGTGTTTTCCACCTTTAACAGTTTTTGAAATTCTGTTAATTGAAACTACACGTTCCTCATATTGTTTTTCAAATGGTTTATCTTTACCTTCTCTACGTTGAGGTTTTTTACCATCTTTTCTTGGACCTTTGAAAGGTCTATCGCCTCTAGGAGCTCTAACTGGTTTTGCTTCTGGTGCTGCTTCTTTAGCAACTACTTTATTTTCTTCTGCCATTTGTCTACCTCCTAGAATTGTAAGCCAGCTTCACGAGCTGCTTCTGCGACTGCTTGGACACGTCCATGATAGACATAACCAGCACGGTCAAATACGACCTTAGTAATACCTTTTGCTAATGCAACTTCAGCAATTTTTGCGCCAACTGCTTTAGCAGCTTCAATATTACCACCATTTTCTAATTTTAATGCAACTGAACTAGCTGCACAAAGTGTAACACCGTTGACATCGTCAATAACTTGAACGCTGATGTGCTTGTTTGAACGATAAACGCTCAATCTAGGACATTCTGGAGTTCCGCTAACTTTAGCACGAACACGAGCATGACGTCTAACACGGCTAATTTCTTTTGATTCCTTGTTAATCATATTCTATTAAATTCCTTTCTAAGCACTATTTCTTACCAGCGCGTTTACCTTCTTTACGGAGGATAACTTCGCCAACATATTTAATACCTTTACCTTTATATGGTTCAGGTTCACGAACTGATCTAATTCTTGCTGCTGTTTGGCCAACTGCTTGAGCATCAATACCTTCTACAGTAATCTTTGTAGCCTCTGGAGCTGTAATTTTTACGCCTTCATCTGGAGTAATAACTACTTCATGAGAATAACCCATGTTAAGAACTAAATTTGTTCCTCTCATTTGGCATCTATAACCGATACCAACGATTTCTAAGTTTTTCTTGAATCCTTCGCTTACACCAACAACCATTGAGTTAATTAAAGCTCTTGTTGTTCCGTGTAATGAACGAGATTCGATTTCATCATTTGGTCTTTCACAGATAACTTCATTATTTTCAACTTTGATAGAAATAATTGGAGCGAAGTCTCTTACTAAAGTACCTTTTGGTCCTTTAACTTCAACGTGTGAACCATTAACTGTTACTGTAACACCTGATGGGATAGCAATAGGTTTTTTACCGATTCTTGACATATTTCTACCTCCTACCAAACGTAAGCGACAACTTCGCCACCGATACCTAATTTACGAGCTTTTTTATCTGTCATTAAACCTTGTGAAGTTGAAATGATTGCGATACCTAAGCCGTTTAAGACTCTTGGAAGTTTGTCTGCTGGAGCATTAACTCTTAAACCTGGTTTTGAAATTTTCTTTAAACCTGAGATGACTTTAACGCCACCTTCTGAATATTTAAGTGTTAATGTTAATTCTTTTTTTACATCACCATCAACTACATAGTCAACGATGAATCCTTCTTCTTTTAAGATTTTTGCAATATTTACTTTCATTGTAGAAGAAGGCATTGATACTTTTTCTTTTCTTAATGCGTTTGCGTTACGAATTCTTGTAAGCATATCTGCAATTGGATCTGTCATTACCATTATACTTTCCTCCTACCATGATGATTTAGTCATACCTGGGATTTCTCCTTTGTATGCTAAATTTCTTAAACAAATACGGCATACGCCGAATTTTCTGATAACAGAATGTGGACGTCCACAAATTCTGCATCTTGAATACTCTCTGACCTTAAATTTTTGAGGACGAGATTGTTTTACTTTTAATGCTGTTCTTGCCATAACTTTCTTATCCTCCTTTACTATTTATGGAATGGCATACCCATTAACTCGAGTAATGTATATGCTTCTTGGTCTGTGTTTGCTGTTGTTACGATAACAATATCCATACCTCTGATTTTACCGATTTTATCAAAATCGATTTCTGGGAAGATTAATTGTTCTTTAACGCCTAATGTATAGTTTCCTCTACCGTCGAAAGCATTTTTGCTTACACCACGGAAGTCTCTAACACGTGGAAGTGAAATAGAAACTAATTTATCGAAGAATTCATACATTCTATCGCCTCTTAAAGTTACTTTACAGCCAATTGCTTGACCTTCTCTTAACTTGAATGTAGCGATTGATTTTTTTGCTTTTGTGATGACTGGTTTTTGACCTGAAATAATTGTCAAATCTCTAACTGCATCTTCTAATAATTTTGAGTTGCTAGTAGCATCACCAACACCAATATTGATAACAATTTTATTGAGTGCAGGGACTTGCATAACTGAATCATAATGATATGTATCCATTAATTTAGCAACGACTTCATTTTTATATTTATCTTTTAAACGTGCCATATTCAGTTACCTCCTAGATTGCTTTGCCGGTTTTCTTATTAACACGGACTTTTTTACCATCTTCAATCTTGTATCCAACTTTTACAACTTTCTTTGCTTTTTCATCATAGAGAGCTACATTAGATGCATCGATTGGAGCATACATTTCAACAATAGAACCTTCTGGGTTTGATTGTGTTGGTTTTTGATGTTTTTTAACTGTATGAACGCCATCAACAACAACTCTATTTAATTTTGGGAAAACTTTTTGAATTGTGCCGACTGTTCCTTTATCTGCGCCTGCAATAACGATTACTTTATCGCCTGTTTTAAGTTTCATAATCGGGCTACCTCCTATAAGACTTCTGGTGCTAAGGAAATAATTTTCATAAATCCTTCACCCTTTTCACGTAATTCTCTAGCAACTGGGCCAAAGACACGTGTGCCACGAGGAGTACCGTCGTCATTAATAATGACAACTGCGTTATCATCGAAGCTAACATTTGAACCGTCTGGTCTTCTGACATTTTTAACAGTTCTTACGATGACGCCTTTTACAACATCACCTTTTTTGATTTTACCATTAGGAATTGCATCCTTAACTGCGCAAAGAACGATATCACCAACTGATGATGATTTTCTTTTTGATCCGCCATATAAACGGAAGACACGGACTGATCTTGCGCCAGAGTTGTCTGCAACAACTAAGTTTGTTTCTGTTTGAACCATACTTTCTTTATCCTCCTATTTATTATTTAACGTCTTCTGCGCGAGCGACAATTTTTACTAAACGGAAATGTTTATTAGCTGAGAGTTTACGAGTTTCCATAATTTGAACTGTATCTCCAACTTTACATTCGTTATTTTCATCATGTGCGAAATATTTTTTAGAGTATTTAACTCTCTTGCCATATTTTGCATCTTTCTTATAAGTTTTAACTAAAACGATGATTGTTTTATCACATTTATCTGATGTAACAACACCTTGAATAACTCTACGTGTATTTCTTTCTGCCATGTTTTAGTTCCTCCTAGTTTAATCCGAGTTCGCGTTCTTTTAATACAGTATAAATACGTGCAATTGATTTACGAACTTCTGTGATTTTTTTGCCATTTTCTAATTGGCCTGTTGCGTGTTGGAAACGTAATTGTAATAATTCTTGTTTTAATTCGTAAACTTTTGAATTTAATTCATCAGTTGACATTTCTTTAATTTCTGCAATCTTCATAATTACTTATTGTCTCCTTTCGCAATAATTTTTGTTTTTATTGGGAGTTTATAAGCAGCTAAGCGAAGAGCTTCTCTAGCTTGTTCTTCTGGGACTCCACCGATTTCAAACATAACACGGCCAGTTTTAACAACTGCTACCCATTGATCTACTGAACCTTTACCAGAACCCATACGAACTTCTGCAGGTTTCTTTGTTTTTGCAAGTTGTGGGAAAATTCTAATCCAAATTTGTCCACTTCTTTTTGTGTATCTAGCTAATACGATACGAGCTGATTCAATTTGTCTAGCTGTAATCCAGTTTCCGGAGACAGCTTGGAGACCAAATTCACCAAAAGATACTTCGTTACCAGCTTTTGATAAACCTTCGTACTTAATTGAGTGTGGTCTTCTATATTTAACTCTTTTTGGTTGTAACATAGTAAACTATTCTCCTTTCTTTTCAACTGGGTTTGATTCTTTCTTGAATCTAGCAGCAACACCACGGCTAATCCAAACTTTGCAGCCTAATTTACCATATTGTGTTGAAGCTTCTGCAATAGCGTAGTCAACATCCATACGTAATGTATGAAGTGAAACAACACCTTCTTTATAGCCTTCTGAACGAGCAATATCAGCTCCGCCTAAACGACCACTGACTGAAGTTTTGATACCAGCAGCACCTGACTTCATAACTCTTTGAATAGCTTTCTTTTGAACATTTCTAAATGAAGCACGTGCTTCGAGTTGAGCTGCCATATCTTGAGCAATAATTGTTGCATCTAAGCCTGGATTTTTAACTTCAACTACTGATAATTTAACATCACCAGATTTTACTAATTTAGAAATTTTCTTTTGTAATAATTTAACGTTTGCACCATCTTGTCCTAATACAACACCTGGACGTGCTGTAAATACTGAAACAGTAACAATGCCTTTTGATCTTTCGATTTCGACGTGAGATACTGAAGCATCCTTTAAATCCTTATTAATTAAAGATCTAATTTTATAATCTTCATTTAAGAAGTCAGCGAAATCTTTCTTATTTGCATACCATTTAGAATTCCAATCACGGCTAATACCGATTCTCATTCCAACTGGACTTACTTTTTGACCCATGTTCGCTTCCTCCTATCTTTCTGCTACAACACATGTGATGTGGCTTGTTCTTTTAATGAGTGAATCAGCTGAGCCTTTAGCTCTTGGTAGATATCTTTTTAATCTTGGACCTTCATTTGCATAGATTGTCTTGATATAGAGTTTTGATTCATCCATTTTATTGTTGTTAACAGCATTTGCTGCTGCTGATTTAATTAATTTAGTAACAACTACTGTTGCTGATTTATTAACGTTTGCTAAGATACCTAATGCATCTGCAACATTTTTACCTCTTACTAAATCAATGACGAGTTTTACTTTTCTAGGAGTGATACGGACTCCAGTTACTTTTGCTGTTGCTTCCATACTTTCCTCCTATCTCTTAGCTGACTTATCATTGCCAGCGTGTCCTTTGTATGTTCTTGTTGGTGCGAATTCACCTAACTTGTGACCGACCATATCTTCTGTTACATATACTGTAATAAATTCATGACCATTGTATACTGCGAAAGAGTGTTCAATGAATACTGGGAAGATTGTTGATCTTCTTGACCATGTTTTAATTAATTCTTTTTTATGAGCCTCATTTAAAGCGACTACTTTTTTCATTAAGTGTTCATCACAGAATGGACCCTTTTTTAAACTACGTGCCATAATTCACTTTTCTCCTTTCCTAGTATGCTTTCCCACCGTCAGCTCTTCTGACGATTAATTTGCTAGATGCTTTCTTTGATTTTCTTGTCTTAACGCCAAGTGCACGTTTACCCCAAGGAGTTCTTGGTGCATCACGTCCAACTGGACATTTACCTTCACCACCACCATGAGGGTGATCGTTAGGGTTCATAACAGAACCTCTGACAGTAGGTCTTACACCATACCATCTGTTCTTACCTGCTTTACCAAAGTTAACTAAGTTCCAGTCTTCATTACCGACAATACCAACTGTTGCACGGCATGCGCCTAAAACTTTTCTTACTTCACCTGAAGCTAAACGTAATGTAACGTATTTACCTTCAACGCCTAAGACTTGAGCTGATGTACCAGCTGCACGGCACATTTGGCCGCCTTTCATAGGTTGTAATTCAACATTGTGAACGAATGTACCTTCTGGAATATTTCTTAATTCCATAGCGTTACCGACTTTAATATCAACTGCTTCGCCAGATTCAATTTTGTCTCCGACTTTGATGTTTTGTGGTGCTAAGATATATCTTTTTTCACCATCTACATAATTGATTAAACAGATATTTGCATTTCTGTTTGGATCGTATTCGATTGTAGCGACTACACCAACGATTCCATCTTTATTTCTCTTGAAGTCAATAACACGGTATTTTCTTTTGTTACCTCCACCAATATGGCGGCATGTAATCATACCAGTATTATTACGTCCACCTGTTTTATTAAGTGAAACTAATAAACTTTTTTCAGGAGTAGATGTTGTAATTTCTTGGAATGTTGATTGAGTCATATGACGACGGCTTGGTGTCGTTGGTTTATAACTTCTAATTGACATATTTTTTCTTTCTCCTATATTCGGCTTTTGCCTTATTCATTAACTACGTTAATTTTGTCAGCTGCGTTAATTGTAACGATAGCTTTCTTGAAGCCATTAACTACGCCTTCGTAACGGCCAACTCTCTTTGTGTGAGAGTTTGTATTGATGATTTTAACATCATCGACTTTAACATTGAAAATTTCTTGAACAGCAATTTTGATTTGAGTTTTGTTTGCTTTATTTGAAACTTTTAATGTGATTTTGTTTTCTTCTTGTTGTGCTTTCATTGTTTTTTCAGTAACAATTGGAGCGATAATAATGTCGAAACTACTCATTTGAGGAGCTGCATATTTTCTTTCTTCGACTACAGCTTCATTCTTCTTTGCTCTTGGCATTAATTGAGACCTCCTTCGACTTCTTTAACAGCTGCTTTTGTAAAGACAACACTGTTTGTATTTAAGATGTCATAGACACTTAAGTTATTTGTACCAACTACGATGACGCCTGGGATGTTTCTAACTGAAGCAACTAAGTTGTCATTTTCTTCATTGATAACAATTAATGTTTTTGCTTTAGCTTTAATATTTGCAAGCATTGCTGCACCATTCTTTGTTGAAATTGTTTCGAAGTTAAATTCATCAACAACAATGATATCTTTGCTTGCTGCTTTAAGTGAAAGAGCTGACTTAAGAGCTAATGCATGTTCTTTCTTGTTTTGAGAAAGTTTGTAGTTTTGATTTCCTCTTGGTCCAAATGCGATACCGCCTTTTCTCCAAATTGGGGAACGTGATGAACCAGCTCTTGCTCTACCTGTGCCTTTTTGTCTCCATGGTTTTTTACCGCCACCTCTAACTTCTGCACGAGTTAAAACTTTTGCTGTACCTTGTCTCATATTTGCTTGATAAACTTGAACTGAATCAAACATAACTTGGTTATTTGCTTCGATTCCGAATACTGCTGCGCTTACTAAGACTTTGCTTACGTCTTCACCTGATTGGTTAATGACTTTTAAAGTAACTTTCTTTTCTGCCATAGACTATTTCTCCTCTCCGCCTTCATTAGCTACTGGTGTGTAGTTGACTAATGGTTTTACAACTGGTTTTGTTCTTTGTGCTTTAACTGCACTTCTAATTGTAACAATGGATTTCTTTGGTCCTGGGATAGCACCCTTGATTAAGATTGCATTGTTTGCTGGATCAACTGAGATAACTGTTAAGTTTAAGATAGTTGATGTTTTGTTACCATGATGTCCTGCTGCTTTTTTACCTTTCATAACGCCACGGTTATAACGACCGTTTGTAGCGTATGAACCAGCACCTCTATGGTATCCTGAACCATGCCCTTTTGGACCGATTGTGAAGTGCCAACGTTTGATAGCACCGCTGAATCCTTTACCTTTGCTTACGCCTGTGACATCTACAACATCACCTGCTGCGAAAATATCGCAAGTAATTGATTGTCCAACTGCATAGTTCATCATTTCATCGCCTTTTAATTCAGCGAGTTCATATTTTGGTGAAACACCTGCTTTTTTGAAAATACCTAATTCTGCTTTGTTGCAGCGATTTTCTTTTTTGTCTTCGTAACCGACTTGAATAGCATTGTAGTCGTCTGTTTCTTCTGTCTTAACTTGAGTTACAACATTTGGTAAGACTTCAACAACAGTGACAGGATACATTGTGCCATCTTGAGCGAAGACTTGAGTCATACCCATTTTTCTACCTAAGATTGATTTCATATTGGTTTCCTGCCTCCTTCTACTTAATTTCGATATCAACACCACTTGGTAAATCCATGTGTGTTAATGCGTCGATTGTTTGTTTTGTTGGGTTTACGATATCGACGATTCTTTTGTGTGTTCTGATTTCAAATTGTTCACGAGCGTCTTTATATTTGTGAACTGCACGTAAGATTGTATAGACTTGTTTCTCTGTTGGTAGAGGAATTGGTCCAACAATTGTTGCGCCTGTTTGAGTTGCTGCTGATACAATCTTTTGAACTGATAAATCTAAAATCTTGTGATCGTATGCTTGTAAGCGAACTCTGATTTTTTTGCTTTTTGCCATTTTCTTTTCTCCTTTATTTGTCTAGATCATTGTTAGACTTCCGTTCCATGTGAGTTACCTGAATTTTCGAAGTTTCGTTGCGGCTTTGACAACGGCTGTCGGCGTTCAGCAATCTCCCATCTCAGCACGGGTATCTTTTCAAGGCTCGACTTCAATATCATACTAAAATCGTAATATACAAGTCAACAACTTTTTTTGCTTTTTTTCTTATTATTTTTATTTTTTTCTATTTTAGGGATTAAATATATTATTTAATACTTAAAAGTATATATAACTTTAAGCATATGCACGTATACGCGCAAAAAAACAAAACAACTCTTATCCGTGTTTCTTCTCCCTCTTTTTTTCTAATAATCTCTCTTCTTTGTTACTCTTATTTTTGTTTTTAATTATCTAATCACACTAAAAAAAATCGGATAAATTATGAAGAAATATCAAAATATATTAAAAAAATGTTCCCTTTTTTAGGAAACATTTAGCTAATATTATTCCTCATTTTTGTTTTTTTTCATCATCTCTAAATATGAATATATGCAACCACAATAGTTTTGATTATACATATTATATTCTTTGATTAATTCTTGTCGACGTACATCTCCACCTTGTTTTTTGAAGTCAGAATAGAAATATTTAGGTTTATATTTATGCGACAATTCTTCGCCTATTAGGTTTAATACTTGAGCAGATTTTTGTCTTGAAATAGACATAACTGTGCAATAGTAATCATAGTTATGTTCATGTGCATATTTATATGTTTCTTCCATCCTTTTACGATAACAGGCTTGACATCTTTCTCCGCCTTCTCTTTCTTTTCCATATTGATTAAGAAATTGATTATATTTTTCATTGTCGTAAGGAAAATAAACGATTTCTACCACATTTCCGAACTTATTATTAAAATCATCAACATACCGCTCTAATTCCTCTAATCGACGATTATATTCACTTTGAGGATAAATATTTGAATTATCAAATAGAACGATAATTTTAGAAAAATACTTCGCTAAAAATTCAATAGGCCATAATGAGCATGGTCCACAACAAACATGCATTGCAATAGATGGCTTTTTATTAGATTCTTGTATCCTCTTTACCTCATCCATCGATTTTAAATAATAATTTACTCTTTTATTTTTATCTACTATTATCGCCATAAATAAACATTGCGTCTCCAAAAGAGAAGAAACGATATTTCTCTTTTACTGCTTCATTATAAGCATCTAAAATAAACTCTCTTCCCGCGAAAGCTGAAACTAACATAATAAGAGTAGACTTTGGTAAATGAAAGTTCGTGATTTGTGCATCAATCGCCTTAAATGTATATCCTGGATAGATAAAGATTGATGTTTCTCCTCTACATTCTTTAAAGCAATTATATTTTTGATAAACAGATTCTAAAGTACGTGTAGAAGTAGTTCCAATTGCAATAATTCTTCTACCCTCTTTTTTTGCTTTATTTAAAACATCAGCTACTTCACTAGTCATCTCGTATACTTCTGAATGCATATGATGGTCTTTAATATTATCAACTTTTACTGGTCTAAAAGTACCTAATCCAACATGTAAGGTAACATCGACAACTTCGATTCCTTTTGCTTTTATTTTTTCAAATAAATCTAAAGTGAAATGGAATCCAGCAGTAGGTGCTGCTGCAGAACCTTCTACTTTAGCGTAAACAGTTTGATAACGTGAATTATCTTCACATTGTTTTTTTATATATGGAGGTAAAGGCATTTTACCTAAAACATCGAGTATTTCATATAAAATACCCTTATATAGCAATTTCATTTTGCGTAGACCTTCATCTTTAATTTCTACACATTTTGCCTTTAAAGAACCATCCCCAAAAGAAATAATTGTACCGATTTTAATTACTTTTGCATTACCGCATAAACATTCCCAAACATCATCACCTAAATCTTTTAACAACAAGACTTCAACATGTGCATTTGTTTCTTCTTTTATGCCAAATAATCTAGCAGGAATTACTTTAGAATTATTTCTAACTAGAACATCTCCTGGTCTTAGATAATCAATAATATCATAAAAAGAACGATGTTCAATCGTCTTTTTATCTTTATTCAATACCATTAAACGAGAATGATCTCTTATTATTGAAGGAGATTGAGCAATTAATTCTTCTGGCAATTCATAATTATAATTTTCTATATCCATAATATCCATAGAATTAAAATCCCCTTTCATCATTAAATTTCTCTAAAAATTCCTTTTTAAATTCTAAAAATCTATCTTCTTTTATTGCTTCTCTAGCTTGTTCCATCATACGAATTAAAAATCTTAAATTATGGATAGATAAGATTCTTTTGCCAAAAGTTTCATCGCAAACATATAAATGTCTTAAATATGCTTTTGTATAGTTTTTACAGCAATAACAGTCGCATTCTGGATCTAAAGGAGTAAAGTCTTCTTTATATTTTTCTTGTTTAATATTTACTCTTCCTCTTGAAGTCATTAATGCTCCATGACGCGCAATTCTAGTTGGTAAAACACAATCAAACATATCTACACCTTTAGCAATACCATCTAATATTTCATCAACAGAACCTACCCCCATTAAATAACGAGGCTTATCTTCTGGTAAGTATTTGACTGCATAAGAAACCATCTTGTACATAACATCTTTAGGCTCACCTATTGATGTTCCACCAATTGAATAACCATCAAAGCCTATTTTTACTAATTCTTCTGCACAATATTTTCTTAAATCTTCAAATTCCCCACCTTGTACAATACCAAATAATGCTTGGTCTTTTCTTGTATGGCAAGCTTTACCTCTAATAGCCCATCTGATAGTTCTATCTACCGATTTTTTCATATAATCATAAGAAACTGGATATGGACAACATTCATCAAAAGACATCGCAATATCTGGCCCTAATTTTTGTTCAATCTCAATAGCTTTTTCTGGTGTCATAAACAATTTAGAACCATCAAGATGATTTTTAAAAGGAACTCCTTCTTCAGTTATCTTTTTAGGATCTGCTAAAGAAAAGACTTGGAATCCACCAGAATCAGTTAAAATAGGTCCATCATAATTCATAAATTTATGTAATCCACCGGCTTTTTGCACAATATCTGCGCCTGGGCGAATAGAAAGATGATAAGTATTAGATAAAATAATCCCTGATCCCATTGCTTTTAATTCTTCAGGAGATATCGTCTTAACTGTTGCTAAAGTTCCAACCGGCATAAAAATAGGCAATTCTACATCTCCATGTGGTGTATGAAGTATTCCATATCGAGCCTTAGAATATTTATCAACATGTTTTATTTCAATTTTAAATGTTTCAGAATTCATAATAATCTATTACTCACTTTCTTTAATTAAGTTATCTTGCTTTGGATACAATCTTTTAAATAAATCGACACTAATAACGATAATTGCAATAAGTGCCAATATCGCACCAAATCTAAAAGTCATATCACGATTTATGCTGGTATCTGAAGAAATGGTGATAAAAGAAACATTCCATAAATAAGCTAAATATCCAAAAAGAGAATTAGCTATTTCAAGAATTGCTACATAGAACATTTTTGGCTTTAAAATCACATAAATGCATACCATTACATCAGTTAAGAAATAATAACGATCATGCATATGCGGTAATATAAATGGAACAATTAATGAAAACAACATGAATATATCGATATAATCAAAATCGTCAAATTCTTTTTTCGAATGGAAAAGAGCAAATAAAGTAGTTCCTATTACTCCAAGAGATAAAGGAACAGAAAACGCCGAAATAGTATCACTATTAGTAAAATTCTTAAATATTAATGTCCAAAAAGTACCAGCATTTAATGCTAATTGAGAATAAGAATTTGCCGTTTGATTAACATAAACCATCATAATTTCGCCAAATCTATCAAAGAAATTATCCGCAATAAAGCAAGAAGGAAGTGCAAATAAAATATATACAAAAGGTATATATAAAAAATACTTAAACTTGAGTTCTCGTCTAAAAGCAGCAATAACAAATATCGGTAAAATAAAAATTGATTGGAGTTTAAACGCAAAAGCAAATCCATATAGAATCATTGATGTACGATGATTTTTTCTTAAGAAGAAATAGATTGAAGCAATACAAAATGAAACAAAAATCGAATCACATTGTCCCCACCAAGAAGAGTTTAGACATACTGTTATACCACATAAAACTAAAGCATATGTAAATGCGGCTTTTAGTTTATTTTTATCCGTTAATCGATAGACTATTAATCCAGCAAAAATCGCACAAGCAAAATCAAAAATTATAGAAAATATTTTGATTCCATATACAAAAGGTAAAGATCCAGGTTCAAATCTAAATAAACTTAAAAACCATATAAAATAAAGATATGCAGGTGTATAATCACCAACACTTTTTCCTAACGCTTTATAATCGTTAAGTATTTCTTTATACCAAGATGTTAAGAATGATTCTACATCCCAAGATACTTCATTAAACATTGCTACACGTATAAGTAAAGCAATAATAGTGATTGCAACCAAAAAGATTTCAATATCAAATCTTTTAATGAACTTACAAATAGAATCACCAATTATACTTGCTATTTCACTAACTCTTTTAAAAAAACTATCTAATTTATTCGTTTTTCTTTCTGCCATTTTTCCTCCAGGATTAAAATTTTCTAAAATCTTCTAACTTCCAACTTGGATTTGCACTAATTGATAAAGGGGCAAATACCTTTTCTTCGTATAAATAGGACCCCACTTTAGCAATCATTGCCGCGTTATCGGTTGTACACCAAATAGGTGGAATAATAACTTCGACACTTTTATCTTTTAATCTTTCAACTATTTGACTTCTTAGATATGAATTAGCAGAAACTCCCCCTGCTAAAACAACTTGCTTAACATTAAATTCATCAACTGCAGGAAGAGCCTTATCTAAAAGTAAATCAATCGCAGTTTCTTGGAAAGAGCAAGCAAGATCTTCAACAATTACCTCTTCCCCTTTTTGATGTAAATTATTAACTAAATTAATAACTGCAGTTTTTATTCCCGAATATGAGTAATCGTATTTTGAATCAACGATTGGTCGAGGTAATTTATAATTGTGTTTGCCTAATTTTGCAAGTTTATCAATAGAAACACCACCTGGATAAGGTAAACCAACTACTCTAGCTACTTTGTCAAATGCCTCACCAATAGCATCATCTCTAGTTTCTCCGATAATCTTAAATGAAAGGTGATTTTCCATAACAACTAATTCTGTATTTCCCCCAGAAACAACAATAGCCAAGCAAGGAAACTTTAATGGACTAACATATTCATTCGCATAAATATGACCTGTAAGATGATGTACAGGGATTAAAGGTTTATGATACATTAATGCAAGAGTTTTTGCGGTTTGAAGTCCAACTAATAAAGCACCTATTAATCCAGGTCCTACAGTAACTGCAATAGCAGAAACTTCATCCATTGTAATTTGTGCTTGTTCTAAGGCTTCTTTTAAAACTACACCGACATTCTCGACATGTAATCTTGAAGCGATTTCTGGCATAACTCCACCATATTTTTGATGAACAGAAATCTGAGTCGATACAACATTGGCTAATAGTTCTGTATTATTTTTTAAAATTGCAATTGCCGTTTCATCACAACTTGATTCAATTGCTAAGATAATTTTATCCAAATTAATACACCCCCTTAATCATATAGTACGCATCTTCTCCATCAGTATAATATCCTTCTTTAGTAAGTATAGTTTTAAACCCAAATTTCTCATACAATTTTTGTGCGCTAATATTTGATACTCTAACTTCTAAAGTAATAACATAACACTCATTTTTCTTAAAATCTTCACTTGCTTTTTCAAGTAAATAAGATGCAATCTTTTTTCTTCGATAATCTTCTTTAACACATATTTTATTGATTTGTCCATTATCAAATATAATCCAATAATTAATATATCCAATTAAACATTCTCCTTCATAAACGACAATGGTTTTAGAAAATTCATTTTCCTTAATTTCATAAAGAAATTGTTCTTTAGTCCAAGGAGAATGAAAATTTTTACTTTCCAAATCTGCTAAACTATCAATATCTAATTCATTTGCTAAACGATATTCCATAATTAATCCTTCAAATATGTAGGTTTTACACTCAAAATATCTTCCACTTCTATAATTGAGTCTTTTATAGACATCATCCCTTCAATTTCATTTGGAATTGAAGATTCAATTTTTAAATATTTACAATCTCCAATAACTTCAAAATCTGAATGATTTTTAATAAATTCAAGAACTTCTTCATTAGTTAAAACGCAATCTTGTAATATTGTTCCGCTAGGAGAATATGCTCCAATATAGCTTCTATTACTTCTAGCATTTATCAAAGAAATAAAAGATTTATCTTTATTTCCAAACATTTGTAATGAAGATACGAGTTTTAGCTTAGCCCCATTCATTAAACAAATAATTTTTGCAATTGTAAGAGCGATTCTTACACCTGTATAAGATCCTGGACCTTTTCCACATACAACTTCATCAATATCTAAAAGTTCAATTCCAGTTTCTTTGATTGCTAATTCAATTTCTGGAATCATTTTTTCAGATTGTCTTTGCCAGCATGCATAGATTTTTTGATATACAATTTTATTATCGATCGCGACGCCAACAACTAAATTTACATTCGAACTATCTAATAATAAAGTATTCATTCAAGACCCTCCTTTAAAGAATTCATAATCTCATCATATTTTTCATAGTTAGAAGAAATAATAAATTCTCTACTATCGTCTTTTAAAATTCTAATTTTAATCTCTAGTGGTTCAAAAATTTTCTCTTGAATAAATTTTCCCCATTCAATAATACAAACACCATCACCTTCAATAACTTCTTCTAAGCCAATATTTGAATTGATTCCTTCTTCAAGACGATAAGCATCAATATGATATAAAGGCATATCCCCTTCAAAATAACATTTTAAGATATTAAAAGTAGGGCTAGAAACATGTTCAGTAATACCCAATTCCTTAGCAATCGATTTTGTTAATGTAGTTTTACCTGCACCTAAATCGCCATCTAAAGATATCACTGCACCAGGAAAAAGATTTTTTGCAATAAGTTTTGCTAATTTTTCTGTATCTAATAATGAATTGCTTTGATATTTTATCTCCATATCTTTCCCCTCAAACATCTAAATTATATCATTAATACGCAAATTATAAATCACTCACTTATGATAATTCCATTATTTTATAATAAAAAATAATGATTTTTTCTCTTTTATTTGCAAAAAGAAAAAATATCACCTATTTGATGATATTCTTTTCTTGATTTTCTTTAATAACTAAATACTTTGCATAATAATCTCTCATAAGAGCATCATCAAATGGAAATCCACCCCTTCGCATTAGTTCTTTTGCATATTCGTTTGCACCTTTAATGACATAATCTAATTCATCTGAGTATACATACTTTTTTCGGTGAAACTCGTACTCTTTTGAGTCTAATTGAATAATTGATTTATTAGGCAATAATTTTAAATCCAAATCATAATCAATATATTTTATACAGTTTTTATCAATCAAACTAGGTGATGCAATATTGCAGTAATACATTATTTCATCATCTTTAAACATTGCAATGAAATTAAACCAATCATTGAAGAAGAAAACAGAGACTGCAGGCTCTCTTGTATACCAATGCCTACCATCAGCTTCAACTACTTTGTTACATGTAGATGCAATAACAATATAATCATCTGTCACATCTACAATCATTGCGCTATCCCAAGTGCGATGCAAAGAACCATCGTGCTTATAACTTTGGACATGAAACCATTTACCAATGTAACTTGAATCTAACACGATAATATACCTCACTTACGTTTTAAATTATATCATTGATAATTTATAAATCAAATAAAAGAAGGAAAACTATTATGTAAATAATTTTCCTTTCTAACTAACGATTTAATAAATAATTAATTATCTTTAAAATAATGATTCTTTCTTACTGCTTCATTGAATTCAATAATAAAGTTTAAATCTTTTTTATAATGGCTTAATGGTTCAACTTTAAATTCTTTATCAAATGGTATAACCATTAACTCATCTGAATATGATAAACCAATAATAATTTGCTCTTTTTGAATAGTTATCAACACATCATTCAACATACTATCTGTAACTAAATTATTTAACACTTTTACTATTTCATTAGTAAATATGCGTGAATAATTATTATTTGAAGTATATACAACCCAACGATTTGATAATCCATCAACATTAACTTGGTTAACTTCTTCTAATTTATTAGGAGCAGAATCTCCACATCCTTTTAAATAAAGAATTGTTCTACCAAAATCAGGATTTAGATATTGAAAATTAAAGACTTTTCCAACAAAAACAGCTTTTTGCTTTCTTATATCTTTTTCTTCTCCATCTTTAATAGAAACATCTGCAGCCTCAAAATATTTCCCAGACATTTTTCCTTTAATCATATCTCGAGACCCAACCGCACCAACTTTTGAAAGGAAATCCATCTTTTCAACAATTAATGGGTTAACTTTTTCTTTAAATCCTAATTTAACATCAGTTATCTTTTCATTATTGAAAATAAAAGAATCTGTATAGTTACTATAAATATCAAGATATGTTCTAACTGCATCATTAAGTTTTTTTCGAGAAAGTTTAGTAAAGATAAAAACTCCTACAAAGCAAACAATAATAGCAATTAACAAATATAATACATATTGAGAGTATAAAAATGTAACTACAGAGCCTCCAATAATCAACAAAATAAAGATAGCTGCGACAATTCGATTTACATTCATTGTTTTTTTATGTACTTGTTCAAAAGCCGTTCTAGCTTCATTAATACTTTTTTCTACTTCTTCTATTGAATCAACTAAAATAGGATCTACATAATTAGAATCAACTTTCATCTCTTTTTGATTAATTTGTTCATTCATCAAAAATCACCTCGCATTTCTTATTATACATAATTTTTTAATAAAAAGAAAAAAGTATCGTCTTTTAATTGCATTTTGTGAAAAAAAGGTGATAATTATAGATGGGAGCTCAAGAAATGGGCTGAGAGGATTTTTGATACTAAAGTCGACCAAAACTTGATCTAGGTAATGCTAGCGGAAGGATTTTTTTATTTTGTATTTTATCCTTTTTGAGCATTACAATCAGAAAGGATTTTTTTATGAACAAGAAAAAAATATTATTTTCAGTTCGCGATATCTGTGAAATCGCAATGTTAACTGGACTAGCAATCTTACTTGGAACATTCGCTGAAATTAAAATTGGTGAAAATGGTGGTTCAATTGGTTTTGCTATGATTCCATTATTATTTATTTGTTTCCGTCATGGTTTACTTAAAGGATTTATCGCTACCGGTATCGTTTATGGTATCTCAACTTGTGCGATTGATGGTTATGGATTTCACTGTTATCCTTTAGATTATTTACTTGCTTATGGATCATTATGCATTGTTTCATTATTCTATAAATTAGTATTTAAATCAGAATCAAAATGGAAACCTTATTTTTATATTTGTTTATCCATCTTAATTGCTTGTGTTCTTAGACTCGCATTCCATGTTATTTCCGGTATGGTATTATGGGAAACACCATTTTTAGGTTCATTAATTTATAATATTGCATATGTTGGACCATCTTGTTTACTCTGTATGATTTTATTCTGTGCTTTATATGTTCCATTTAAAATGCTTGACAATAAATATCCAGTACAACATAGAATTTAAAAATTAATATACAATTATTAAGCAGCCATCTTTAACTTCGATGGTTGCTTTTTTGTTGATAAATTCATTAGAAACTCCTAAAGGAAATTTATCATTCAAATCATAATCAATTAATTCATATTTTAAGTTTTTTAGAGTTACTCCTTTGGCTTCTTTATAAGCAAAAATAGAAATATACCCTTCTTCTTGAAATAGATTTTTTTCTCCATTACGCAAGAATTCAATGGTTTGATTTTTACTAAACACAGTTATTTTAATCCCTTTTTCTACGTAAAATAACACATCTTGCATGAGTGCAATAGAATGATCAATTCTACCTCCAATACAACCATAGATTAAAAATTCTTTATATCCTAATTTAATACCCTCTTCAATAGCAGCGTGCGTATCTGTAATATCTTTTATCGGATTTAATCTAATATATTTATTCTCTTTTGGAAGCATATTAAGTGAATCAAAATCACCGATAGCCAAATCTATTCGATATCCATTTTCACTTAAAAATAAACATCCTCCATCAGAACCAATAATATAATCATTTTCGTCATATGAGAATAATCTTTGACTATCTAAACTTGCTCCAACAATAATGCATCTACCCATAAAAATTCACCATAATAATTATAACAAATATTTGTGCTTAAATCATTTATTAATTCATATAGTTAAATAGTAAAGGAGAACAATATGAATCCAATTCAACCACCGCCAAATTATTATGGCGCACCTTATCCTAGTCCAAAAGACATGGGACCACAATATCCAAATATGGGTCCTAACTCACCTTATCCTAGCCAAGATAATAATTTTCCTAGAGAAGATAAAAATGGCGATACAACAATGACAAGTGATGAGAATTCACAAAACTATTTTACTTACTTTTTAAAAGATAAAATTGGAAAAAATGTAAAAGTATATTGCTCATTCACCGATGCTGCAGATTGGCACGATAAAATATTTGAAGGAACAATTATCTCTTCTGGTGATGATTACATTATTCTAGACGAGAAAAATGTAAATAGAATTGTCCTAATATTAGCCGTCTATATTCATTTTATTGAGATCGACAAATAAGAAAAACGTTCATCTAATTATAGTAAATTAATACTATAGTTTCATGAACGTTTTATTTATTTTATTTATTAGATTTCATTTCTTTAAAAGACGGTACTTTTTTTGCCCCATAACCTGATTTTTTCTTATTTCGATATGCTGCAAATGGATCAGTCTTTTCTTCTTTTGGAGTGTTTGGAGTTTCTTCCACTACTTGATTTTTATTTAATTCTTTAAAAGATGGTACTTTTTTTGCTCCATATCCTTTATTTTTCTTATTACGATATTGAGCAAATGGATCATTCTTTTTAATAGGTTCATTTGTTTTTTCTTCAACGTCAAGTTTTCCTTGCTCTTTAAAGGAAGGAACTTTTGTTGCAGAATGTTTACCATGATTCATTCCTCGATATGCAGCAAAAGGATCGTTCTTTTTAGGTTCTTCTTTACCAATATCGATTTGTGGTGCAATATCTTCTAATAAGATTTCTTCAACAACTTGTTGTTCTTCCACTTTTTCTTCTTTTATTTCTTCCTGTAAAGAATTATTCTCTTTATCATTTAAGACTTCTTCATTGTTAATATCTTTTTCTTCATTTTCTTCTACTTGTGTATTCTTTAAAATATAGTCTTCCACATCTTGAGATACGCCTGAGGAATCTTCACTAACATTTTCATCCGCTTCATATTTTTCGAAGAATAATTCATCTTCAATAGAAGGATTAACATCAGTTACATCATCTTCTTCCACAACTTCAATAACTGGTTCTTCTTCTAAAATAATATCGACATCTTCATCAGAAATATAACGTACTTCTCTTTCTGTAATTGGTTTTGTGACTTCTTCGTTATCTTTAGTAATACCTAAATCAGTAACGCCATAACCAATTTCTTCTAAATAAGCCTTCTTTTGTCGATCAAATAATCCTTTTTTATCGTTTTCTTTATATGCGTCAATATTAGAGATTGATGTTGCTGGTGTATTTTGCTCTTCTTCGACAATAGAAATAAAATCGTCCGCTTTTACAGAAGTTTCATCTTTATATTTTTTGTGTAATCGGTATTCAATTTTTTCCATTTTCTCAATATAACGGCGTTTAGCTAATTTACTGCGACGTCTTGCTAATGGCTTCTTAAAGATAAGACCAATTAAGAAGAAAACTAATAACCATAAACCAAGAATGATAATTGAGCCAACAAATAATAAGACATATTCAACCCAAGGTACATTATTTAAAAATGATGTAACTAATTTAATATACATACCCATTCTATATGTAAAGAAATCATGAATTGATGCAGGGGTTGCAATTGAAGATAAAAATGGCTCGATATATTTATTTGATATATCTAATGTTCCATTAAGTTTGGACCCATTAACTTCGCATATTACTTTATCAAAACGAATAATAATGAATAATGCGATTAATAAAACTGGGAATATAAAAGAAATTACAGTGCCTTTAGGAAATCTACGAATAAAATTCTTCTCATCTAATTTTTCTTTTTCTAAGTTAGTTAATTGATACTTAGGTACAATTTCTCTTCTTTTTCTCTCATTCTTTTTTCTAAATACTATCGTTAATGGCCCAAAAATAGCATAATAAATAACAATACAAATCACATTAACAATCAATAATCCAATAATTTTTACAATAACCGGATATGCTAAATAATTATTAATAGTTAATAACACACTTACTCTCCATCCTAAGGAAAGAAGTTTTCTTCCTGCCCAAGCCATTTGAGAGATAACGATAATACTATTAATACTATCTAGATATAGTGAAAGAATTGCAAAGAAAAGAACAACACTTTCAAACAATAAAATAAGCCCTAAAAACAATTTTTTCTTCATAATTTTATTCTCCATAGAAATTATATTAAAATCACCCTATTTTTTCAATATCGCTATTAAGATGAATAATACTTCAATTTTATTATGTACCAATTTAATAATATTATAATGCTTTTCTTAAATACATTTCTTCAATCTCATATTTTCCATTTATATATCGGCCATAATCTTTGTAATTTGATTCAGGATCTGATAAATATATCGTTCTTTCTTCATCTTTTTTTATTACTGCAGCATATTCTTGATCAATTAGTTTTTCTTGATACAAAGATAAATCTCCCTTCAAAGTTAAATAGAGGTTCATATAAGTCAAATCAACTAATTTTTTCTTAGATACAATACTTGAAATAGTAAATGTTTCATTATTATATCCTTCCTTATAATCATAATACAAAGAACGATTTATTACCTGATTGTCATGTATAAATGAATAAAAATTTGTATTATTATTTACACCAAATGTTCTAATTTGAGATACGTTGCATGCTCCACTAGAAGACACTATACCAACAGGAAAAACTTTATTGGTTTTATCATAGATAATGATATTATTTTCATCAACAAATGAATCACTCATAAAGATAATTTCTCCTGTTTCTGCATAAAAATACCCTTTTGTTAGATTTGCATTAATAAAATCTTGATATACTTCTTGTAAATAATAACTATTGAATAAAGAGTTTAAATCTAGGTAATTTGCTTCTAAGGATAAATCATCAACTAAAGAAACTACTTCTTGATCAACATTTAATGTTGCATAATATTTGTCATCTTCTTTATCTAATTTTAATTTCAAATTATTTTCTTTTTTACAAGCTTGTTTAATTAACTCTAAATCCGCTTTATTTTTATTGTCTAATAAAGGATCAATATTCTTATTTAAACTATAATTTAATGTAAAATTTGTTTTCCAAAAACTATTTATTAACCCAGAATATAAAGAATAAGTTTCATTTAAATTCGTTTTATCTAAAGCATCAGATAAGATATTATATAATCTTTCTTCGATTTCAATTTTTTCATTAATATGATTGTTTATATAGGAAATCCCTTTTGTTTTATAATTATAATCCGGTGTTGAATCAATAAGTGAATAAACCTTTTTTGCTTTTTGAATAAATAAATCCCTTACTAGTTTATTAGTATTTTTGACTTGTGCTTTATCCCCATCAACATAATACATTAATCGAATATCATTATTATATCCAATATAATCATTATCATTATATAATGATAAATCAAAATTTACCCAACCAGAATTCTCTAATCCTTTAGTTGAGCAAGAATAAACGCCAAAGCCAATCGCACCAATTGCAATTATAAAAGAAACGACAAAAATAACTATACGTAAAGGTATATGTTTATCACTAATATTTAGTTTAATGTCTTCGTTTTTTTTCTTTTTCATACTTTAATAAAATTAAAGCGTACGAATAAAAGTACGCTTAGTAAAACTTATTTTAGCTATTTCTTTCTTTAATATATTTTTCAATTTCACTTTTACTACCAAAAACAAAATGTTCATTACCAATATTAACTAATTCTGGTTCTTCACAAGAATAATCATGAATTGATGGATCATAGACGAATAATGTTTTATTTTTTTCAATCAAAGGATCTGGAACAGGGATTGCCGAAATCAATGATTTCGTATATGGATGTAAAGGATGTAAGAATAATTCTTCTGATGTTGCAACTTCAACAATTCGGCCTTTATGAATAACTGCGATTCGATCCGAAATAAAGCGAACAATTGATAAATCGTGTGCAATAAACAAGTAAGTAATTCCTTTCTCTACTTGGAATTTTTTTAATAAATTTAATACTTGTGCACGAATAGAAACATCTAATGCGGAAATAGGTTCATCTGCAATAATGAGTTCTGGTTCCATAACAATTGCTCTTGCTAATCCAACACGTTGACGTTGTCCACCAGAAAATTCATGTGGATAACGAGTTAAGTGTTCAGGAAGCAAACCTACTTCTTTAATAACTTTTTCAATTTTCTCAATACGTTCTTTTTCATTTTTATATAAATGGAAATTATATAAACCTTCAGAAATAATATATTCAATAGTTGCTCTTTCATTTAATGATGCTGCAGGATCTTGGAATACCATTTGTATGTGACGAATAACATTTCTTTCTTCTTTTTCAGATATTTTTCCTGATATTCTATTCCCATGGAAAAGAATCTCTCCTTTAGCACAAGGATTAATACGCATAATCGCACGTCCTATTGTAGTTTTTCCCGAACCCGATTCTCCAACAATAGAAAATGTTTCTCCTTTATATATATCAAACGATGCATTTGTTACTGCTCTAAAAGCGTTTTTCCCTCTTCCAAAGACTATATCAACATTCTTGACAGATAGAAGGACTTCTTTTTCAACTTTATTATTTTCCATAGTAATCCTCCTAATTCTTTTGATTATAAACACTATTTAATAGTGTTTCATGTAAGTTTTGAATGTTCTTTGGTTTTTCTACTTTTGGTGCTCGTGGATCACATAACCATGTTTTTGCAAAGTGAGTTTCACTTATTTTAAACATTGGAGGTTCTTTGACTAAATCAACTTTCATACAATATGGATTACGTGGAGCAAAAGCATCACCAACAATTTTATTGTATAAAGAAGGTGGAGTTCCCTCAATAGAATAAAGTTTTTCACCAATAACTGATAGTTGTGGTAATGAAGAAAGTAATGCCCAAGTATAAGGATGTTTTGGATCATAGAATATTTCTTCAACTAATCCATATTCAATTACTTGACCTGCATATAAAACTGCAACTCTTTCTGCAACATTCGCAACAACACCTAAGTCGTGAGTAATATATACTGTAGTAAACTTATATTCGTTTTGTAACTTCTTAATCAATTTTAATATTTGTGCTTGAATAGTAACATCGAGTGCAGTTGTTGGTTCATCACAAATTAAAATCTTTGGACGACATGATAACGCAATCGCGATAACAATTCTTTGTCGCATACCGCCTGAATATTGGAAAGGATAATCATCAAATCTTTTTTCAGGGTTAGTAATACCTACATCACGCATAATTTCGATTGCCTTTTCTTTTGCAACTCCCAAAGAAACATGTTGATGTTTAATAATAACGTTAGTAATTTGTTTACCAATTGTAATAATTGGGTTTAAAGATGTCATTGGATCTTGGAATACTGTTGCAATTCTTGTGCCACGAATCTTTTGCCAATCACGTGGATTATCAACTTTTGCTAAATTAATAATTGCTTTGCCATGTAAAGAACCATCTTCTAATGTTTCTAAGTATTCTACATGAAAACAACAAGTATTAAAAATCTCATGTACATTATCTTTATTTGATAAATCAACGCCTCTAATCATTGATTTTTTGAATTGTCTTAATATCTTAAAAGCATATGTGAATTGTTGAGAAAAAGAATATCTGCTTGTAGATAATAATATTTCTTTTGCAAAGATTTCATTTCTTGTAATGCAAGAATTATTTACATCTTTTTTATATGCTTCTTTTAATTCTGCTTTTAAAGATTTTAATGTTGATGAATAGTATTTTTGGAATTCAACATCTTTTTTATATGCGGCTTTTTTATTTTTTGCTAATACAATTATAGACTTATCTAATGTTTTAATTTCCTTTTTTAAAATAGCAATCTCTTTTTTAAGATTAACAATTATTTCTTTATCTTTTGATTTATCATAAAGCATTATTTCATTTTGTTTTTCGACAATTTGATTATTCTTTACTTGAATCTCTTTTAAAATAGGTTCTTTTTCTTCTTCTTGAAGATTAATCTTAAAAAGCCTTTCCTTTTTTAAATCACTAATTTTTTGATAAAGTGTAGCTCCATTTTCAAAATGAGAATACTTATTCAATTGTTTATGAATAAATAATAGAAATTTGTTATTCACTTTTGCATGAGTATCAGATAATTCATCATCATTTAAGAAAATATCCCCTGCAGAAATGAAACCATTAGAATCATTCATACCAGAAAATGTTTTTGTTAAAACTGACTTACCTGATCCAGATTCACCAACGATTGCGATAGTTTCTCCATCATATATATCTAAGTCGACACCTCTAATCGCGGTTAAGAATCTTCCTCTAACTTTAAATTTTAATTCTACACCTCTTAGAGATAATAATGTTTTTCTATTTTCCATACTCTTATTACCTCCTATGACATATGTGTTCTTGGATCTGAAGCATCACCAACATTTTGACCAACAACGTATAAAACAACTGAAATTATCGCAGAAACAATAACTGCTGGCCAGAATCTCCATGGAGATGACATCCATACTTTTTGTCCATCATTAATCATACGACCAAGAGAAGGAATATTCGCAGATAAACCAACGTTAATATATGATAAGAATACTTCATAAGAAATATATGATGGTAATTCAGATGCAAGTAATGTAACAATAACTGAAATCATAAATGGAAGAATATTTTTAAAGACAATTGTAAAAATATTTGTTCCTAAGCATCTTGAAGCTAAATTATATTCTCTATCACGAATGATGATAACTTGCGTACGAATAAAATATGCAATTCCGAGCCAACCAGTGATTGATAAAGCTAAAACAAAGCTCCAAAAACCTGTACCAATAATATATGCTAAAACTGTAATTAATAAAATATAAGGGATATTACCAATGATGTTATAAATTTGATTCATAATAGTATCAAATGTTTTTGATAATCCCCAAACTGCACCGAGAATAACACCAATTGTCATATTAATAATTGTACAAATTGAAGATAATGCAAGTGATGTTCTTGAACCAGTCCATAAATAATCAAAAACAGATCCACCACCACCATCAGTACCGAATATCCACGATAATTTAAATCCAAACATTTTAATTGCGTTAATTGGACTTAAATTAAATGAATCTAAGTTAGATACATTTGGATTGTGTTCTGGTCCACCTGGAGAAATCATTGGATAGAATATTGACATAACAATAATAACTGCAAGTAAAGCTAAAAATACCCAGTTAGATTTTTTTCTAAAGAATACTCTACCTACTGATTTCCAATATGAATATCTAGGAGCAGTAATTTTTTCTGAATCAGAAGATGATTGAGGCACTAAAACAAATAAATCATCTAAGCCATCATTCATCATAATGCTTTGATTTTCCATTATTTTCTACCTCCTGTAAATGAAATTCTAGGATCAACAATAGTCAACATAATATCACCAAGAATTAATGATGTAATTGAAAGAATTGAATAAAAGAATGTTAATCCTAAAATAGTACCATTATTGTGTTCTTGAATTGCTGTTGTTAATAATCCACCAGTACCTGGAACACCATAAACACTTTCTGTAATAAAAGCGCCACCAAGACAACCAATAATTGCACCTGGAATACCATGAACAATAGGAATCATCGCATTCTTTGCAATGTGTTTTGTAAATATTTCACCATCACTTAAGCCTTGAGATTTAGCAAATTTAACATAATCTGAATTTGATTGGTCAATCATATATCTTCTTACCCATCTCATTTCACCTGCAAGAGAAGGTAATACTAAGGAAATAACTGGTAAAACATAATATAACCATCCAGTGCCTTCAGCAAAACTTGTTGGGAGATTTAATAATCGTCCAAGTGATCTAAAGATGTAAATGTAAGCAAGTGAAGGAACTGCAATCATAAAGATAATATAACCAATACCTAATTTATCTGCTAATCTATCTTTTTTTCGTGCCATTAATATACCTAAAGGAATACCGACAAAATAAGCAATTATTGTCGCTGCAATACCCATAATAAATGAGTATCCGACTTTAGGCATTTTATTATAATAAGAAATACAATTCATATAACGATCGCCAAATAAAGCATATTCTTGTTCATTAATTAATAAAGAAGAATTAAATGATGCAGTATGGAAATTATATGCTGATTCGCTATATTCATCTGTCCCTAATTGAGTTGGGTATTGTTGTTCCTTAGTAACTAATGCCCCTTGACCTTCATTAGAAAAGATAACATCTGTTACATTTTGTCCTTTAGTAGGACCAGATAATGATGTTCCTAAACTAAAATGAATAAAGTTTTGATGAATAAATGGGAATTGATCATCAAAATATAATAAATATTTATGTGTAGTACCGCTTCCGACAATCGCAGGCATATGCGAATATTCATCCCAAATTAATTTAATGCCCTTTTCTTTAATAGGAAATTCATCGCCACGAGAAAATACTGTAAAATTATTAACATAGGTGCTTAAAACAGCTGCATCAGATTCATAATGAGGATTCTTATTTTCATCATAATCACAATAGCATATAAAACGATATTCACCTGCCCCTGTAGTAATAACTTGATTATTTTCAAAAACTAAAGAAACATTTTTATCTTTATCAATGTAAGCAATATTCCAAAAGAAATAACCATCAGAATCTAAATTATCTTCTGTAATACTCATATTAATAAAATAAGCCATTTCTGTATCTGTTCTTGGGCTAACAATCTCTTCATTTGAAGATAATTTGAAAGAATTTGCTCCCCAATATTGATTGAAATTTTCCCATTCATTGATGTCGCTAACTAAATAGTATCCTTTGCCTGGTACAGCACCATTTTCTTCAACCATTTTATCAACATCATTTACTGTTTCAAAAGAAAACATGTTTTTAAAGAATTTACCAATACGAATAAATGGATTGCTATCTTTATAAGCATATAGATATGGTTGGCAACCATTTTTAATATCTCCACGTCTATCATAATCAGCTACTAATCTTTTAACTGTATATCCTTTTGACTCGCAATATGATGAAAACTTTGCAATATATGGATTATTTTCATCATCTTCTTGATCATTAGGAATAAATAAAGCATCAGATAATTCCCTATCAGTTAAATCATCGCCATATTCACTAACAACAAAATCAGAAAAAGTTATTAAATCTATGTAATCGTATTTTTCATATTGACTATCTTTGTAGTACTCTAAGTCATTTTCACGTAATTTGGAAATATTTTGATCTCCATTAAAAATGACATCTCTTTTTGTAAAAGTAAATAGTAATAAAATCATTACAAAAACGATGCAAACAAGAGAAAAGATTGAAAATAATATTCTCTTCAATAGATATTTTCTCATACTTATCCTCCTTTTTATCACTATAGATTTTAATATAATAAAAATCTATTGTCTATAATTCCTTAAAAAATAAATAATTAATGGTCTATTATAGCCAAATAATGAAAAATGGGAGAATAAATTCTCCCATTATTATTCATTAATCAAATATTAATATAATCCACAAACTTTGGTCATATTTCCTTCACCATTTGATAAGAATGTGTCTAGATATGAAATTGGATCACCAAAGTCAGGACCCCAACCTGAGCCATAATATGTATCATAGTTGACATCTTTTCCTTGTTCAGCATAATATGAAGCAGATAAATATGCATTTTGATCAGAAGTTTGTAAAACATTTACTTTTACATATGGTTTTAATGCTTCTTCAATGCTATTTTTATAAATATTACCTTGGTTGATATTTTCAGTTTCAGTTGCTAATACGATTGTATCAATATAAATTGGCTTGTCTGCTGTAATACCAAGTTCTTGAGCAGCTTTTGCAATATACTTTTTAGCTAAGTCTACATTGTACCAACCATCGATAGCATCAGCAACCTTAATTTCTCCACCATAATATTCATCAATAAAGAATTGTACTAATTCACCATATTCAGTTTTTGCTGGGAAAGTCTTAGAAATATTATTTTTTGAATCAGTATACTTAACTTCTTTTTCTAAGGATAAGAAGTTTGGAGAAGTATACATATTTCTTAAATTAGCTGTAGCTAATTCTTTACCTTTAACCGCACCATTCCATGTAGTTCTATCAAATGCATAGTTCAATGCTTTTCTAAAGTTTCTATTTACTAAAGCATTTCTTGTTGCTTCTTTTTGTTCTGCAGTTTTTGTTGAATTTAATTCTTTTGGATAACCTGAAACAGAATATGCTTGTCTATTTAAATTAATCGCAGATAAAAATGTTGTTGCAGCAGTTGAAGAAATGAATGCATTTTTTTCAAAATATCCATCTTTTTTAGCGTCATTAATGATTGTATCTGTTAAAGTAACACTAATATATTTATGATTGATAACATCAGAATAGTAATCTTTTGCACTTGAGTTATTATCATAAACATAAACGATAGAATCAATCTTTCTATTTGCTTTATCATAATAATGTTCATTAGCTTTTAATGATATTTTGTTATTATCTGTAATTTCATCAAAATAAAAAGCAGAGTTATAAAGAATAGATTGTGGGTTACTTGAAATACCATATTTATAATTAGCAGTATTATTTTTAGCAGTATTATATTCTGTCTTTCCTAAAGCACCACCCATTGAACGATAGAATGTTTCATTTAATGGTAAGAATGTAGAATAAGTCAACATTGTCATGAAATATGGAACTTCTTTTTCTAATGTGATTTGTAATTCATACTCACCATTAGCTTTCATACCAACTTTACCGAAATCTGTAGTTTTTCCTGCCATATATTCTCTTGCATTTTTAACAACGCCAGATACTAATTGACCTAAACCTGATTCAGAACCTGCGTCTAACATATGTCTAAATCCAGTAACAAAGTCTTGTGCAGTTACCTTTCCATAAATTGTTCCATCTGCTTTAACCCAATTAACATCATCTCTTAATTGGAATGTATATACTAATTTGTCATTAGATATTGTATGACTTTTTGCAATAGCATATTGTTGATTACCTAAGTTATCATATTTCATTAATCCTTCTAATCCATTAACAATATAAACGCTATCTGAACTCTTTGAAGTTGCTAAAATATCTAAACTTTGTGGAGCCGCAGAATAAACACTCTTATATTCACGATTTAAAGTATGTCCTTGGCTAAGTAAATATTCAGAAGGATCATATTTTGTACCATTTTTTAATGCATCGTTCCACATTTTTTCCATATGATCTCTTTCTGCTTTAGTAACTAATGCATCTTTAATTAAAACCATATTTTCAACTCTATCAGAATCTAAGCCCCATTGAACGTATGGAGTTGATCTATATGCTGAGTGAGTTAAAGCATAAGAGCCACCAGAAGTTGATGTTGGCATGAAAATATTTGAATTTAATAATTCTGCCTCTGCTCTAGCATAACTTAAATATCTTTTTTCATTATCAGTGATATCTCTTGCTTCATCAATCATACCCCAATAAGTATCTAAAATATCATCATAAATAGTATCATCATCTGTCATATCTACAGCTGGTGCATCTTCAATATCAATTTCAATTGGATTATCAGATGGCTTATTATTTGAAGGATTGTTTGATGTTGTAACATCTCCTCCATTACCTCCACATCCAACTAATGCGAAAATTGATAAAATTGAAAGTAAACATATTTTTTTATTTTTCATTTTTTACCTCCCTATAATTGAAAATTTTTTTCATTATTAAACAAACATTAAATAAATTTAATGTAATTATATGAAACAATATTTTCATGAGAAAAGCAATAAAAATAGATGATTTAATAAAAAAGATTGATATTAATCAGTTTTTCTTATAAATTAATACCAATCTTATTTTGGTTATATAAAATATCAATAATTAAATTTGAATAAAATCCCGCTTCTACAAAATATATTTCGTTATCATCTTGTAATAATTTTAATTTGATTTGATCAAGAATAAGAACTTCTTTTTCTACCTTCAATTCATCAAGCACAATTACATTAGTTTCTTGAAATAGTTTTGTAAGACCTAAATATTTTTTGATTTTATTTTTTGATTTAACAATAAGTGTAATTCTTTTTGAAAATATCTCCATTGGTAAGTCATCATTATTAAACCCATTCATTATTTCACAATTATTATTTTTGATTCTTTTATATAAATTCATATTTTGTTTATTATTCGAGAAAAGCAAACTACTATTTGTGATAGCGACTTTAGTTTGAAATGCATAATAATTAATAATATTATTAGTAATCTTAGCCGATGGAAATTCTTCTTCTAAAATTTCTATTAACTTTCTTTTATATCTATTTTTGACAAAAAAGAACTTTGATTCTACGTATTTTAACGCATAAAAACTAGCCTCATCAAACTTAAAAGTTGAAAAGCTTAATCCGTTATACAAATAATCTTTTAATACACTTTCTTTCATAATTAATACATAACAGCTTTTGATGCTTCTCTTTTTTGATCTCTTTCTTTAATCGTTTCTCGTTTATCAAACAATTTTTTACCTTTAGCTAAAGCGACTTCTAGTTTTGCTTTACCCTCTTTTAAATATACTTTTGTACATACAACAGTAAATCCTTTTTCTTGGATTTTTTGTTGAAATTTAAGTATTTCTTTTTTATGTAATAATAGTTTACGGGTTCTTAATGGTTCATGATTAAAAATATTACCATTTCGATAAACCGCAATATTCATTCCTAAAATATACGCTTCTCCATTCTTGATTAATACATATGAATCATTGAGTGAACAGCCATTTTCTTTTAAAGATTTTATTTCTGTTCCTTTAAGTTCAATACCTACTTCTAAAAAATCAGATAAAAAATACTCAAAAAAAGCTTTTTTATTATTAGTGATAACTTTTACGTTTTCTGCCATGCTTTTTTACCCCTTTCTTTTTAGAAGACATCTTTATTCTAGATGTTTTGCTTTTATTAATCAATTTAAATGTGATTTCATGTGTTTTGACATTGACCTTTAAAACAAGTATTTCAACTTTATCACCTAATGAGTATACTTTATTAGTCATACGTCCATAAGCGCACATATAATTCTCATCAAAAATATAATAATCATCATCCATTTCTTCAAATAAGATAAGACCATCAATACCATTATCGAGTTCAACAAACATTCCTTTATTAACCATCCCGTTAATAAAGCCTGAATATATATTACCTATTTTTGTCGCCATATATTTTGCCGATTCTAAATCATCGACTTCACGTTCAATCGCGATTGCTCTTCTTTCTTTAATTGATGTGTTTTCTGCAATAAAAGCAATTTCTTTTTCAAAATCTGGACCATAAGAAATATTGCCATTTACTAAATATCGATCAATTAAACGATGGACTAATAAATCCGGATATCTTCTTATTGGTGAAGTAAAATGAGTATAAGATTTACTTGCTAATCCATAATGCCCTTTATTAGATTCGCTATATCTAGCTTTAGCTAAGCTCCTTAATAACATAATAGAAATGATTTTTTTTATATCTTGATTATCAATACTTATTAAATAGTTGGATAACTCTTTTGGCGTAACTGTTAAAGGAGAAAAATTAGTTTTATATCCCAAATGGGTGGATAATTTAATAAAAGCATCCATTTTCTTTGATTTTGGTTGTTCATGGATACGATAAATAAATGGTAATTCCATCGCTTCAATCGTTTCTGCAACTTGCTCGTTTGCAGTAATCATTAGGTCTTCAATTAGTTGTTCACCTAAACCTTGTTCACGAATAATTACATCAATTGGATTACCTTTTTCATCACATTTAAAAAGAATTTCATTAGATTCAATATCTAACGATCCTTGATTTTTTCTTCTTTTCCTTATTTTTGTTGCCACTTCATTTAATAAATAAATTGTTTGATCAATATCGCTAGAAAGATGTTCTAAACAAGGATCTTTTGATAACAATCTATTTACATAATCATATGTTAATCTAGCATGAGAATTAATTATACCTTTAGTAATCCTACTTGATAGAATATTACCATATGGATCAACAGTAAAAATACAAGAAGTAACAAGACGATCAACATGTGGGTTTAATGAACAAATTCCATTTGATAATTCAAATGGGAGCATTGGAACAACTCTATCAGTCGCATAAATCGATGTTCCTCTAGATAGTGCTTCTTTATCTAATGGAGAATCATCTGGAACATAATGAGCAACATCAGCAATATGAACACCTACTTGATATCCTTCTATACACCTTTTTACTTCAACTGCATCATCAAAATCTTTTGCATCATTACCATCAATAGTAACGATAAGATGATCCGTAAAATCCTCTCTATTTTCTTTTTCTTCTTCACTTACAAAAGAAGGTATATTTTTAACTTGTTTTTTTACTTCTTCTGGGAATTCTATATCTGCACCATATTTATAGATGATACTACTAATATCTACTCCTGGATCGTTCTTATTGCCAATTACTTCAATAATATCAACATAAATTGTTCGTCTAGTGATTTTTGTTGGTATTCCAATTGCGATAAATCCATCCAATAAAACTAATGATGTCGGATTTATCATAAAAACAACATCTTTAGACGCTACATCTTTTACATCAAGTATTAATTGACCATAATAGTCTTTAATTTCACCAACAAATTTATTTCTTGTTCTTTTTATAATCGAGAAAACAGTATATTCATCCTTTAATGATTGTCTATCTTTCATTAACCATACTTCATCATCTAAAAAAGCAGAATTAAGATTTTCATTATCAATATATACATCTTCATCTATAGATATATTAGCAAAAGAAAAGTTTTCCTTTATTGATACAATTCTTCCCTTAATCAAATGAAGTGATTCTGGAGTATAGTATTCATGTTTTTTTTGAACTATTTTACCTTCAGCAACTAATTCATTTAATGCATCGATAGTTTCTTGGCTTGCTGAAAAAATCTCAAATATTAATTTATCTGAGAGTGAATGTTTATTTAACATTTGATAAATTCTTTCTTTTAGCATGTTCTCTATATTTTTCTCCAAAACAAAAGGGATTAAGCAATTGCCAATCCCTTAGTAAACTAACCAAAATATTTTGTAAGCAATGTAAATAGGAAGAAGATAATACCTACAACAAGAGTTGCGATGGAAATAACTTTTTCTGATCCTCTTTCTTTAGTTTTTGCAAAAATATTCATCTTAGATCCACCAGTAATAGCACCGGAAGCACCTTGAGATTTACCACCTTGTAACAAGGTTAATATGATCATAGCAATTGATACAATAATTAATACAATTTCGAAGCCCATGGATTTTCCTCCTTAAACGCATCTATTATATATTACACCATTTTTGATAAACTTCAAAATAAAAATTATTATTTTCTAAAAATAATCTATCTTTTTAAGCATTCCACTAATATAATAAAGATAACAGAGAAGTTAGAAAGCGTTAAGTGCCTATTTTTAGGAAGAATAAATAGGACGAACACATTGTGGCGGTTTTCTAACACGTCCGCTGTAAATTTGCGGACCTACATTTGGAGGTCTTTTTTTATGAACAATAATAAAAAAACAAAAATATTTAAGATGATATCTATCTATATCATCACACTATTATTATCGTTCATATTAGGCTTTTTTATAACTAGTACAGTGAATAAATACACAGAAACATTTGAGTCTAACTTTACTTATATAGGTGACGATGAAAAAGATTTCACTAACTTTGTGAATGAGGATTTCTTTAATAAAGTAATTGAAAATCATAAAGGTGTTAATCTTGAAGATATTAACGTAAAATCTTTAATAAAAAATAATGACTTCACTATTACAAATAATAGTAAAAATAATTATACAATCATTACTAAAACAAGATACTATGAAACAAGTTTTATCTCTTCAAAGCAAAAAATTATTAATAGAGCTCAAACATTTGTAAAATATGCGCTTTATGATTATGTTGTGGATACTTCATTAATTGAATTTGAAAGTGCAGACATTGGTGTCATTAATCACTCTTTTTCTCCTTGGTATGGTGGTCTATTTGCCACAATTGGTGGATTAATAATTGCGAGTATATCATGTGCGTTTTTCTATAAAAAATCCAATGAATTTAAAAGAATAGAAGATAATGAAACTATTTTCCATACACCATTTCATAAAAAATATTGGTCATACGCAATTCATTCATTAAAAGATGTAAAATCGATAGTAACATTAGCAATGTTATTTTCTTTAGTACTAATAAGCAAACTATTTAAACTACCTTCTGGATTTGGTGATTTAGGTCTAGGATTTAGTTTTATTTTTCTAGCGACAATTGCTTGGATATATGGACCAGTTGTTGGATTATTCATTGGAATGTTTTCTGATGTATTAGGATATTTTATTGGATCTTCTGCGCTTAGTTTTAATCCTTTATATACAATACAAGCGATGCTAGCAGTATTTGTCTATGGTTTATGTTTTTATCGTACTAAAATTAATTTTTCTAAAGTTCTATTATCTCGTCTTATTATCAATATGATATTGAATGCATTATATGGTAGTTTTCTAATGGTTTTAATGTATTTTAATGCCGGAAAAATTACTTCTGATACATTCTTAAACGCCTTTAAAGTATATGCTATAATGTTATCATTACCAAAAAATATTGTTTATTTATTACCACAAACAATTACTTTATTTATTGTTTTTAAATCTATTGGTAAGTTATTAGCTAGATTCAATTATATAGAAAAAGATATTGGAGAAAACATCACTCTATTTTAATATTAATTTTCTTTTCTAAAAAGAACTTGATGACAATGACGACATCTTGGTTCATATTTTTCGCTTGCTCCTATAATGATAATTGGATCATCATAATATGCAGGTTTTCCATTAACTATTCTTTGTGTCCTTGTCGCATTATGTCCACATACACTACAAATTGCAGTTAATTTTGTTACATACTCTGCCATACATAATAATTGAGGCATAATTGAAAATGGTTCTCCTTTAAAATCATTATCTAATCCCGCGCAAATAACTCTAATACCTTTATTAGCTAATTCTTGCGCTACAGATAAAATTCCTTCATCCATAAATTGAACTTCATCAAACGCTACTGCATAAGTAGTATTTTTAATATATTGATGAACTTCAGATGATGATTTTAAATTATAACATTTAACTTTGGATTTATTATGGGAAACTACCTCATCCTCAGAATATCGATTATCAATAAGTGGTTTAAATACTATCACTTCTTTTTTTGCGTAAATAATTCTTCTAATTCTACGAATTAATTCTTCTGATTTACCTGCAAACATCGGACCACAAATTACTTCAATCCATCCTGATCTTGTATTAAACTCCATATCAATTACCTCACTAAGAAATAGTTTATCATCTACGCAATTTTCTTTCAATTTAAAAAAGAAAGGTACACCATTAAGTGTACCTTAAATTATTAGAAATTTTGTGTGAAGTCAAAGATTTGTTGATTATCTTCAATAGATTGAGTTTCTTTTGGAGCAATTTCTTCAAAAACTTCTTCAACTTCGAAATCATCTTTTTCTTCTACTTCATTAGTTAATCCTCTACCTGCAGGGATTAATTTGCCAACCATAACATTTTCTTTTAAGCCATGGAGACGATCAATCTTTCCTTTAATTGCTGCATCTGTAAGAACTCTTGTTGTTTCTTGGAATGATGCTGCAGATAAGAATGATTCTGTATCGAGAGCAGCTTTAGTAATACCAAGAATAATTGGAGTACCATTTGCAGGGCGTTTTCCTGCAAATAAAGCTTCTTTGTTCTTTTCAGTAAATGTTGTAATATCGACTTTTGTTCCTGGTAACAATGAAGTATCACCTTCATCAAGAATTAAAATCTTTCTTAACATTTGTCTGACAATAACTTCAATGTGCTTATCAGCAACGTCGATACCATTACCTTTATAAACTTTTTGAACTTCTTTAACGATGTATTTTTCAACTTCAGTTACATTAGATACATTGAGTAATTCTTTTGGATCTTTTGCACCTTCAGTAATCTTTTGACCACTGACAACAATATCTCCTTCTTTAACTCTTAATCTTGCGCCAAAGTTAGTGACATCAGAATATTCTTCTAATTCATTTTTAATTGTAAATGAATATCTACCATTTTCTGATTTAATTGATTCGACTTTACCATTAATCTTAGAAATCATTGCTTCGCCTTTTGGAGTACGAGCTTCAAATAATTCAGCAACCCTTGGTAAACCTTGAGTAATATCGCCACCAGCGACACCACCAGTATGGAATGTTCTCATAGTTAATTGAGTACCTGGTTCACCAATTGATTGAGCAGCCATAACACCAACAGCATCGCCTAATTCAACTTCTTTTCCAGTTGCTAAGCAAACACCATAACAATGTTTACAGACACCATCTTTAGTTTGACAGCCAAATAATGATCTAATCTCAACTTCTTTAATACCAGCATTAACGATTGCTTTTGCATCTTTATCAGTCATGAGTTTGTTACCTTCAACAATAACTTCACCATTTGCATCAACAACATCTCTTACTGTATAACGACCAATTAATCTTTCTTCTAAGGAAACAATAGTTTCTTTCTTTTGAGTATTAACGATTTCTGATACTACAAAACCATGATCTGTTCCACAATCTTCTTCTCTAATGATAACATCGTGAGAAACGTCAACTAATCTTCTTGTTAAATAACCTGAGTCAGCTGTCTTTAAAGCAGTATCAGCACCACCCTTACGAGCACCGTGAGTAGCAATAAAGAATTCACTAACTGAAAGACCTTCACGGAAGCAAGTTTTAATTGGTAATTCGATAGTTTCACCAGATGGTTTAGCCATCAAACCACGAAGACCACATAATTGAACGAAGTTAGATGTATTACCACGAGCACCAGACTTACTCATCATAAAGATAGGGTTAGTCTTATCCTTTTTAATAATATCTTTTAATACTTTCTCAATATCTGTCTTAACATCTGTCCAAATATCAACAACTTGTTTGTGTCTTTCTTCATTTGTTAATAGACCATAGTCATATAAGTTTTGAACTTCTTCAACTTTTTCTTCACCAGCTTTAATTAAGTCATTCTTTCCTGGAATAACACTAATATCCGCGATAGAAACAGTAATACCTGCAAGAGTCGAATAATGGAAACCTTGATCCTTTAATTTATCAAGTACATCTGCAGTAGTTTCAGCCCCATAACGTTTAAAGATTTCATCAACAATTTTACCAATATCTTTCTTAATAAATGGATCTCTTGTTGGTTGAGAAGCAATATATTCTTTAATATTTGTTCCTTTAGGGACAAAGTATGAAATTTGGTTTTCTTTTAAATTTGCCTTTGTAACTTCCATTAAGAATGGGAAATCACTTGGGAAAATTAAATTGAATAAGACTTTACCAACAGTAGCAACTAAGTAACTATTTAACATCTCATCTGTAAATCCTTCTTTACCCATTACAGAACCTTTTAATGCAATTCTATTGTGTAAATGGATTTGTTTAGTTTGATAAGCTAAGACTAATTCATCAATACTCTTAAATACTTTACCTTCACTAGCAGCATAATTTTCATATAATTCTGCTTCAGAAACATCGCCTCTTGCTCTACATTCATCTGCATGTTTGAGGAAATCTTCTTTATTCTTCTCAATTGTTAAGTAATAGTTTCCTAAAATCATATCTTGAGAAGGAGTACAAATTGGCTTACCATCTTTAGGACCTAAGATGTTCTTAGATGCTAACATTAAATCGAGAGCTTCTTGTTGAGCTGATTTAGAAAGAGGTACGTGAACTGCCATTTGGTCACCATCGAAGTCAGCGTTGAATCCAGCACAGACTAATGGGTGTAAACGAATTGCCCTACCATTAACAAGAACTGGTTTAAATGCTTGAATACCTAAACGGTGAAGTGTAGGAGCACGGTTTAATAAAACTGGGTGTTCTTTAACAACTCTTTCAACAATAGACCATACTCTGTCATCATAATGATCAATCATCTTATTTGCTTGTTTATGAGAAGTTGCGATACCTTCTTTAATCATAATTGCAGCAATGAATGGTCTAAATAATTGAATTGCCATTTCTCTTGGAATACCACATTGATACATTTTTAAGAATGGACCAACTGCAATAACTGAACGTCCTGAATAGTCAACACGTTTTCCTAATAAGTTTTGTCTGAAACGACCTTGTTTACCTTTTAATGTTGAAGATAAAGATTTTAAAGCTCTTCCACCTGGACCAGTAACTGGTTTTGTTCTTCTACCGTTATCAATTAATGCATCGACTGCTTCTTGAAGCATACGTTTTTCATTCATTAAAATAACGTCTGGTGCATTCATATCAATTTCACGTTTTAAACGTGAGTTACGAGTAATTACTCTACGATATAAATCGTTTAAATCAGAAGTAGCAAATCTACCACCATCAAGTTGTAACATTGGTCTTAAATCTGGTGGAATGACTGGTAAAACATCTAATACCATCCATTCAGGACGATTGTTAGAGTTTCTAAATGCTTCAACACATTCGAGTCTCTTATAAAGAGCAGCTTTATTTTGTTTTGAAGTGTTCTTTTTGATTTCTTCAGAAATTTCACTAAATTCTTTATCTAAATCAACTTCGCTTAATAAACGTTTAATTGCTTCTGCACCAGAGCCAAATTCTGCGCCTGTAAATTTTGAAATAAAGTTTGCAGTTGAAGTGAAATTAAATGTTTCTTGTGGGTTTTGCATTCTAGCAATTAATTCTTCTGCTCTATTATAATCATAAGTTCCTGGTTCTAATCCTAATTGAATTTCTCTGATAGCATCAACAAATTCAATACGTGCTTTCTTTTCATCGATAACATCACGATATTTTAAAACACTTGATGTTCCTGGATTCAAACAAATACGAGAAACGAAGTAAATAACTTCTTCTAATTGTTTTGGTGATACTTGAAGGATTAAACTCATTCTTGAAGGAGTTCCTTTTAAGTACCAAATATGTGCACATGGAGAACATAATTCAATATGTCCCATTCTTTCTCTACGGACTGCTTTTGTTGTAACTTCTACGCCACATTTTTCACAAACCATTCCAGAGAATCTAATCTTTTTATATTTACCACAATGACATTCATAGTCTTTTGCAGGTCCGAAAATTCTTTCACAGAATAATCCTTCCATTTCTGGTTTTTGAGAACGGTAGTTAATTGTTTCTGGCTTTTTTACTTCGCCATATGACCATTCTCTAATTTTTTCAGGAGATGCGAGGCCGACTTGAATAGCGGCTAAATTATTAACATCAAACATATTCTAATCTACCTCCTATAGTTCTTCATCGGAAACAACTCGAGCATCTGAAGTCATTTCTCTAACTTCATTATTGATCTTTCTTGTTTCACGTTCATTTTCTTTTGAAAGTTTTGACGTATCAATTTCATTATTTTCGTTATCGAATAATTTAACATTGATTGCAAGTGATTGTAATTCTTTTACTAAAACACGGAATGCTTCTGGCATACCTGGTTTTGGAATTGAATTACCTTTAATAATAGCTTCATATGATTTTGCTCTACCAACCATATCATCTGATTTGAGAGTGATAATTTCTTGTAAAATATGAGCAGCTCCATAAGCTTCAAGAGCCCAAACTTCCATTTCACCAAATCTTTGACCACCATTTTGTGCTTTACCACCTAAAGGTTGTTGTGTGACTAATGAATATGGACCTGTTGAACGAGCGTGTAATTTATCGTCAACCATGTGAACGAGTTTAATCATATACATGACACCAACAGAGATTCTTTCATCAAATCTATCACCTGTACGTCCATCATATAAAACTGTTTTTCCGTCTGGATCCATACCTGCTTTTGCCATTAAATCAAATACTTCTTCATTAGAAATACCATCAAAGACTGGAGTAGCAATATGTAATCCTAATTTCTTACAAGCCATACCTAAGTGCATTTCAAGAATTTGGCCAATGTTCATACGTGAAGGAACACCTAATGGGTTTAACATGATATCAACTGGTGTACCATCTGGTAAATATGGCATATCTTCGACTGGAAGAATTCTAGAGATAACACCTTTGTTACCATGTCTACCTGACATCTTATCACCTTCAGAGATTTTTCTTTTTTGAGCGATATAAACCTTAATTACTTCATTAACACCTGCTGGTAATTCAGCACCTTGATCACGTTTAAATCTCTTGACGTCAATGACAATACCTGCACCACCATGTGGAACTTTTAATGATGTATCTTTACCATCTTTAGTCTTTTCTGCAAAGATTGCCATTAATAATTTTTCTTCTGGAGTTGGTTCTGTTAAACCTTTTGGGGTAATCTTACCAACTAAATAATCATCTTCTTTAACTTCTGAACCTGGAATAATGATACCCTCTGCATCTAAATTTGCTTTTGCATCTTCAGAAAGGTTTGGAATATCACGTGTGATTTCTTCATCACCAAGCTTTGTAGTACGGCATTCAATTGAATATTCTTCAATATGAATTGAAGTATAAACATCATCTTTTACTAATCTTTCAGACATAATAACAGCATCTTCATAGTTATAACCATTCCATGTCATGAATGCGATAGTAACGTTTTGTCCTAATGCTAAATCGCCATTATCCATTGCTGGACCATCTGCGATGACATCACCTTTTTTAACTTTATCACCAACGTGAACAATTGGTGTTTGGTTAATACAAGTGCCTGAGTTAGAACGGACAAACTTTTGTAAAACATAATTAATTGATTCGCCAGTTTCATCACTCTTAACAACAATATGTTTTGAATCCATTTCTGTAACAACACCATCGAAAGATGCTGTAACTGCAGCACCTGAGTCATGTGCAATATTATATTCAATACCTGTTCCAACAAATGGAGCATGTGGTTTTAAAAGTGGTAAAGCTTGACGTTGCATGTTAGCACCCATTAAAGCACGGTGGTTATCATCGTTTTCAAGGAATGGAATACATGCAGCAGCAATAGATAAAATTTGTTTTGGTGAGGCATCAACATAGTCGATCATTTCTCTTGGGGCCATAACGTTTTCACCATTATAACGAGCGATAACATAATCATCTAAAATTTCACCATCAACAATTCTATTTGAAGCATGAGCAATATAGTGATTTCTTTCTTTATCTGCAGATAAATATTCTGTTTCTTCTAAAACTTTATGTGTGACTTTATCTACTTTACGATAAGGAGTTTCAATAAAACCAAATTCATTAATTTTTGCATAACATGCTAAATTGTTAATTAAACCAATGTTTTGACCTTCTGGAGTTTCAATTGGACAAATACGACCATAGTGTGAAGTATGAACATCACGAACTTCCATAGAAGCACGATCTCTAGTTAAACCGCCAGGGCCTAAAGCTGATAATCTTCTCTTATTTGCTAATTCAGCAAGAGGATTAACTTGGTCCATAAATTGAGATAATTGTGAAGAAGCAAAGAATTCTTTAATTGCTGCAGTTAATGGACGAATATTTGTTAAGTTTTGTGGTGTTACAACTCCTTCAGTAGCAAGTGACATTTTTTCCTTAACTGTTCTTTCCATACGTGATAAACCAATTCTAAATTGATTTTGAATTAATTCACCAACACAACGGATTCTTCTGTTTCCTAAATGGTCGATATCATCTGTATCGCCAAATCCCTCAATAATATTCATAAAATATGAGAAGCAAGCAAACATATCAGAAATGGTGACATATGGAACATCAATGTTTAAATCTGTACCAATAATATTGACTGCTTTTTCACATTTTTCATCTGCATAAACTAAAACTTTTGTAACACGATTATGATTGTCTAATAAATTATTGAATGGTAATTCAACTAAATGAGCACCATTTTCAAAGAATCTTTCTTCTTGTAATTTTTCAATAATTTCTTTTGTCATTTCAGTTCCAGCATCATAGATTACTTCGCCATCACATGAAACTAATGGTTCAGCGATAACTCTATTAGCTAAACGATTATATACGCCTAACTTTTTATTATATTTAAATCTACCTGCTTTCCCTAAATCATAATGCTTATGATCGAAAAATTTAGATCTAAAGAAACTTGCAGCACTATCATTTGGAGCTGGTTCACCTGGTCTTAATCTAGCATAAATGTCAAGAAGTGCTTGTGCAGATGTTCTAGATTCAGCATTTACGAATGATTCTTTTTCTTTTTCGATTGTGTTTAATAATTGATCGGTATTACCGAATAAATCAATCATCATATCATAATCTAAGATTCCTATTGCTCTTAAAAGAATTGTAACAGGCATTTTTCTAGTTCTATCAATACGAACAGATAAAATGTCTTTTGCATCAGATTCAAATTGTAACCATGTACCTCTAGTTGGGATTAAATCTCCACCATAAATGTACTTACCTGATTTGTCTCTTTCTTTCTTCATATATGCGCCTGGGGAACGAACAAGTTGTGAAACAATTGCTCTTTCAGCGCCATTAATAATGAATGTTCCAGAATCAGTCATTAATGGGAAATCACCCATGAAGACTTCGTTCTCTTTTATTTCGCCTGTGCCTTTATTAATTAATCTTAAAGTGACCTTTAATGGTGCACTATAAGTTAAATCACAAGATTTACATTCGATGAAAGTATATTTTGGTTTATCAAATCTACAACTAACGTATTCAATAATTAATTTGTCATTACGATCTGCGATTGGATAAACATCCCTAAACACTTCATCAATGCCTTCTTCTAAAAGCCATTTGAAAGACTTTGTTTGAATTTCGACTAAATTTGGTAAAGATAATTTACCTGAAATCTTAGAAAAGTCAATTCGATTATTATGAAGGTACTTATAATCTTTTTGTAAATTTTTGCTCATTGCAAATCTCCCTTCTAAAAAATTATTTTTTTTATTCACAATACAATTAATAATCTTTGCACTATGTTATTTTTATCGTTATTTATTAAGTAAGGCGACTCCGCCCAATTAGTTGATTATCAATTTTAGTGAATAATATGATTTCCTACACACGCACCCATACGCTTAAGCGCGCGCGACAAGATAATCAAAAAATATAAAATAAGCCCCTGGGTATCAATAAAACATCAATACGATTATCGATAAATCGACCTGATAAATTTGTTAAAATTAATCTAACAAAAGGGCCCTTTATCAGTTAAATAAAATATTAATATTAAGGATTTTACATATTAATTTATCTATAAATACTATTAAAGTATAAATAAGGTACAAAATATTCTAACCCTTAAAATTGACAAAAACCCACCCCATAAAGGGGTGAGTTAAATTTAAATTGTTGAACTAAAATTACTTAATTTCAACTTCTGCACCAGCAGCAACAAGAGCTTTCTTGTGTTCTTCTGCTTCGACTGGAGAGATATGTTCTTTGATGTTTGATGGGCAAGCATCGACTAATTTCTTAGCATCGATTAAGCCTAAGCCTGTAATAGCTTGAACTGCTTTAATAACTGCAACTTTTGAAGCACCGAATGATTTTAAGACTAAGTTAACTTCTGTTGGTCCTTTTGGAGCTTCTTCTTCTGCAGGAGCTGCTGCTGCTGCAACTGGAGCTGCTGCTGTAACACCGAATTCTTCTTCGATAGCTTTTACTAAGTCATTTAATTCTAAAACTGTCATTTCTTTAATTGAAGCAATGATTTCTTCATTTGTTAATTTTGCCATTTTAATTTTCCTCCTATATGTGAATTAATGGTTTACTATTGTTTGTCTGCAACAGCTTTGACTGCACATGCGAAGCCTCTGACTGGTGCTTGTAATACAGAGAGTAACATTGATAATAATCCTTCTCTGCCTGGAAGTTTTGATAATGCGATAACATCATCTTTTCCAACAACTCTGCCATCAACAATAGCTGCTTTGATGACTAAGTTTTCATGAGTTTTTGCAAACTTTGTTGCAATTTTTGCTGCACTAATTGAATCTTTTGAATAGATAACAGCGTTTGGTCCTTCTAAATATTGTTTGATTTCAGAATAACCACAAGCATCTGCTGCTCTGTCGACTAAAGTGTTTTTATAAACACTCATTTTTGAATCTGCTTTTAATAAATTTCTCTTTAAATCCATGATTTCTGAAACTTTTAAACCACGATATTCAACGATAACTACAGAAGCTGATTCTTTTAAAATATTTGAAACTTCGTCAACAACTGCTTTCTTTTGTTCTAAAACGTTTTGATTCATTTAATTGCACCTCCTTCTTCTTAGATTTTTGTTGTATAGGCATCAATATACGGAGTTTTCCTATTGTTTAATGAAATATATTAATTCAAATAGTTACCTCGGCAACATTATTAAGCCCCTTGGCCGTTGCTGTCTATGGTATATTGTAGCTTTCTAAATAATTAATTAACGACCAATTGAGATTTTAATTGCTGGACCCATTGTTGTATGGATAACACAATTTTTAACGTATTGGCCCTTAACCGATGCTGGTTTAATTCTTAAAATAGTATCAATAACTGCATTAAGATTATCAGCAATTACGTTTGCATCAAATGATGCACGAGCGATTGAAACGTGAATGTTTCCTGTTTTATCTGTACGGTATTCAACTTTACCAGCTTTAATTTCTTTAATAGCTTGGCCAATATTCATTGTTACTGTACCAGTTTTTGGGTTTGGCATTAATCCTTTAGGACCTAATAAACGACCCATTTTACCTAATTCAGCCATCATATCTGGAGTAGCAACGATGATGTCGAATCCGAACCAGTTTTCTCTTTGAATTTTTTCGAGCATATCTTTATCACCGACAAAATCTGCTCCTGCTTCCTTAGCTTCTTCTGTTTTTGAACGAGTAACAGCTAAGATTTTCTTTGTTTTACCGTTTCCGTGTGGGAGAACGATTGTACCTCTTAATTGTTGATCAGCGTATTTTGGATCGACATTTAAGCGGAATGAAACGTCTACAGTTGCATCAAATTTAACTGTTGATGTTTCTTTAACTAATGTACATGCTTCATCAACTGTATAAAGTTTTGTTGTATCTACTTTAGCAGCTGCTGCAGTATACTTTTTACCTCTTTTCATTTCTTGTTCCTCCTTGTGGTATTAGCGGGGGTTTCCCTTCCACTGATTAGTCTTTAATTGCAATGCCCATGTTACGTGCTGTACCTGCAATAATTTTTTCAGCAGCTTCTACATCGTAGCAGTTTAAATCTGGCATTTTGTATTCAGCAATTTTTCTTAATTGAGCACTTGTAATTGTGCCGACAATGCTAGCTTTTGCACTAGCTGATCCTTTTTTAACTCCAGCTTCTTTTAATAATAATTCAGCAACTGGGCTTGTTTTGATGACATAATCAAATGATTTGTCTTCATAAGCTGTAATAATAACTGGGACTGTTTGACCTTGTCTATCTGCAGTCTTTGCATTAAAGTCTGTACAGAATTTAGGCATCATAATACCAGCAGATGCTAGTTTTGGTCCTGGTTTTGCTTGTCCACCTGGGATTTCAAGTTTTACAACTTTTGCGATTTTCTTACTCACGTGACACACCTCCTATAGTTCTTTGTCCGTGCTGTGGTAAACGGGTTGATATTACTTTATAAGTAATAAATCCTTCCACTGCGCAATATTGATGGTTAATCTACTTCTACTCAAGCGATAACCATGCTGTATTAGTATAACTAATATAGGATTACATTGCAAGTATTTTTTTGAAAACTTTCATAATCTATAAGATTATTTTATAGAAAAACTACAAATAATATTGTTTGATGAGGATAATTTCAAATTTAATACAACGCTTCTACGCGTTTCTTAACAATAAAAAAACAAGGCGTTTCATTGAATGGATTACTCTTTCAGGTAATCAAGGAATTGGGCCTTCTTCCTTGGCGTATTATTTAGTTATTTCTCTTGTTCCAATATCAACAATGATAGTATTAATACTATCAATATTCGATTTTTCTAACGATTATGTTGCTATTCTTTTAAAGCAAATTCCCATCATCGGAGATTTGGATTTATTGAAAATTAAGGACCAGTTATTAGATAATAATCCCTATTTTATTTCTATAATAATCTCCCTTTTTTTTACAATATTTCTCGCTAGTAAAAGCACATATTCATTTTTAAAAAATTATGAGAATAATACAGGCGAAAAAGCAAAGAAAAGCCACTATATTCAAAAAAGATTTTATAGTGTGATTTTTACTATTATTTACGAAATATTATTTGCTTTTTTTATTGTATTTTTAACCTTTTTTCAATATAAAATAGGCATAATTTTTCATATAAAAATATTAATCGAAATATGCCTATCTATATTATTTTTATTTATATTTTTTTGCTCATTATTTTCTCTTCCTTATGGAAGAAAGTTGCGTTTTAAGCAAGTATATTTAGGTGCAATTTTTTCTACAATTTCTACACTTGTTTGTTTGAGTGCCTATACGTATTATTTATCCTTTATTACACGTGCTCACGTGTATTATGGATCTTTATCAAACTTTATTTTTTTGTTGCTTCTATTATATTATTGCGCTTATCTATCATTATTAGGCAGTCATTTAAATCATCTAAAATATCATAAGCAAAATATATAAGTTACCTTTATTTTTGTTTTTTATTCAAACAATTGTTTACTTCCATCGTTATAAGAATATTCATATTTTTTGTTTCCTTCTTCATCAACAATTTCACGAATATGAAATACTCCTACCTTACCATCTATATTGTATCTAACTTTTAATTTTGCTATATTCTCTTTTTCTTCTCTTTCTACAATATAGTATCCTTTTGAAGATCCACTACGGAATTCCAATGCATATTCTGT
>JAQXGN010000036.1 GCA_029006735.1 Caryophanales bacterium
GGATGCTATATCTATTGTGAAGATAAAGCATTAAGTAGATATATTAAGAAAATGATTAATAAAGAGTAAAATAAATATGGATAGATTTGAACAAGTAAAACAAAGAATAGATAAATTCGTAACTGATAGAGATTGGAGACAATTCCATACTCCAAGTAATTTAGCTAAATCTATTAGTATAGAAGCTAGTGAACTTTTAGAATGTTTTCAATGGAGTGATACTGAATATGATTTAGAACACGTTAAAGAAGAATTAGCGGATGTTTTAAATTACTGTATACAAATGTCACAAGTACTAAATTTAGATATAGTAGATATATTAAATGCTAAAATGGATAAAACAGAAAAGAAATATCCTTTAGAAAAATCTAAAGGAGTATCTACTAAGTATGATAAGTTATGATAGTGATGATGTGAACAAGCAGGATTAATATAGACACGAAATGGTTAAATTTAGTCAAAAAAGATAATAAATATTTTTTTAGTGTTCTCAGGAGAATAAAATGAAATTAAATGGTTTTTTATTATTAACAGAAGATAATAAGCGTGCAAGATTATTTTATGAATCATTATTTAATCTAAAAATGATTAAAGATTATGATGGTAATATGCTTTTAGAAGGAGGAATCTATTTGCAAGAAAGAAAATATTGGGAGAAATTTATTAATAATAAAATTATTACTAACAATAATGCTAGCGAATTGCATTTCATCGAGGATAATATTGAGGATTTTGTTTCCAAATTAGAAAGATTGTATCCAAATATTAAATATGTTAATAAATTATTTACTCATGAATGGGGTCAAAAGGTAGTTAGATTTTATGATTTAGATGGAAACTTAATTGAAGTAGGTACATCATTTTAGATGATGTAATTAGACATAAATTATGAGATTATTTCATGTATCCGAAGAAAAAAATATACCTAATAGATAAAATATGAAATACAACTTTTGATTGGTCATTTTGTCGAATGGATTATGCCAAAAATAAAAGAAGAAGATAAAAAGTAAATTACTTTCTAGAGAAATAATTTGTTTAATGTATAATTATATGTAATATATTTGTTTAGTATAAGAAAAAGTGGTGATTTATTGATGGAAACAAAATACCCAATTATTTTAGTACATGGAATCGCAATAAAAGATTTGTTTTTTATCAAATCCTTTGGTCAGATAGATCGTATTTTAAGGATTGAGGGGTTTAAAGTTTATAAAAGCAATGTTGATAGTTTTGGCTCCATTGAGAATAATGCGGAAATATTAAAAAAAGAAATACTGGAAATAATGGAAAAAGAAAAGGTAGATAAAGTCAATATTATCGCGCACTCAAAAGGTGGTTTGGATTCAAAATATATGATTGTGAAATTACAAATGAGTCAATACATTGCATCCTTCACTACATTATGTACACCACATTATGGTAGTCCAATTGCGACCAATATATTAAGATTACCTAGATGGATTTTAAAATTTATCGCATTTTGGTTTAATTTTTGGTATCGAATTTTTGGGGATAAAAATCCAGATGCTTTAAAAGTTTGCGAACAATTAGCAGAAGTAAATAGTGTAGAGGAAGAAACATTCTTGGTTGATTCGTCAATATATTGTCAAAGCTATTCAACTAAACTTAATAAATCTCGTGATGATTTTATTATGGGTATACCTTTAATGTTTTATCACTATTTTGATAAAAAAAATGAATGTGATGGATTAGTATCAATTGGATCTAGTAAATTTGGTGAATATAAGGGGAACGCATTTCAAGATTCTGAATCTGTTTCTCATTCGGAAATAATTGATTTTATGGTAAAAAGAAAGAAAAAAGATAAAATTTATGCTTTCTATTCTTATATATGTGAAGATCTAAAAAATAGAGGATTTTAGCAAAAAAAGCAACTTAAGTACTATACTTAAATTGCTTATTTTTTTATTTATTATATAATCTATGAGCGTAATGCTCAGGCTCACAAGTGACATTAATTTTTAATTTTTTTAGTGCATTCATATCAACTTCAGAAAGGATAATTGTGGAATGTGCTTGAGCATTTTTTAACTTTGGTAATTCTTTAATTGCAAGTTCTGCGAGTGGATTAGTTTGGGCAGAAATTGCTAATGCATTTAACACTTCATTTACATGTAATTTAGGATTATGATTTCCTAATATTTCTGTTTTTAATTGAGTAATAGGTTCAATAATCATTCTAGGTAATAGTGGAATATTATCAGCAATATTAGCTAAATGTTTTAATGCATTTAAAATCAAAGCAGAAGGAGCGAGTAGTAAGGAAGAAGTTTTTGATGTAATCATGGTTCCATCTTCTAATTCTAACGCCATAGTATCTTTATTTGTTTCTTCATGCTTTTTTAATGCAGCTTCAACGCATTTTCTATTAGATACATCAATATTTACTTTTTGTAATAATCCTTGAGATTTTTCTAATGTTTCTAAACTGATTTTTGCATTTTTATAATCAACTCGAGCATTTAGATAACGTCTAATAATCTCATCTTTTGATGCTTTTTCTACTACTTCATTATCGATGATTGCAAACCCTGCCATATTGACGCCCATATCTGTTGGTGATTTGTATGGGCAGGTACCATAGATAGCTTGGAACATGCTTCTTAAAACAGGAAATATTTCAACATCACGATTATAATTAACTGATAATTTGTTATAAGCTTCGTAATGATATGGATCTATCATATTAACATCATTTAAATCAACAGTAGCGGATTCGTAAGCAATATTAGTTGGATGGTTAAGTGGTAAATTCCAAATAGGGAATGTTTCATATTTACTATATCCAGCTTTAACTCCATTTTTGTTTTCATGGTAAAGTTGGCTTAAGCAAGTTGCCATTTTACCAGAACCTGGGCCAGGAGCGGTAACAACTACTACTGGGTGGGAAGTTTTGATATAATCATTTCTACCAAAACCTTCATCGGAAATAATTTTATTTATATCATGTGGATATCCATCTATTTCGTAATGTTTATATGTAACAATGCCTAAATGATTTAATTTATAAATATATGAATCAACTTGTGGAACTGATTTATAATGAGTGATACATACTGAACCAACTGAAAGGCCAAAATCATGAAAGGCATCAATTAATCTTAAAACTTCTTTTTCGTAGTTAATACCAATATCATTTCTAACTTTATTTTTTTGAATGTCGTTTGCATTGATTACTATTACTATTTCGACTTTTTCTTTGATTCTTAAAAGCATTTTTAATTTTGAATCTGGTTGAAAACCAGGTAATACTCTCGATGCATGATAATCATCAAATAATTTACCACCAAATTCAATGTAAAGTTTTTCTCCGAAAGTTTCCATTCTTTTTAGGATGTTTTCTGATTGCAACTTTAAATATAATTCATTATCAAATCCTATTTTCATATATTTTCCTCAACTTCTATATTTTAGTTTAGAGAAGAAAATCTTTCAATAAAAAGTTATGAATAGAAATATTTTGCTTTAAAATGATGGTTTATAATGTTAAAATTGTTTTTGCATAAGGCCCAGTGGCGTAATGGCAGCCGCGAACGACTCAAAATCGTTTGGAGCGATCCGTGTCGGTTCGAATCCGACTTGGGCCACCATTTCTAGAGAACAGACGCAATACCAAAATATTGCGTTTTTTTAATACTTTTTGGAACTTTTCAACGCTTTTTTTGAAACGGCGAAATTCGACTTGGTAAGTGTTCGTAGTCCGGGTATTGCGAAGTATAGGCATTGAGATTTTACGCCCATAGCGGTCCGCAAAACGATGTAGGTCATCTTTTTTGGTAAAAAATATGGGTCCGAATTTTTATTTCGGACCCGTTTTTATTTGTTGATATAAATGCCAAATTCTGTCTTGTAAGTAGTGCATCTTATTTTATAAGAATGCTCGCCTTTAAATAAAAATTGAGGGGTTTTAGGTATGTTTTTTAAGTTTTCATTACCGATTATGAAGAGAAGTTTATCTCTTGAATAAGCAATCACGTGACAGAATAATTTTCTAAATTTTAATCCATTAGCATTATCTTGCACAGGAATTTCTCTTAAGGTTTTAATAATTTGATCAGCCTTTTCTTTTGGATTTATTTGTGTTAATAATTCATTTTCTAAATCTAATCTTTTTTGTGTTTTTATCTTGATTTCATAACGATAGTGTTCGCATAACTGTTTAATTGACTCTTCGCTTCTATCTACCATTGTTTTTAGTGTTTCTCTTAATTTAGAAATTTCATCATTTAATGCTTTTATTTTTTCTTCTAAAGTAGCGGTTTTATCTTTTCCAAAAGCATCAATAACAGCTTCTTTGAAGGCTTTTTCATTTGCTTTTAATATTTGTATTTGCTTAGCGATTATCACACTTAATTCATCTTGATATACTGATTCACTTTCTTTGCATAGTCTTCTTGTTCGATTTGAACTGCAATAAAACATTCTCTTAACAGTAGGACTAATTAATTCAGGATGTCTATTCTTCTTTGAAAAGTAGAAGTGGCCACAGTAAGGGCAATAAATGAAGTGAGTATATTCTGATTCTATTTTTTGATAGGGCTTTGATGTGATTTTAAAATGTTCTTTGTTCTTATCTAATATACTTTGTACATCATTGAATAATTCTCTTGTTACAATTGCTGGATGCCCATCTCTAACAATATATAATTCCCTTTCACCATTATTCTTTTTGGTTTGATGAGTTATTGGATCAACTGTAAATCGTTTATTCATGATACAATCACCACAGTATTTCTCGTTTCTTAGAATATTTCTAACAGAAGAAGATGACCATTTAGAATTTCCTTTTGCGGTCTTTACTCCATTTTCAGTTAACCATTCAGCAATTGAAGCTGTCTTTTCACCAGAAACATACATTCTAAAGATTTCTCTTATCCATTTTGCTTCTGGTTCGTATATTTCCACTTCTTTGTTATTGTTTAATCTAAATCCGAGCATTTGATTAGTGCTTATATGATAGATTCCATCACGATAGTTTTTTTCGTCTCGCCATCTTTTATTAGCACTCATGGACTTGATTTCTTCTTCTGCAAATTGAGCCCAACAAGTAAGATAAACTGTTGATTGAGGATCCATTGTTGAAATGCCTTCTTTTTCAAAAAACACCTCAACTCCAATAGTAGTGAGTTCTTGAACAGTGACAAGAAGGTTCATAACATTTCTAGCAAAGCGCGATATAGATTTAACGATGATGACATCAATTAATCCGTTCTTTGCTTTTTCAATCATTAATAAGAATTGTTTTCTTGCTTGAGTAGTGGTTCCTGATATTCCTTCATCAGCATATATTCCAGCAAATTCCCAATTTCTATTATTAAAAATAAGAGTGGTGTAATAATCGATTTGTTCATTGATACTCGACTCACGATTAGCATTTGAAATTCTAGCGTAAGCACAGACTTTAAGTCTTTTTCCTGGCTCTGGTTTTTTAATTATTTTCAATGTTTCCATAAACATCCTCCGGTCTAATAATTTCATAGTAAACAAAGTCTCTTGTTCCTTTTTCAAAATCCGCTTTTATTGGCTTAACTCTAATAAAATCATCGTAATGGTCGTTAAAGAACTGTTCAGTAATTTTTCCATCATTCAGGATAATTTTTATAGTTTTGGTTCCCATTGCTATCATCTTAAAAATGCAATTTTCAACCACATTAATATTTAGTATTTTTTCGCCTTTAAGATATGTTTGTAGCTTAGATTCATTAATTGTAGATTGATAATAGTTCATTTCATCTTTTCTTACTTTATTTAATTCATTCTCAGACTTTTTTATTTGAGCAGCTAATTCTTCATATTTAGCATTAAATTCATCTAAAGGAATAGGGGAAGAAACCTGTTCTTTAATCAAAGTTTTTAATTTGTTTTGATTATCTTTTAGTTCGTAATTTGAATCATCTAGTTTTGAGGTAAATGCCTTTATTCTTTCAAAATCATGTAGAGAAGAGACTAGAGTTTCATTAATTTCTTCTTTATTTAGTCTATTTGAGACTACTCTTTCAACAATTTTAAGCGTTAATTCGTAATCTAAAGAACTGTTAATATGGCACACTCCTTTATGTTCCTTACAAGTTAAGATTGCTCTTTCACCAGGAGTTTTTGGATGAGCGATTATTCTATGAAGTGGTCTTTTACAATAATTACAAAAGATTAATCCAGAAATAGGGGTATAAAGAGAATTTCTAGCGGAGCGCTGTTCCTTTTTCATTTCTTTTAGAAATTGAACATAGGAAAAAACTTCTCTTGAAATAATCGGTTCATGATGATCAACTGTTAGATATTTTGCAATCTCTCCATTGTTCTTTTTTGGCGCATGATCAAGAAAATTTGGAGTATAAGTTTTTTGGCAAATCATGTCGCCACAATATTTTTCATTTGAAAGAATGCTGGCGATATTACTTACTCTCCACTTTAAATTTCCTTTAGCGGTTTTAATTTTATTATCTTCAAGATGTTTAATAATTTCTCTGTAGGTGTAGCCACTGATATAAAGTTCAAAAATATCACGTACTGCTTTAGCTTCATCTTCAACGATTCTAATATTTCCGTTTTCATCTTCTTTGTATCCAATAATGAGACGGGCATTGAATTTTCTCTCTCCATTGGCCATTCTTTTTCTAAGTCCCCAAGTAACGTTAGTGCTTATTTGACTGATAGCGCAAAGAGAAAATTCTGCGAATATTATTCGGATTACCTTATTAGTCTCGGCGTAAATCTGTTTTCACCTAGGGATATCTCTGCATTTAAAAAATTAGCTTTAAGTGGCAGCCAATACATTAGATCTTCTTTAGCGTTTTATTTCGCCTTCTTAAAGGTTAAGACGGAATTAAATTCAAATGATTATAATTTTCCATTGGTTATTGATTCGCCAAGGGAAGGCGAGCAAGACGAGTATAATAGTATGAACATTTTGGACTTTGTTCTAGGAGAGGAAGTTAACGATTATCAAAGAATCGTTGCAAGCGTTAATGCTAAAACTTATATATCTCCAGAAAAACTAAATGCTATTAACGTTATTGAGCTGACAAACGAAGAAGGCAAAGTGATGTCTTCTGATGAATATAAAGAAAATGAGTCAGACATACTTATGTCATTGGCTTATTTCAAACGTGAGAACTAAAAATCAACCTGAAATAATTACTGTTACTTAAGTTTGAAGGGAAAAGACGGGGTGTGTACCTCGTTTTTTGTTATTCTATGGATTCAAACAAAATTACGCCGAATTATTTATTTATACGCGTGTAAAGTGATATAATTTACTAAATGTAAGGTTGCACCTGACAAAATTCCAGGACTAGGTTGGTAGAGTTAATGTCAGTTTTCGATTTACAATTTTTCTCGAAAGGAGGAAAAGTAGATGAAGCTTTCAGATAAAATTAGAATCATAAGAAAAGCACGCGGATTTTCACAAGAAGGATTGGGCCAAAATCTATCCAAAGTTAATAAATATGGTATTAGTAGACAAACTGTATCAGATTGGGAAAATGGCAATTGCGAACCTAAACTAGATAATATTAGAGATTTGGCTCAAGTCTTAAATGTTTCATTTGACGCATTATTAGATGAATCTATTGATCTAGATGATGCTGATGTACTTAATGCAGTGTTAAAGAACCTAAGCACTGAAACTAAAGAAAGAGTAAATAGCAAGTTCCGATATAGAATTTATTCATACGATATTAATAAGAATAATTATATAAAAGTAATTTGCTGGTTTTCTGCTATAGGATTATTGGCCATAGTAGCTTTGGTCTTATTATTAATTTCGTTTAATGGATTAGTTAGCGGATGGTGGGCTTATGGATTTGGATTAGCATTCCTCGTTAGTTTAAGCTGCCTTTCGATTCCAATCAGCGAAGTAAAAAGAATTAAAAACGGTGGATATTCTCTTGCTTTTGGCGAACTAAATAATACTCATTTAATTGTTAGTTCAACCAACACGGCAGACAATACGGTTTATGTTCCGGTGGATAAAATCGAAAGAATGGAACTCGGCGAAACTGCTAATGAAAAACATGGACCGGTCTTAATTTATGTCACAGGCCGTGTTAGACCAATGACATTAATAGATATTAAAAATCCTAAAGGATTAATCGACGTGTTCAACAATCTGAATTCCTACATCGAAGATCCTGATGAAATCAAAATTTTATAAAGTAACCTGCAAATGTGGGCATGTTGGAAAGAAGTGGTTTATTAGAATCTCGTTTCCAGTAAATGCCGAAAGTGGAAAGGAAGCAGCTCAAATAGCAAGGAGTATTCCTAGAGTAAAACATGATCATAAAGATGCAATTCTCGGTTGCGTTGAAATTGACTATGAAGAATATCTACTCCTTCAAGTTATCAATTCGAATGATCCGTATCTAAAATGTTCAAACAAACAAGAACAAGAAAAAATAGCTGAGCTCTCCTTAAGAATGGAGCCTGAGCCTCGCTACATGACGGTTGAAAGAAAAAACAAAAGACAAAACATAGAGTTTAAACTTAAAAAACAAAAGTATATCGAGGATTTAGATGACGATTACGAAGAATATTTAATAGGAGGTATGTATGAGCAATTTGCGTATTAATTCTATAATGAATAATCCATCTCTTTGCGATGGATACGGATATCGTACTGTCCTCTTTCTTCAAGGATGCAATTTAAGATGCCCAGGATGCCAAAATCCAAGTACATGGGATATTAATAAAGGCACTCTGATTGATGTCAAAGAATTGGCAGATATTCTACGAATAAAATGTATCAATAAAAAGTTAACTATCAGTGGTGGAGAGCCTTTACTTCAAACCGAATCCTTACTTGAACTCTTGGAGGAATTGAAAGACTTTGACTTGTGTCTCTATACAGGCCATGAATTAGATGAAGTTCCTCAGGAAATACTTAGGTATTTAAAATACATCAAAGTTGGTAGTTTCAAAAAGGAATTAAAGACTACATTAAAGCCTTTCGTTGGCTCTACAAATCAAGAATTTATGGAGGTGAAACACGATGAAGAAACAAAATAAAAACGATAATGCTGCTAATAGAAAAAGCTACGTCGGAAAAGTGTATAACATCGGCGAAAGACAAGAGAAAAAGAAAATTCTTGAATCATTAAACCCTGAATGGAGTAGATTACATGAAGAAGGATATATACATATTCATGATTTGGACGCGTATGGTTTAACATATAACTGTTTAACCTTTGATATTTTAAATGCTTTTCCTTATAAAAATTTCGAAGCCTTAGATGATGTTTCAGTTATAGTATCTGTATTTGATTTTATTAAAGAGTTGTTTGCAAAAATGGGAAATGAACAAAGTGGTGGTATGGCATTTGCAAACTTCGATGATGATTTTGCCACTATTTTTACTAAGCTTGGCGTCAATTATAAAGGTCATGAAGATATATTTAAAGCCTCGATTAGATCTATGATTCTATGGTGCAATAATATTCATACAAGAATGGGTCAAACAAGTTACTATGTAACTTTCAATATAGGACTAGGTACATCGAAGTTCGCTAGATTCATTTCTGAGACTTTATTAGATGCTTTCTACAATGCTGGAGAGTTGGTATATAAACCTAACATTGTATTTAAAGTCCATAAGGGAGTCAGCAGATTTAAAGGGGATCCTAACTATGATTTGCTTCAAAAGTCACTTCTCTGTACCGCAAAGAAAATGATACCTACGTATCTTTTGTGTGATTGCGAAGCCGACAAAAATACAGATCCAGAAAAGCTATCGATTATGGGATGCAGAACAAGAGTTGTAGATGATATCTATGGCGAAACTGGTGCTATCGGTAGAGGCAACATAGATAATATTTCTATAAATCTCCCAAGGCTAGCTTTAGAAGCAAATGCAGAAGGCAATACAACGTCTAAGAAAATAGACCTTTTTAAGCAAAAATGGCTCGGTGTTGCATCAACAACCAAGGATATCCTTTTGGATCGTTTTTACAAAACTTGTGAAGCTGATATTTCTATGTTCCCAACAAACCAGGAGTATAAATTGTGGATTGAAGACATAAACGAAGTTGGTTTAAGTGAAACTTTCAAACACGGAACGTTATCTATAGGTTTTATTGGCCTTTCTGAAACTGTTGAAATATTGACAGGCTCAAAATACTGGTCAAGCAAAGAAAACATTGCAATCGCATTAGAATTGATATCATTCATGAGAGCGTATCTTGACTCGTTGCGTGATGAATACAAACTCAACTTTTCGCTTTTAGCTACTAGTGGAGAGTTGATAAGTGGCAGATTCGTTGAATTAGATAAGAAGCTATACTCCCATCCTTCTTTGAGTAAAGATTACTATACGAATTCTTTTCATGTGGATGTGGATAGCAAAATGCCTGCATACAAGAAACTGCAAATAGAGGGACCATTTCACACTTTAGCAAATGGAGGCTGCATTTCATACGTCGAATTATCTGAGGCACCTTTTGGCAATGCGGAAGGATTGGATGAATTAGTTGAGATTGCTATTGAATCTGGAGTTCATTATTTAGGATTTAATTTCCCTAAGGATGTATGCTCAGAGTGCGGTGCTTCAGGAACATTTGATAAATGTCCAGTATGTGGAAGTCATCATATAACTCGAATAAGAAGAGTAAGCGGCTACTTAGAGGTTCAAGATTTTTTCACAAAAGGAAAAATGAACGAAAGTAAGAATAGGAAGGCCAACTAATGATTTATTACATATCAGATACACATCTCGGAGATCTAAGGGTCTTCAACAAGTGCTCTAGGCCTTTCACTTGTTTGGAGGAAATGGAAAACGAAATCGTAAAAAGATGGAATTCCAAAGTAAATGAAAATGATATCGTATATGTTCTTGGTGATATCGCTGAAGATGGCTATAAAAGAGCGGTCGAGGTCTTCAGAGGCCTTAAAGGACACAAACATCTAATTATAGGGAACCATGATCTTGCGATGTTGGATCTAATAAAGGAATCGGCAGTGTTTGAATCAATCGAATTCATAGAACTGATAGAAGACAACGGTAGAAAAGTATGTCTCTGTCATTATCCGCTTACAGACTGGATGGAATTTAGTAGAGGTGGGTATCACGTCTATGGACACATCCATAATAAAACTGAAAAGAATGATATTGCGTATGCGCAAATGAAGCAATATTTCAAAGGCAAACTCGCATTCAATGCCGGGGTTGATGTAACAAATTACGAGCCTGTCACATTGGATGAGATGATTAAATTAAAGGAGGTAAACATCGATGAACCATATATCAATTGAAGGCATGGATGGCGTTGGTAAATCAACAACGTGTAAACTTTTATCAGAAAGACTTGGATATAAGTTCGTTGAAAAGCCTCTTCATTATTTATTTGATGAATCTGAAGATAAGTTTGATGAATACTTGAGAATTAGGGACCAGGTCAACGCAAATCCTAATAGAGTTTTTACTTCCTGGTTTTATGGACTAGGCAGTATCTATATGTACGAACTATTCAAAGATCAAAACATAGTTACTGACAGGCACTTTGCTTCCAACTATGCATGGAGTGGAGCAGAAAATAATGGGGAAGTCTATGATTTATTAATCAAAAAGCTAGGTGTTCCAAAATTAACTGTAATTCTTTATTCACCAAGCGAAACAATCATGAACAGACTTATGACTAGAAACAAAGAAGACAACGATATTAAAAAGGCAAAAAAGTCTGAAATGATTTACTCACGCATGATTGAGTTCTGTAAAACCAGAGAACTTCCATATTTGGTTATCGACACATCAAATCTTAAACCTGAAGAAGTGGTCGATAGAATAGTGGAGGAATTAAATAAGAATGCCTAAGCTAAGTGATTTAAGACTAAGCAAAAATATGAAATACACGGCTCTTTATGTGGCTATGCGTTTCTTCGAACATGAACCAGATATTTTTGATAAAACATATGAAAATGGAACAAAGATTGTTATTGAATCCTCTAATCAAAGAGTAATGATAAACGGCACATTTGCTTTTGAATTAACTACGCATGAGAGCTTCGTAAAGCTTGAATTCGTGAATAGACTTCTTACCTTAGGATATACAATGTCGGATTTTTCTTTAGCTGATAATACAGCAACTTTTAAAGGCTATAAGGTTGAATTCCATGTTTGGGACGATTCCTTAACCGATGAAGGAATGACAAATAAAGAGTCCAAATATAAATCTAGACTGGTTAGTGGTGTTTTGGAATACAAATCATTGATTTGCGACAATGATATATACAACTATGGACTATTTGAATCGAAGGCCGAAAACATTATTTTAAGAAAACAAACAAAACAAGAGTACAACGACCCTGATTTTGTTATAGAAGAAAATAGGGTTATGAAATATGTAGGCCATTCAAAGAAAGTTATAGTACCTGAAGGAATTGAGGAACTTGAATCTTCCTCTTTCTGGGATAATCAGGAAATAGAAGAGGTTGTGCTCCCTGATTCTTTGATGAATATGGGTGGCGACACATTCTATAATTGCAAGAACCTTAAAAAGATAAATATTCCTAAAAACGTCATTCTTATGGGAAATAACCCATTTGCTGGATGTCCTGAGGTTGTTGTTACTAACAATTCTGATGCATACATAATGGAAAATGGTGCACTTTATACAGCTGATAAGCAAACAATGATTTATTGCTCCATTAAGGGAAATGAAACAGAATTCGTTGTTCCTGAGGGCGTAAGGGTAATATGCAAACACACATTCTTCTTATGTGATCGATTTGAGAAGATAACTCTTCCAAGATCTCTTGAGAAAATGGAAAATAATCCATTCTCAGGATGCTCAAAATTAGAACTTATAAACAATTCAAACGCTTATTTCATTAAAGATGATGTTATTTATAACGGTTTCAAAACTTCTGTTGTTGGAACATTAAATAAAATAAGAAGCGAAAGACTAGTCCTATTGGAAGGAATAAAAACCATTAATAGAAATTCATTCTGGAACTGCAAAGGAATAAAGACCATTGTATTTCCGGAGTCGCTTGTTGATATTGGCTATAACCCTTTTGTTGGATGCAGCAACATTCACTTCGAATCTAATACCCCTTATTACAAAGTGGTTGATGGAATCCTCTTCAACAAGGATATGAGCAAAATTGTCTGCTATCCATCATGGAAAGCAGTAGGCCATATCAAATTGCCAGATAGTGTAATTACTCTAGAAAGAGGTGCATTCTCAGGATGCAATAAAATGACATCTATAGACTTGCATAACGTCAACATAGTAAATAAGTCCTGCTTCACAAATTGCACCTCATTAGAATGTCTTTATTGCAGCGATTTAATCACATATATTGGTGAGTGGGCTTTCGCTTACTGTTCTTCTTTGAAGAAAGTATCCGTATTTAAAGGAACAATAATCGATAATAATGCATTCTCTAACTGTCCAGCAGAACTTGAAGAAAGAGATGAGCGATCAAACTATATTATTGAATCAGAAAATCTATATACATTGGAAAGCATGAAGAAGGCCTACAAAGGCAAAATAGACGCCATTTTAATTGACCCTCCATACAACTCACATATCGATTATATTGGATATAAGGATTCTGGTTATGAAGAGGGGTATCACACCTTCATGAGGGATAGAATAGAGCTATCAAAAAGTTTATTGTCAGAAAAAGGCGTTCTTGTGATTAACATCGACGAGGGTGAAGCTATAAATTTGTTTAATATATGTAAGTCAGTATTTGGCGAGAATCTTGTAACATTTCATAAATGGAAAAAGAAACACGAGTTCTTTGATAAAAACAGAGTAGTGCTTAACCCTAACAAGAAGCAAACTGATTTTGAATACATTATAATCGCAAGAAAAACGGATAATGCAAAACTCAATAATGTTATGCAGCCTTATGTTCAAAACGGCGTATTATTTGAAAAAGAAGCTGATGTGCCTGAGACATTTGATTGTTTTGGAACAACATCGTCAGCTAAAGATGAAATAAATGAATTGTTTGGAAGAAGAGATTATTTCTCAACTCCTAAGCCTTTGAAATTAATGAAAGAATTTGTAAGAATGACAACAAATAAAGAATCTATTGTTATGGATTTCTTTGCTGGAAGCGGTACAGTTGGCCATGCTGTGTGCGAGTTGAATAAAGAAGATGGTGGAAACAGAAAATATATTCTTGTTTCAAATAGTGAATCAAACATCTGCAAAAATGTAACTGTTAAGAGAATGAATAAAGTATCTTCACACTTTACTCTTTTAGATTAGGGGGGATTAATTTGAAGTATTTATTTTTCGATATAGAATGTTCCAACTGTTTTAATGGTATTGGAAAAATGGTTGAGTTTGGATATGTTCTTACCGATGAAAATTTTAAAATTTTGGGAAAAAGAGAATATGTAATGAGTCCTGGTAGAGGCGGGGAAAACAGATTTTATCTTAAAGGAAGAAAGAATCAAAAAGACTTAGAATTAGCATATGATTACGATTATTATTTTGAACAACCAGAATTCCCTGCATTCTATGAAAAGATAAGATCTCTTATTGAGGCGAATGATACTATTTGTTTTGCTTGGTCTAGTGACAATGATATACTTCATCTTTTTCATGCATGCCAAAGATATGGGAAGAGTGCAATGAAATATATATGCTATGATGTTCAAAAAATTGCATCAGATTATCTTGAAATAAATGAACAAATGTCACTCAAAAGCGCCTGTAATGCAATAGTGGGAAAAGGGTCTACAGTTCAAATTCAGGAGCATTTATCTAGTGATGATGCGAAGATGACAATGATGATTCTTGAAGCGGTATGTGTATTGGAAAGAAAGAATTCATCTTCACTTATAGCCGAATCTGAGTATGCAAAGGAAGACGCATATGATTATGTGTTAAATATTGATGCAAGAAAAAATGAAAAACAGAAAAGAAAAGAAAGACATCAATTTTATAAGAGAATGGTAAAAGAAGATGAATTATTATTACAAAATCCTGATTTTAAAGGTGAGCGATATAACGTAAGTGGGAAAATAAAAAATAAGGTTGAAGATTTAGACTCTGTTATAGAAAAGATTCATTCACTTGGGGGAGTTGTTGTTGACAATTTAGTAAACACAGATTTGTTTGTGACTTATGATGAGGATAATCAAAAAGAGATTATTGAAAAATTTGGTGACAAGTATTCTGTAAGATATATTCTGATGTCTGACTTGATGACTAAAGATAAACCTGAAATAATCCTAGTTTCTTAAGTTCAAAATAAAGTTAATACATAGTATTAAAGGAAAATTGCACTTCTTAGCCAAAAGAGGTGCTTTTTTTGCCTATAAAAATTTAGTAATTCCCTGTAAATTGTTAAATTTGACAGTTTTACTTATCCTTAGTTTATAGTGGTTTACTATATCCACGAAGAAGAGATACTGGTGAAAGCCTAGGATCTAAGGGGCCAAGCGCTCCTTTTTTCTTGCAGAAATCTGTAGTTCATCTCGCTTTCAAAATAAGCGGTGCTATAGCACAAGAAGTAAAGGAGGTAATAAGCATGGCTGAAAAGAAAGATAAATATCTTGAATGGGTAGAACAAGGTAAGTTAAGACAAAAATTAAATGCTACCCACATTCTTGTTAAGTGTGATGTTAAAGAAGTTGATATCGCTAAATATCTTGATATCACAGTTAAGGAATATAAAAAGCTTAAGGAAAAGTATCCTGAATTTAATAGAGCAACTGATCCAACTGATCCTACTGAGCTTGTTGAAATGGTGACCATTCTTCAAGAAATGGCAAAGGGGTATGTTAGAACAACTCAAAGAAGAGATTATTATACGAATAAAAAAGGTGAAGAGAAATCTTTTGAAATTCCATCTTTGAAAATATAAGTAAGGATATTGTCATTTTTAACAATTATCTTTTCTATTTTCTTTTTGAATATCTTTTCATCAAAAGTAGTAGTACCTAGTATTTCATTAGTAACTTCAAATAATATTTTTTCAGGGACCTGTTTTGAATTGCAGGCTTTAATTCCTTTCTCATTATTAGTTCTACAAAGCCAAATATGTTTATATGGAGTGGTTTTCCTTGAATAGTGCTTACCACAACATCCACACTCTAGCATTCCACTAAAAGGAAGTATTAAAGGCTTCGTAACTTTCCAATTGATGCTTTCTTTTTTAGATTTAAGCATCTCTTGAACCTTATTAAAATCTTCTTTAGAAATAATACCTTCATGGGAATCTTCAACATAATATTTAGTAAGCTCACCATTGTTAATAAGTGTTCTTTTAGAAATAAAATCTTTGCAGTAGGTCTTTTGAAGTATTTTATCGCCAGTATAATATTCATTTGATAACATTCCTCTAATTGTAGATTTAGAGAAGAAGATGTTGTTTCTAGTTTTTATTCCTTCAGCTTCAAGTGTTTTAGTTATTGCTTGAACACCATTACCTTCAAGATATAAATCAAATATCTTTTTGACAACCTTAGCTTCTTCAGGAATAATCTCATATTGGTTGTTTTCATATTTGTAACCATATAAGTGAGTACCCCAAGATAAGCCTTCTTCAAAATTCTTTTTTACTCTCCATTTCATATTTTCAGAAACTGATCTAGATTCTTCTTGAGCGTAAGAAGCAAGCCATGATTGTTCATTGCTAGACACATGTGAAAAAGGATTTTACGTAAGAACAAATAATGGTGCGGGAGCAGCAAAAGCAAGCGCTATGTTTATTCGTAAATATGGAAAAAAGAATTTGTAGAAACGCTTAATAAAATGCATCAAAAATTTGACTTTGCTAAAATGCAAGAAATCTTAGGGAATAATCCACTTAATGGACTATTAATATTAGAGAAATTTAAAAACGATGAGGAAGTAAAGATTTAAGAGGAATAAATATCAGCAATAAAAATTATTTATCAAATGATATTTATAGCATAATTGAAAATGAATTTTCTATTGATATTCCTATTTTCATAATACTTCGCATGACCTTATTGATGTCATTTGCAATAAATAATCATAATGGGACGAAGAAAATAAAGAAAGTTAAAATAATATTATATTCGTTATTCCACCTACAATATACCAAGAAGTATATAGTTATCTAGGTGGAGAAAATAAAAGTATAGAAATATGTATAAAAAATAAATAATTATTTTATACATTGGTCAACTAATATTTTTATTATTTTTTCATTTGTATCTTTTCGATAATAAATACCATAAGTGAATGAAGGGGAATCAATAAAATCAATACTTATAAGATTACTATTATTTATATCTACAAGAGATTCAGGAATTAATGAAATACCAAACCCAGATTCCACAAGAGTTGAAGCAATTTCAAAAGAAGAACAAAATTGAAAATCTAATGTACTCTTTCCTGCAATTAAGTTAAGTTGAAGTTGATTCATTTGATTAGTTAAAAGTAAAGGATCAATCAAAATGATCTTTTCTTTTTTTATGTCATCAAAAGTTAGACCATTTTTTGAATATAAAGAGGAATCTTTTTTTATAATACAAACAAGTTTATCTTCTTTTATTTTTTGAAATAAAATATTATCATTAGTTTTATTTGAATCAAAATG
>JAQXGN010000037.1 GCA_029006735.1 Caryophanales bacterium
AGAGCAATCTCTAAAAAAAAGTCTGGTGGTGATGGCGCGGTGGACACACCTGTTCCCATCCCGAACACAGAAGTTAAGCACCGTAGTGGCGAAGGTATCCGAAAGGACAGAATAGCGAACTGCCGGGCTTTTTTTTTGCTATTTTTTTTGCCTTATTCTCTCATAAGTAGGCAAAAAAAAATAAAATATAACATAGTTATATTTAAAAAATGGAAGAATTATGTGGAAACGCCAAAAAAATTACTATAAAATATATTAGCCATATGGTAAAATATATTTACTTAAGGGGGGATACCAAAATGGATATTGAAAAGAATACAAAATATGGTTCTATAAATATTTCTTTAGATGCGATTGCTCAAATTGCAGGTAAAGCTGCTACTGAATGCTATGGTGTTGTTGGTATGTCTAAGAAAAATTCACTTAAAGATGGAATTAGTGAATTATTGAATATTGAAAATTATTCGAAAGGCGTTTATGTAAAAAAGAATAATAAAGGCCTTATTGAAGTTGACATTTATATTGTAATGGGATATGGTCTTAGAATTACTGAGGCAATTGCTCAAGTTCAAAAACGTGTAAAATATGAATTAGAAAAAAATTTAAATATAAAATTTTCTGCTGTCAACGTATATGTCCAAGGTGTTAAAAACATCTAATTTTGAAGGAGAATTATATGAAAACAATCGATGGCGTTATGCTTAAACAAATGATTATTTCTGGTGCTAACCATTTATTTAATTGTTATCCAGAGGTTGATGCATTAAATGTTTTCCCTGTACCAGATGGTGATACAGGTACAAATATGAATTTAACAATGCAATCTGGATTGAAAGAAGTTCAAAATAGAAATGACAATGATGTATTTGATATTGCAAAAGCTTTCTCAAAAGGTTTATTAATGGGCGCAAGAGGTAACTCTGGTGTTATCTTAAGTCAAATCTTTAGAGGATTTGCAATGGCATTAGAAGGAAAAAAAGTAATTGATGCATTAACTTTATCTACAGCATTTTTAAATGCAAAAGAAGTAGCATATAAAGCAGTTATGAGACCTGTTGAAGGTACTATTCTTACTGTTATTAGAGAAGCAAGTGATGCTTTAGCTGCAAAAGTTAATTCCAAAATGGATGTAGATAAAGCATTTGATATTCTATATGCAGAAGCAAAAAATTCATTAAATAGAACACCAGATTTATTACCAGTATTAAAAGAAGTTGGTGTTGTTGACTCGGGTGGAACAGGTTTATGTAAAGTCCTTCATGGTTTTAAAAAAGCATTACAAGGCCGTGTTGTTGAAAAATCAATGGCAACTGCAGTTTCAGAAACTCAATCAATAATGAAAGCATCACAAGTTGAAGGTGATGGATTTGGCTATTGCACTGAATTTATTTTAAGATTACCTGAAGAACCTACCGAAGAAGGAAAGAAGACTTTCGTTGAGAAAAGATTTACTAATGTTTTAGCTTCACATGGTAATTCATTAGTTGTTGTAAAAGATGAAGATATTGTTAAAGTTCATGTTCATACTTTAAATCCAGGTGGAGTATTAACATATGCTCAACAATTTGGTGAATTTGTCAAACTAAAGATTGAAAATATGTCAGAACAACATACTCAATTACAAGAAGCAGATAAAGATCCATTAAAACAAAAGAAAGAATTGAAAGAATATGCAATTATCGCAGTTTCTGCTGGTTCAGGAATTGATAACAAATTTAAAGAATATGGGGTATCTGAGATTGTTTCTGGTGGACAAACAATGAATCCTTCAACTGAAGATTTTATTGAAGCAATTAAGAATGCAAATGCAAAAAAGATTTTAATTTTACCTAATAACTCAAATATTATTATGGCAGCAACTCAAGCATGTCAAGTATGCGAAGATATGGTAGATGCTAGAGTAATTCCAACAAAAACTATTCCACAAGGATTAGTCGCATGTATGATGTTTAATCCAGATGGTGAAATGGATGATAACGTACAAGAAATGAATGATGCAATTCAAAATATTAAAACTGGACAAGTTACATTTGCAATTAAAGATACATCTATCGATGGAGTTGAAGTTAAAAAAGATCATTACATTGGAATAAGTGGTAAGCAAATTCTTTGTTGCGATGTAAATAAAATTAAAACAGCATTAATTATGATCGATTCAATGGTAGATGATACAACATCAATCATTTCTATCTTTGTTGGTGAAGATGTAACTGATGAAGAAGTAGAAACATTAACAAGATTGATTAGTGAAAAATATGAAGACATTGAAATTGAAATTACAATAGGTAAACAACCTGTATATTCATTTATTGTCGGTATTGAATAGAAAAAGGGCAATGCCCTTTTTTGTTATGAAACAAAAGTGAGATAAATATATGAAACTATTAACAACATCAAAAAACATGATTGATAATTTAGATAGAATTGGAATTCATTCTTCTTTTGAGTTAGTTTCATATTTTCCATATCGTTATGATAGATTTACTTATACAGATGAATCGATTCCTTTTAATGATAAACAAAGGGTTATTCTTTTAGGAAGAATTGTATCTAACCCCAAATTAGTTAAGACCAATAGAATGGATATTGTTTCTTTCTTTTTTGTTTCAAATAAAAACAATTTATATTTGGTTAAAGCATTTAATCGTCCTTTTTTAATGAGTATTTTGAATTTGCAAGATTATTTTAGTATTGTATGTTCTTATTCTTTGGAAAGAAAGGAATTAAACTTAATCAATTTTAAAAAAGGTGAATATAAAGAAGATGAAAGAATTAAATCAGTATATCATTTACCTAATTCATTACAAGCAAGTGCTTTTACAAATTTAATAAAAAGAACATTTGAAAAATATAATGATATTATCCCTAATGTTTTGCCAAAAAGATTATATGAGAAGTATCGTTTATTAGATCATAAAGATGCTTTGTATAAAGTTCATTTTCCTAAAAAAGAACAAGATATCAATGAAGGATTTAGAACTTTAAAATTTGAAGAATGTTTTGAATATTGTTTTCGTAATTACTTAGTAAGAGAAGAGAATCGTTTGTTAGTTAAAGATGATTTTATAAAAATAGATAAGAATAAAATTAATGAATTTATTCTATCTTTATCATATAAATTATCAATAGATCAAATAGCTGCAATTAGAGATATTATTTTAGATATGGATAAAAAGTCTTTAATGTATCGTCTTCTTCAAGGAGATGTTGGAACTGGAAAATCTATCGTTGGTTTTGTTGCTTTATATGGTAATTATTTAAGAAGCAAACAAGGTGCTTTATTAGCTCCAACTGATTCTCTTGCTAGACAGCATTATGAGAATGCAAAATTATTGTTTTCACCATATTCTATTACTGTTGAACTATTAGTAGGTTCTATGACTCATAAAGAAAAACAAAGAGTTGTAGAACGCCTTAAAAACGGGGAAATAGATATAATAATTGGAACACATGCTATATTTTCTTTGGATGTAAGTTATCATTCATTAGGTTTAGCAATAATTGATGAACAACATCGTTTTGGTGTTAATCAAAGAAATATTCTCGTATCAAAAGGTGATCATGTTGACTTATTATTGATGAGTGCAACTCCAATTCCACGTACGCTTTCTTTATCAATATATGGTGATTTAGATGTATCTTCATTGAGCGTATATCCTTTAGGAAAAAGAGAAGTTAAAACATTGGTAGTCGATTATGATTCTAGTAAAATAGAGTCTCTAATTGATTATACGTTATCGATGAATAGACAAGTATTTATGGTATGTCCAAAAATAAGTAATTCATTTTATTCACATAATAAATCTGCGGAAGAAATATATGAAAAATATCAACCTATTTATCAAGAAAAAATAGGCCTTTTGCATGGAAAAATGAACAATAATGATAGAAACAGCTTATTAGATAAATTTAAAAATAATGAGGTGCCTATTTTAGTATGTACAACGGTAGTTGAACTTGGAATTGATGTGAAAAATGCGGGGGCAATGATCATTTTTTCTGCAAATAGTTTTGGGCTTGCTTCTTTGCATCAATTAAGAGGAAGAGTAGGAAGAAATGCCGAAAAAGCCTATTGTTTATTAGTAGACCATTTTGAAGAAGATGAAGATGATTCTCGTTTACTTTTTTTAGCAAATTGTTCGGATGGATTTAAAATTTCGGAAGAGGATTTATTAAGAAGAGGCCCTGGAAATTTTTCGGGTATTGAACAATCAGGATTCCCTTCTTTTAAATGTCTTAATATTGTATCTGATTTTAAAATGTTTGAGATTGCTCGTAACGAAACAAAATATATTATGGAACATTTAGAAGATGAAGAAAACATGTCTTTTTATAAAAAAATGCAAGAAAAAATGCAAAATAATGAAGAAATAGTACATTTATTTGATTAATTATTTTTTATATTATAAATTTTAAATATAAAATTTACTTTCCTATGATATAATGACAATCGAAGGGTGGTATTTTTATGTTGACTTTAGTAGTAGATTGTATGGGATCTGATGCAGGAAGTAGTGTTACTGTCCAAGGTATTTTAGATTTTTTAAAAATAAATAATGAATGCAATATTATTGCTGTTGGAAAAAAAGAAGAATTGACATTATTAGAAGGAAATCCAAAAATTGAAATTGTTGATGCAAGAGATGTTGCACCAATGACAATTTCTCCTTTAGAAGTAATGAGGGCAAGAGAATCTTCTTTATACAAAGCAGTAAATATTATGCGAGAAAGAAAGTGTGATGGAGTTATTTCTGCTGGCTCTACTGGAGGATTTTTATCTTGCGCGACAATCAAATTAAAAATGATTGAAGGTATTTCTAGAGCAGCATTAGTTAGCCCTTTCCCAACAAAAGATGGAACGCCAACAGCAATATTAGATATTGGTGCATCTAATGAAAATACTGCCGATCAATTAGTACAATTTGCAAGAATGGGTAGATTATATTGTCAACATGTATTTGATATTAAAGAACCTAAAGTATATTTATTATCAAATGGGCTTGAAGATGAAAAAGGATCACCTGAAGTTAAAGAAGCCCATAGATTATTAAAAGAAAGTAATTTCCCTGGATTTAAAGGAAATGTAGAAGCAAGAGATGCTTTAGATGGACATTGTGATGTAATTGTCACTGGTGGATTTACTGGTAATGTGTTCTTAAAGAGTAGCGAAGGAATGGCTAAAATGATGTCTAGTATGATAAAAAAGGCATTTAAACGAAATATTTTTTCCAAGATTGGTTATCTTTTATCTCATAAAGGATTTGATGATATGAAAGAAAAAATGGATTATCATAGTTACGGAGGAGCAATATTATTAGGCGTTAATGGTGTTGTAGTTAAAGCCCATGGCTCAGCAAATGCATATTCATTTAAATGTGCATTAAATGTTGCTTATCGTATGGCAAAAAATGATATTGTTTCATTACTGAAGAAAGGAGAATAATCGCGTGATTGAAATTAGAGATATATTAAAAGAATTTGGTATTACTACTAATAAACCAGCTTTATATAGACAAGCATTTACGCATGCTTCTTTTGTTCATGAAATGAAAAATAGTAATGGAGATTATGAACGATTAGAATTTATTGGAGATGGTGTATTAGATTTAGTTATTGCTGATATTGTTTTTAAATTATATCCAAGTTTAAATCAAGGTGATTTATCAAAAATTCGTATATATTTTGTCAATGGTAATAAACTAACAGAATATGCTAAAAAATACCATTTTGATCAATTATTGTTATTAGGACATGGTCAAAAAATTAATGGTGGAAGTAATGCAAAAATATTAGAAGATGTTTTTGAAGCTTTCTTAGGTGCAGTATATTTAGATCAAGGATTTAATAAAGTATATGAAGTAGTGAATACTATTTTTAAAGAGGATATTAAGAATGTTCCTATGGATGTTATTAAAGATTATAAGTCACAACTTCAAGAATTTGTTCAAGCGGATACAAGAAATAGTGTTACTTACCGACTTGTTTCAGAAAAGGGAAATCCGCCAAATACAGAATTTACTGTTGAAGTAATGTGGGATAATCAAGTATTTGGTGTTGGTGTTGGAACAAGTAAAAAAAGAGCAGAACAAGAAGCAGCAAAAGATGCTCTTTCAAAAGTTGCGAGGTAATTGGAATGGGATTATTTAGTTTTTTAAAAGAAAAAATTGCACATAAATCTAAAGAAAAGAAGGAAAAATATGTCGCTGGATTAGATAAATCTAGACGTAATTTTTCATCTAAATTAAAAGCATTAAGTAGTAGATATGCAAAAGTTAATGAAGAATATTTCGAAGAATTAGAACAAATATTAATTGAAGCAGATGTGGGTGTTAATTTAGCTTTAGAAATAGTTGACATTACTAAAGAAGAAACTAAACTTCAAGGAATAACTGACCCTAATCAAATTAACGAAATTTTAGTTGATAAGATGTTTGTAGGTTATGTACAACAAGGTGAATCAATCGTTAATGAGATTCAATTTAAAGAAAATATACCTACTGTTTTATTAGTTGTAGGTGTTAATGGAGTTGGTAAAACTACTACTATTGCAAAACTAGCAAAAAGATATATTTCAAAAGGGAAAAAAGTTCTTTTAGTCGCTGGTGATACTTTTAGAGCAGGGGCGATTGAACAATTATCAGTTTGGGCTAATCGCTTAGGATGTGAAATAGTTGTAGGCAAAGAAAATCAAGATCCAGCTTCGGTTGCTTTTGATGGAATGGTTAAAGCAAAAAAAGATAATGTGGATTTAGTAATTTGTGATACAGCAGGACGATTACAAAATAAAACTAATTTGATGAACGAATTATCTAAAATCAAAAGAGTTATTTCAAAGGAAATACCTGGAGCACCACATGATACTTTCTTGATTATTGATGCAACTACAGGACAAAATGGAGTAATTCAAGCAAAAGCATTTAAAGAATGTACGGATGTTACTGGAGTTGTTATTACTAAAATGGATGGAACATCAAAAGGTGGAATCATTTTAGCAATTAGAGATGAATTAGGTATACCAGTAAGATTTATTGGTTTAGGAGAAAAGATGGAAGATTTAGAAGAGTTTGATTTAGATCAATATCTTTATGGTCTATGTCTTGGAGAGGAGAAATAATATGTCGAGAAATCCGCTTATTGGATTAATATTATCGCTTGTGATGATTATGGCGATTAATGTTGGAGCATCATTTTTGTTTCAAAATATTTTAAAATGGAACTATATTCTATCAATGTGTTTAACAGATTTGATATTAGCTTTTGTATTTGCGATTATTAATTATTATAATGGACCAAGATTATTAGCCTTTAAAGATCCTAGATATCATACAAAGGTATTGATCTATTTTTTATTTTTATTAGTGTTTGACTTATTATTCTTTGTTGTGTTCTAGAGGTTAATATTTATGGAGTTGTTGAAAAAAAGTATTAGAGTAAATTCTTTATTTGATTTATATAGTAATTTATTAACAGAAAAGCAACAAAAAATCTTTATTTACTATTATCAAGATGATTTATCTTTAAGTGAAATCTCTGATTTAGAAAATGTATCTAGAAATGCAATATATGATTCTTTAAAGAAGAGCATTTCTTTATTAGAACTTTATGAAGAAAAACTTGGTTTATTAAAAAAACAAGAAGAGTTGGAACAATATTTTTCTAAATTAAAAGAAGATAATAATTCTTCAAATTTAGAATTAATTCAAGAAATTGAAGGAAAGGTGTTTGAATAATGGCATTTGAATCATTAGGTGATCGTTTTCAAGCGATATTAAAAAAATTAAAAGGACAAACTAGATTAACAGAATCTAATATGGAAGAGATGCTCAAAGAAATTAGAGTAGCTCTTTTAGAAGCTGATGTAAATTTTAAAGTTGTTAAAGAGTTTGTTAATCATATTAAAGAAAAAGCAATTGGTCAAGAAGTATTAAATAAAGTTAGTCCTGGTCAAATGCTTGTGAAAATAGTTCATGATGAATTGGTTGATTTATTAGGCGCAGATCAATGTGAAGTAAATTTAAGAAATAAACCAACTGTAATTATGATGTGTGGGTTACAAGGCTCTGGTAAAACAACTACTTCTGGTAAATTAGCTAATTTATTTAAAAAGAAATTTAATAAAAAAGTATTGTTAGTTGCTGGAGATATTTACCGTCCTGCTGCGATTGATCAATTATGTCAAATAGGTAAACAGATTGATGTAGAAGTATTGAATCTAGGGAATAATATTAATCCGGTAGATATTTCTAAAAAAGCATTAGAGAAGGCAAAAAAAGAAGGATTCGATGTTGTTATTATTGATACTGCGGGTAGATTACAAATTGATGAAGTATTAATGGAAGAACTAGTCAATATTGAAAACGAAGTTAATCCAAATGAAGTATTGTTATTAGTTGATGCAATGTCTGGACAAGATGCGGTAAATGTTGCAAAATCCTTTAACGAAAAATTACATCTTACTGGTATGATTATGTCTAAACTTGATGGTGATGCTAGAGGTGGTGCAGCTTTATCAATTAAACATTTAACAGGAATTCCTATTAAATATGCTGGTGTTGGTGAAAAACTCGAGGATTTAGAAGTTTTCCATCCAGATAGAATGGCAGATCGTATTTTAGGAATGGGAGATGTTGTTTCTTTAGTTGAACATGTTCAAGAGAATATTGACGAAAAAGCGGCAAAAAAATCAGTTAATAAGATGATGAGTGGCAAATTTGATTTAAATGATATGTTAGATCAAATGGATCAATATACTAAAATGACTTCCGGAAAAGGATTAGCCGGGTTATTAAAATTATTACCAGGTATGCCAAAAATATCTGAAGAAGATCAACAAAAAGCAGAAAAACAATTGAAAAAAACTAAAGCAATTATTTATTCAATGACTTTAGAAGAAAGAAAAGACCCTTCAATAATAAAGAATTCACGTAAATTAAGAATTGCAAAAGGTTGTGGTATGACTAGTTACGATGTTAATCGTGTATTAGATCAATACGATAGAATGAAAAAACAAATGAAAGAACTAAGAGGAAGATTTGGAAACGATCCTCGCTTTAAAAATATGTTTAAATAGTTTTTATGAATAGCGTTTTTTTAAATTTCTTAATATTTTTTGTTTCTTTAATATTTGGAGGAAGTTTTCTTTTTCTTCCATATTTTAAAGAATGGAAAAAATTTAATTTATTTGATTTTATTAAGCAAAATAAATTTTATTTATTTTTGTCTTTAGCAATGTTATTTTTAATACTTTCGCGTACTTTTCTTTTGGATATTTTTCCAGGTGGATTAAATCAAGATGAAGCAAGTGCAGGCTATGATGCTTATGCGATAATGACGACAGGTTGTGACCGAAATGGGCAGTTTTTACCAATGCATTTGATCTCTTGGGGGAGTGGACAAAACGCATTATATTCATATCTATGTATTCCTTTTATTTTTCTTTTTGGATTAAATGAAATCGCAATAAGGTTACCAATGGGAATTATTGGTGTTATTAGTATAGTCTTAGTTTATGATTTATTTAAACGATTATTCAATAAAGAAATCGGGCTTTTAGCAGCGCTATTCTTTATTATTTCTCCTTGGCATTTTATGAAATCTCGTTGGGCATTAGAATCTAATATTTTTCCAGATTTAGTGTTTATTGGAGTATATTTTTTAATTGTTTTCCTCATTGATCATAAAAAGTATAAATTATATTTTTCTTCTCTCATTCTTGCACTATCTAGTTATGGATATGGCACTAGTTATTTCTTTTTATTCTTTTTTATTATCGGTACAATTGTATATTTGATTGTTACAAAAAAATTAAAATGGTATCAAGGAGCTATATATATTTCTATTGTTGGATTAATTTGTTTACCGGTTATGTTATTCCTTTATGTCAACATATTTGATCATGAAGAAATGAAATTCTTATTTATTACAATTCCTAAATTAACGCAAAATCGATTCCAAGCAGTAACTAATATTTTCTCTGGCAATTTCTTAAAAAATGGGATGGAAAATATGGGTGAAGGATTTAGATTATTATTGACTCAAGATGATTATTTACCATGGAATAATATAAAAGGAATAGGGACAATTTATTTAATTTCCTTACCATTTACAATTTATGGATTATTTAATAAAGATAATAAAACATTTAACTGGATATTAAGAATATGGTTGATTGTATCTATATTAATGATGTTTATTGTATCACCAAATATTAATCGAATTAATATTATCTATTTCCCATTAATTATTTTAACTTTCTTAGGAATAAAAGATATATGTAGTCTATCAAAGAGAATAACCCATATTAGTGTAGGGACTTATTCTGCTTATTTTTTAATTTTTATTTTCTTATATACTTCTAGTTGGAATAATCAAATAAAATCATCATTCTATGATTCTTTTGGTGATGCACTTAGATACGCAAGTTCTCTTGAAGCAGAACATTATTATGTTACGTCTAATGTAAATATGCCGTATATTTATGTTTTATTTTATGAAAAATATGATAATAATGAATATATTAATTCTGTTAAATATTTAAATGAAGGAGATAGTTTTCAATATGTTCTTAGTTTTGGAAAATACACCTTTACCTTACCGTATGATTTTATCAAGAATAACGTCTATATTATTGATAAAGGGAATCAGTTATTAGAGGGTAAAGATTTATCTTTATATGATATAAAAGAATTTGACCAATATTATGTAATAAATGTTTTATAAAGTATAAAAAAAGAATGTCATAATTACTAATGGCATTTTTTTTTATCTAATTAGCGACTTTTTAATTCTTTTAAATGATTTTCTTGTGCCTCTTTATCACAACAGAAATCATCATTTTCTTTAGAAATAATGTCTTTTTCACTTGGAGTGACATCTCCAATACCTGTTACTTCATTGAATGCAACACTCTTTCTAATCATTTCTGACATATCAGTTGGAATGATAATCTTACTTGCTCTTCCATTTGCAAGTTCAACCATTGCTTCAAATCTTTTTAATTCAATAACAGCAGGGGAAGGATTTGATTCAGAAAGAATCTTTAATGTTTCAGCTTCGGATTGTTTTCTTAATAATAAAGCTTTAGCCTCACCTTCTGCACGAGCGATTTCTGCATCTCTTTGACCTTCTGCTTCTAGAATTCTTGCTTTTTTGTCACCTTCTGCACGTTTAATAACAGATTCTTGGTGAGCTTCTGCGAGTAATACTGCTTCTCTTTTTTCTCGTTCAGCTTTCATTTGTTTTTCCATAGCAGATTGAATCTCTTTTGGAAGAATGATGTTTTTGACTTCACAACGAGTAACTTTAATACCCCATTTGTCAGTCGCTTCATCAAGAATTGCAGTCATTTTTCCATTGATAATATCACGTGAAGTTAATGTATCATCTAAAGTCATTGTACCGATGATATTACGTAATGTTGTTGCAGATAAATTATCTAAAGCATTTAATGGATTTACTGCACCATAAGTGAATGATTTTGAATCAAATACATAGAAATAAACGACAGAATCAATGTTGATTGTAACATTATCTTTAGTAATAACAGGTTGTGGTTTTGAGTCTAAAACTTGTTCCTTTAATACTACTTTATTTGATACTCTTTCAAAAAAAGGAATTAAGAAGTGAATACCTGCACCCCAAGTGTGACGATATTTTCCTAAAAATTCAACAATGTATTCCTCTGCTTGGGATACGATTCTAATGCTTGTAATACAAACGACTAGAACAAGTACTAGAACAATACCAACAATGATACCAACAATTCCGCCTGTTCCTATTGAATCTGCTAATAAATTAAGTGTGATCATATTTTTTCCTCCTACACTTTATATTATATCAAAATAATAAATATTATTTAGATTTTTTAAATTTTTTGCCTTTTTCAATTGCATCAGTTTCCCATTTTGGGGTGATGCCTTGATCAACTTCTTCAATCAATTTTTTATCTTGTTTTGATAATGGATAATTATCAAATAAATCTTTTCGATATTCTCTTGTTAAAACTAATGATTGTTTTTTTCGATATTTAGCAATCGCTTCATGATTTCCTGAAAATAATATATCAGGAATAGTATCTCCTTCATAATCGTATGGAAAAGTATATTGAGGGTATTCTAATAATCCATTATTAAATGATTCATCAACTATTGATTCTTCAGAAATGACACCCTTTATTAATCGAATAATAGCGTCTGACATTGCCATTACTGGTACTTCTCCACCAGTTAAAATATAATCTCCAATTGATATCATTTCATCGATGTATTTATTTACACGTTCATCGATTCCTTCATAATGTCCACATACGAAAATTAAATGTTCTTCTTTTGATAATTCTAATGCTTTTTGTTGATTGAATGATTTTCCACGAGGAGAAGTAATTATCGATTTACTAGTTGGTGTTTTTACGCTTTTTAAAGCATCAATTACAGGTTGACATTGCATTATCAAACCAGCCCCACCACCAGTAGGGTAATCATCAACTCGATAATTTTTATTTTTTGTAAAATCACGAATGTTTACTAATTCAAATTCGACTAAGTTTCTAGCGATTGCTCTTTTAATTATGGAGTTATTGAGAAATGATTCAAACATTTCAGGAAATAAAGTTAATATGGTTATTTTCATTACATACCCTCAATTAATTTAACATCAATGCGTTTTGCTTTGATATCGACATCTTTAATAAATGCATTTACAAAAGGTAAAAGAAGATCGGATTTGTTTTTTCTTGCGATACGTAATAACTTTCTTCCATTATAATCTTCTACTAATTTTACTTTTCCAACTAACACATCGTTTTCATATACGTCGCATTCTTCTAAATCACAAAAATAGTATTCATTTTCACCTAATTCTGGTAAGGAATTTTTATCAATACAAATACTCCAATTAATAAATGGGGTGATTGCTTCAATAGTAGGGTATTCTTCAAAAGAAACATAATCATTTCCTTGGTGAAAATAATAAGAAGAGACAGTTACTTCTTTGATTTCATTTGTTTTTTCATTAAATAAAAAAACTTTATTGCCTTGTTGATAACGAGTTTTGGCAAAATCTGTTGATGAAGCAATTTTAACTGTTCCATCTAATCCTTTTGTTTTTAGTATTTTTCCAAGTGTTAATAATTTCATAAATTCTCCAAGTATTATATTAAAGATATATAATACATTTCCTTTTATATTATAAAAAAAAGATGTAGCATTTACTACATCTTTAATAATTAATCCTATCTTATTCTGCGATTTCTTCTGTTGAAGCAAATTTGATATGAACTCTTTCTTCGTTAGTTTTACCAGCGATAGAGAGAACTTCTCTTAATGCATCTGCAGTAGAACCATGTTTACCAATAAGTCTACCAGCATCGTCTTTTTCACATGTAATTAAAAAAGTACGATCTTTTGAATTGTCATTTGGTAATTCAATAATTACAACTTTTTCAGGGAAATTGACAATTGGATTAATAAATTTTTGAATAGCATCAATATAATCCATTATGCTATTCTCCTATTTTGATTTCTTTTCAGCAAATTCTTTGATGATGCCTTCTTTTGAAAGGATTGATTTTACTGTGTCTGATGGTTGAGCACCTTTTCCTAACCAAGCTAAGACTGCATCTCTATTTAAAGTTAAAGTAGGTGTTTTTCCTTGAGCTTTTGGATTGTAATATCCAACTTGTTCAATATAACGACCATCACGAGCAAAACGTGAATCTGCAACGACGATTCTATAGCAAGCATCGTCATGACGACCTGTTCTTGTTAATCTAATTTTTACTGCCATAAACTTTCCTCCTTGTGCGTACGTTAGATATTTTATACGATACTTTTCATGGTGTCAAGTATTTTTACTTAACGCCTTGTAAAAAAGTAGTGATAAAAACAAAATTATATTGAAATATAAAATAGCAAGTGATAGAATAATCACGCATGACAAAATAGTTATGCTGTTGAGTTCAAGTGATATCTACAATCATGAACTTGACGAATATGTCTTGAAAGGAGCGTGTATTCAATATGAATAACCAATTAGTTGAAAAAATCACTAAGTCACAAATCAGAACTGATTTACCTTCATTCTCTGCTGGTGACACATTAAAGGTTAGCGTTAGAATTATTGAAGGTGGCAAATCAAGAATCCAAGTATTCCAAGGTGTTGTCATTTCACGTCGCGGCTCAGGAGTTGGCGAAACATTTATTATTAGAAAAATGTCATCTGGTGTCGGTGTAGAAAGAACCTTCCCAGTAAACTCCCCATCTATTGCTTCTATCGAAGTATTAAAACACGGTAGAGTTAGAAGAAATAAAATCTATTTCTTACGCAAGAGATCAGGTAAATCCGCACGTCTTAAAGAAGTTCTTTAATTCGAGAAAACAGTCTAATCAAGTGATTAAAGCTATTCTTAATAGGATAGCTTTTTTTCTTATTTCTAATCGTTTCTTGATATTTTTGCGCTATATTTAATATAATTTATATGGTGATTTTATGAAGGGTAAAAGATTAAATATCTTATTAAATGTATTAATAGTAATTTTTGTTATTCTTACTGCTTTTACTATTGCATTAAGAACCTTTTATAATGTTGGAACTATCGTTATTGGTAATTCTATGAATAATACTTTAAATGAAGGTGATTTAGCACTGATTAAAAAAGGGAAATACGTTAAAAAAATCACTTATGAAGATGTTATTGTATTTGAACATGGTGAAAAAGAAGTTATTAAAAGAGTAATTGGATTACCAGGAGATCATATTATTATTAATAATATTGGGATGGTTTTTGTCAATGATAATCAACTTGATGAAACAGAATTTATTGGTGAAGAATATACATTAGATACTTGGTCAAACGGGATTAAAACATTTTATGATGTAGTATTAGGAAATGATGAGTATTATGTAATGGGTGACAATCGTAAAGTTAGTTATGATTCTCGTTCATATGGACCAATAAAAAAAGATTGTATTGTTGGTAAATTAAAAATAGTATATGCTCATGGTGATTTTAATCAAGACGATGGAAGCATTAAAAATATAAAACCAATTAAATGGATTTTATTTTAAAGGAGAAATCTATGCAGCAAAAAAGTGTACATTGGTTTCCTGGGCATATGCAAAAAGCAATGCGGGAGATTGAAGAAAAATTAAAATTAATTGATATAGTGATTGAAATTGTTGATGCAAGAGCCCCAAAAAGTAGTAAAAATAAGTTTTTGGAAAGATTAACAAAATCAAAAAAAAGAATTATTGTAATGTCTAAAAAGGATTTAGCAGATCCAAACTTATTAAGATTATGGGAAGAAAAATATAAAAATGACGGATATTATCCTGTAGCGTGTGATTTAAATAATAATCAAGATATCAAGAATATTTTAAATGCAATTCAATTTATTGGAAAAGATAAGATGGATAGAGATATTCGTCGAGGATTAAAACCTCAACCAATAAGAATTATGATTATTGGTATTCCAAATGTGGGAAAGTCTACATTGATTAATAGATTATCAAAAAGAGGTGCAGCAAGTATTGCGAATACTCCTGGACATACTCGTTCTCAACAATGGATTAGAGTTAATAAAACATTAGAATTACTTGATACTCCAGGAATTTTACCTCCTCATTATGATGATAAAATGGAAGCAATTCATTTGGCGTTAATTGGATCAATGAAGATAGAAAATATTTCAGAGACTGAATTGCTTGAAGAATTATTAAAAATATTAATAAACAAACACGCGGATAAATTAATGGAAAGATATGACTTATCTAAGGAAGATTTATCATCAAATAATAATATCTTTTTAGGAATCGCAAAAAGAAGAGGATTGTTATTATCGCAAGGACAATATGATTTAGAAAAAGCAGAATTGCTTTTATTAAAAGAGTTTAAAGAGGGATTAATTGTTAAAACAATTATTGATGAATTATGTTAGATTATGAAAAACCAATATTTGAACAAGGTTATACAAAGATAGTTGGGTGTGATGAAGCAGGTAGAGGACCTTTATGTGGACCAGTTGTATGTGCTAGTTGCATTCTTCCAATAGGGTATCAAAATGAATTGATTAATGATTCAAAAAAATTGACCGATAAAAAAAGAAGAATTCTTTTTGATGAAATTAAAAAAGTAGCTATTGCATATGCAATTGTTGCAATTTCTCCAGAAGAAATAGATAAAATCAATATTTATGAAGCATCAAGAAAAGGGATGACTCTAGCAATTAAACAAATGGAAGTAAAACCTGATTATATTATTACTGATTGTATGCCATTATTTGGATTTGATGGAATTCCTCAAGAAAACTTGGTGAAAGGTGATGCTAAAGCAATGTGTGTTGCTGCTGCTTCGATTTTAGCTAAAGTAACTAGAGATAAAATTATGGAGGAAATTGACAAACAATATCCACAATATAATATAAAGAAACATAAAGGTTATCCAACTAAGGAACATATTGAATTATTAAATAAATATGGCCCAATAAAAGGATTGTATCGATATTCTTATAATCCAGTTAAACAAGCAACACAAATAAAAATTTCTTTACTAGAAGATTAGAATTTTTGATGAATAACTCCGTATTTAAAATATAAGGAGTTTTTTATTTTATGGAAAGTAGAGATGTTTTAATTTATTTTGCACTTTTATATAAAGGTGATTGGAATGATATTATTAAAGCTTTAGAAAAGCATGAAATAGTTGATGAAGAATTATATCTTAAAATGATGCAAAAGGTGAAATGCAAAATATGTACGATAATAGATAATGATTATCCAGAGGCAATGAAAAAAATATATAAGCCACCGTTTGTTATTTTTTATTATGGTGATCTCTCCTTATTATATAAGGATAATATAATAGGAGTTGTAGGTTCTAGAGAGCCTTTACCTTATTCGATAGATGCTTGTGTGGAAGTATTAAAAAATATTGGAGAAAAAGATCCTGTTATCATTTCTGGATTAGCATTAGGAATTGATACTATTGCTCATAAATGCGCACTTAATAATGGCTATCAGACCATTGCAGTTTTAGGATCGGGAATTGATTATTGCTATCCTTTAGAAAACTATCGATTATATGATCAAATTAAATATACTGGTCTAATTATCTCGGAACATCCATATAAAGAAATAGTATCTAAAGAAGCTTTTGTATTCCGTAATCGCCTAATCGCAGGATTAAGTAAAGTTCTTCTTATTCCGGAAGTTAAAACAAAAAGTGGAACTTTAGCTACTATTAAATATGGAGTAGATTTTTCAAAGGAGATATTAGTAATCCCTCATCCTATTTTTGACAAAACATTTAATAATAGTTTAATTCAAGAAGGTGCAAAAATAACGATCTCAAATAAAGATATTTTAGATGAATTGAAATAAAAAAACTTATTATTATCTTATTAATAATAAAGAGAATTCACAAAAAAATAACTGAAAAAACGTTTGACTTTTGTCTTTAATGTTAATCATAATAATAAAGCACGAAGGAGGAAGAAAAATGAAATTAGTTATTGTCGAGTCTCCAACTAAATGTAAAACGATAAAAAAATATTTAGGTAGTGAATATAACGTTATGGCATCTTTAGGACATATTAGAGATCTATCTACTTCTGGTAAGGGTGGATTAGGTGTAAATGTTTTAGATGATTTTAAACCTACATACATTAATTCAAAAGATAAATATAAAGTCATTCGTGATTTAGTTGACGCAACAAAAAAATCTGATGAAGTTTTTCTTGCAACCGACCCTGATCGTGAAGGGGAAGCAATTTCTTGGCATCTTGCAGAAGTTTTACATTTGCCAATTAAAACAACTAAGAGATTAGAATTTCATGAAATTACAAAACCGGCAATTAAAAAAGCTTTAGAAAACCCACGTACTATTGATATGTCTTTAGTAGAATCACAAGAAACACGAAGAATTATTGATCGTATTATGGGGTTTGAACTTTCTACATTATTAAAAAGAAAAATTGGATCTTCTTCTGGTGGTCGAGTCCAATCAGTTACATTAAAATTAATAACTGAAAGAGAAAAAGAAATTAAAGCCTTTGTCCCTGAAGAATATTGGTTAATTCAAGGTAATCTAGAAAAAAATATTAATGTTAAATTGGAAAGTTATAAAGATCAACCTATTGGAACAATAAATAACGAAGAAGAAGCAGATAAGATTTTAAATTCTTTACCAAATACTTTTGTTGTTTCTGATATTGCAATACGTACTAGAAGAACTGAATCAAAACCACCATTTACTACTTCTACTCTTCAACAAGAAGCGTTTAATCGTCATAAATATTCAACAAAGAAAACATCTTCAATCGCTCAAAAATTATATGAAGGTATTGATATTGGACAAGATACTATTGGTTTAATCACATATATGAGAACTGATTCAATTAGATTATCCCCTGAATTTGTTAAGTCTGCGAATGACTATATTTTAAATAATTATGGAGAGCAATATCTTGGTAAGATTAATACACGTCAAGGGAAAGGATTAGTTCAAGATGCTCATGAAGCAATTAGACCTACTTCATTAGAATTGACACCAAAATCAATTAAGCAATACCTAACAAATGAACAATATAATTTATATAAATTGATTTATTATCGTGCATTAGCATCCTTAATGTCACCAAAACTTGATGAAGTTACTAATGTAAGATTTGATGCTAATGATTATTCCTTTATCGCAAGTGGAGTTAGTAATATTTTTGATGGATATTCAAAATTATATGAATCTGCTTTTGATGATAATAAAAAAGATATGTTATTACCATCTTTAAATAAAGGTGATGAATTGAAAGTTGTTGAAATTGATAAAGAACAAAAATTTACTACTGGACCTCAAAGATATACAGAAGCGAGAATTGTTAAGACTATGGAAGAATTAGGAATTGGTCGACCTTCAACATATGCTTCTACTATTTCTACTCTCTATGATCGTAAATACATCATTCAAGAAAAAGGGCAAATATACGCTACTGAGCAAGGAATTGAAACAGTTGATAAATTATGCGAGTTCTTTACTCCTTTTATGGATACCACTTATACTGCTAAGATGGAACAAAATTTAGATAGTATCGTTGAAGGGAATGATTCTCGTTTAGGTCTATTGAAGAGTTTCTATAATGAGTTTGAACCTCTTTATGAGAAAGCTTTAGTAGATATGGAAAAAGTTGAACCAAAGCAAACTGGAGAATTATGTCCAAGATGTGGCAACCCATTAGTAGTAAAAAAATCTAAATATGGTGAATTTATTGGGTGCTTAAATTATCCAAAGTGTAATTATATTAAACCAAAAGAAAGTAAACCATTAGAAATATTAGAAAATCAATTGTGTCCAAAGTGTGGTAGCACATTAGTAAAGAGAAAATCTAAAAAAGGAGAGTTCTATGCTTGTAGTGCTTATCCAACATGTAAATATATATTGGGAAATGACGAACAAGAAGATAATAAGGAAGTTGTTTCTGATAGAACTTGTCCGAAGTGTGGAAAAACATTATTGATTAAAAAAGGACGTAATAATAAAGGTGATTTTTACGCTTGTAGTGGTTATCCAAAGTGTAAATTTACAGAAACAATTAAATAAAATAACAAATAGTGGCCTCTGAAAGCGTTTTCAAGCCATTTTTTTGTATTTTTTGTTAATAATTTGTTGAATTGAATATTTTTTTTCATATAATAAAACTAATATTTAAAAAAGAAAAAATTCTCAATTAAATATTTGTTATAAAGTTGATGAGGGTAGAATATTATTCTTATAGAAAATATTCAGTCAACTTAGTGGATGAAAGATCAAAAAATTAAAGAATATCATAATTATAATAAAGTCTTTTTAGTATTTTTATTAATACTATATAAATTTTTGATTAATCCATCTTTTTACCCTTAATGTTAGGAGGAAAAAATATGAAAAAAACATTAAAGTACGTTTTAGCTTCCGCTATTTTAGTGGGAACACTTGGTTCTTTAGCTTCCTGCGGTTACAAGAGAGACTTCAGTGGTAATTACACTTATAACACATTTACAGCAGTTTCTCCATCTAACTGGAATGAGTTAACTTATCAAGATGCAAATGACACTCAAATTATGAGTTATATTGGTAGTCCATTCTTCCAATATGATTATGAATTTGACAAGGATGGAGTTCCTGTTCCAGGAAAATTCGTAGTTAAATACGGTGCTGCTACAGCTTTAGAAGACGTAACAGTAGATTACGCAAAAGATGATAAATACGATGTACCAGATGATGCAACAAATGGTTATGCATATAAGATCACATTACGTAAAGACTTAAAATGGGATGACGGAACAGCAATTACTGCAGAAGACTTCGTCTACACAATGAAAGAACAATTAAACCCAGATTTCAAACACTATCGTGCAGATAGTTACTATAATGGTTCTACAGTTATTCATAATGCAAGAGCATATGTTTACCAAGGATCAAGTGTTATGAATAATGCTGAATTAAAGCATGCTACTTGGGAAGAAGGTAAGAAAGATGCTGCATTAAAATTTGATTTAACAAATTCTACAATCGGTAGTTGGATTTGGGGAGACTATGCTGCTCCTGCAGAAGCAAAAGGACCAGCTTATGTTTTAGTTGCATTGGGTTGTGAAGCAGAACAAGCAGCTATTGAAGCATTAGTTGGTAAATCACCAGCAGAAATTGAAGCAGATCCAGCATTAAAAGCAGCATTTGATGCAGTTGTTTCTTTCTGGAAATCTGAACCAGAAGAAGAATTATCATTATTTGCTTATCAACATGTTTATCCAGCTCTTGATTTCGATGCAGTTGGTATCTTCGCTGGTAAAAAAAGTAATGAATTATACCTTGTTTTAGATAATCCTCTTGAATTATTAAAAGAAGATGGTTCATTATCATATAAAGCAGCATACAACATGTCAAGTTTACCACTTGTTAAGAAAGATGTTTATGAAGCAAATAAAGTTGCACCAGTTCAAGGTTCAACATTATGGACATCAACATATAACTCTTCAGTTAATTCAACAGCTTCTTGGGGTCCATATAAATTAACTTCATTCCAAGCAGGTAAAGAGTACATTCTTGAAAGAAATACTAATTGGTATGGTTATGGCTTAAAAGAAAATGATAAGAAATATCAAACATCTAGAATTGTATGTGAAACAATTAAGGAATGGAACTCAGCATGGTTAAAATTCCAAAATGGTGAACTCGATTCAATTGGTATCGATGTTTCTATTGCACAAGATTATAAGAACTCATCACAAGCTATCTTTACACCAGATGATTACGTTGGTTCAATGCAAATTCAATCATCTGTTAGCGCATTAAAATCACGTGAAAAAGATGGCGTCAACAAAACAATCTTAGCTGATGTAAGATTTAGAAAAGCTATTTCATTATCAGTTAATAGAGATGAATACAACCAAACATGTACAACATCATCAAAAGCAGGCTACGGTTTATTCAACTCAATGCATTACTATGATGTTGAAAATGGTGGTGTTTATAGAAACGAAGACGTTGCAAAGAAAGTATTATGTGATGTTTATGGCGTTGATGTTTCAAAATATGATTCATTAGATGCAGCTGCAGCAGCAGTTACTGGTTATGATCCAGCTCAAGCTAAAGAATTAGTTACAGCTGCATATAACGATGCTCTTGAAGCAGGTACAATTAAAGATACAGATAAAGTTGTTATTACATTTGGTTCAGGTGCAGATAACGAAGCAGTAAGACGTGTATTCGATTATTTAACAAATGCATTAAAAGCAATGGTAGTTGGTACACCTCTTGCAGGAAAATTAGAAACAGAATTTGAAGATCACGGTGCAAAATGGGCAGATGACTTCCGTAGTGGCGCATATGACATTTGTACAGGTGGTTGGCAAGGTGCTGCATGGGATCCAGGTTACTTCTTACTTGCATACTTATCACCAGATTATATGTATTCAGTAGCTTGGGAAACAGATAAAGTACAAATGACATATACAGTTTTAGGCCAAGAATATACAATGTCTTTAATTGAATGGTATAATTGCTTAAACGGTGTAGCAGGCGCAGCTCATAACTGGGCAGAAGGACAAGTTGCAAACGATGTCAGATTAGGTATTATCGCTGCTCTTGAAAAAGAAATCTTAAGTGTTTACTACACAGTTCCTCTACAAAACTATTTCTCAGCTTCATTAAAATCATATAAATCAGATTATATTTCACGTGACTATAACACATTTATGGCTTACGGCGGAATCGAATACTTAACATATGCATATGATGATGCAGCATGGGAAGAATATTGTAAAAATAATGTTCTTGATTATAAGGCATAATTAAAATAGTTATTAATACATAAAATGATAAATGCGAGATAATGTTTTATACTTGTCTCGCATTTTATCGCAATTATAATATAAGTAGTAAGGAGGGTGATTAATATGTACATGTTCAAATATATATTAAAAAGATTAGGTCTTATGATCATGACATTTTTAATAATATTTTTAATTTCGTTCGTGTTAATTAAAAGATTACCAATTGTTATTAATGTAACTATTGGTCAAGATAAGGAAATTATTGAAGCTACATTAATAGCAAGGGGGTATTATGACCCTATCCCTGTTCAATTAATTAATTATATTAAAAGAATATTTCAAGGTGATTTTGGCGTTGGTGTCAATTTACCTGAATATAGAAACAAACCAGTATGGGATGTTTTCGTTGAAAAACTCCCACCAACAGTATTAATTAATGTTTATTCTACTATTTTCTCAGTTCCACTAGGTATTGCACTTGGTATTTTTGCTGCGTTAAAAAAGAATAAATGGCAAGATCATGTAATTAGTACAGGCGTCATGGTTTTTATTTCAGTTCCAAGTATTGTTACAGCGTTTTTGGTTCAATACATTTTCTGTTTTAAGTTAAAATGGTTCCCATTAACGATGAAAGCAGGATTTGATTATTTCTCGCCATCAATGTTTAGATCAATGATGCCAGCAGTTATTGCTATGTCATTTGGATCTATTGCTGGATATGCTAGATTTACTCGTGCTGAACTTACTGAAGTTTTAACGAGTGATTTTATGCTGCTTGCAAGAACTAAAGGTTTAACAAGAGGTCAAGCAACTTTACATCACGCATTAAAGAATGCGATGGTTCCAATTTTCCCATCAATTGTAGGTGAATTTATTTCAGTTTTGTCAGGTTCTCTTATTATTGAAAAGATTTACTCTATTCCAGGTGTTGGAGGATTATATCTTGATTCAATTAGTTACCAAGATTATGACTTCTTTATGATGTTATCTTGTTTCTATATTTTGATTGGACTTGTTGCTGCTATTGTTATTGATTTAAGTTATGGATTTATTGATCCACGTATTAGAATGGGGGCTAAGTAATTATGAAACCAAGTGAATTAAATATGCCAAAAGAAAAATTTGAATTTGCTAGTTCTAATGAAAACCTTCATGATAAAGAATTAGTTACAAAACCAGTATCTTATTTTAAAGATGCATGGAATAGATTCAAAAAGAATAAAGCTTCTATTGCTGCAACTATTGTTATTGGTATTTTAGCATTGTATGCAATTATTGCTCCTATTATTTCTCCATATTCAGTAGCTTATAAAGATGCTTATTATACGTTTACTGAGCCAATGATTTTTGGCGGAAATCGACAAAAAAAGGGAAATGAAGCTACTTTCCTTTCCGATTATGCAATTTCTTTAGAAACAAATAGAGATGTAATTGTTAAAGGAAAATATGATTCATATATAACAGAAGATGCATACAAAAAGAAAATTAGAATGTATGAATATAAAATCGATACATATTATAGCGTCGGTGTTGTCTATATGACTTTACCAGCAGAAAAATATCAAGCTATTCAAGAATATCAAGATGCAAATAATGTTCAAATTATTTATCCTTGGACAGATATGAGTAAAAATAAAATCCAATTTGGAGAAATTCCACCTCAAATTGAAACGGATGGTAATATTTGGTATCAATTAAAGATGTCAAATGGTAAACCTGTTGCAGATGTAACTTATGATACAAATGGAAAACCGGTTTATACTGATGTTTATGCTCTTTATGGAAGTATTGAAGATGGATACACTAGTAAGATGAGATATGAGGGCGAAGGTAATTATCAATATGCTTATGCTACACCAGTTCAAAATGGTAATGCATATAAAGTGCGTATTGATTATTACAATTATTATCGATATATTCATGCAGATGAACGAATTGATAAACCATTCTTCTTATTTGGAACTACTAATAGTGGACAAGATATCTTTACTTGCTTAGCAAGTGGTGCTAGATTTAGTTTCTTCTTAGCAATTTCGGTTGCTACTGTTAATATGATTGTTGGCGCTATTTATGGTGCTATCGAAGGTTATTATGGTGGTAAGATTGATATTATTATGGAAAGAATTGTTGAAATCTTAAATGCAGTTCCTTTCATGATTGTTATTACCTTATTGAAATATAATATGGAAGGTACATCGCAAGTATTGATTTTATTTATCGCGTTCTTCTTAACCGGTTGGATTGGTATGGCGGGAAGAACCAGAATGCAGTTCTATCGATTTAAGAATCAAGAATATGTTCTTGCGGCAAGAACTTTAGGTGCTTCAGACTTTAGAATTATGTTTAAGCATATTTTCCCTAACTCATTAGGTACTTTAATTACAAGTTCAGTCTTAGTTATTCCAGGAATGATTTTCTCAGAAACAAGCTTGAGTTACTTAGGTATTATCAATTTGAATTCTGGTAATTTAACTAGTGTTGGTACATTGCTTGCTAATGGTCAACCATATTTAGTTACATATCCACATATCATTTTATTCCCATCAATCTATATTTGTTTGTTGATGTTGAGTTTCAACTTGTTTGGTAATGGATTACGTGATGCATTTAACCCATCACTTAGAGGTGCGGAGGATTAGTTTATGGAAAAGAAATTAGAAGTAAAGAATTTACAAGTATCCTTTAGAACTCAAGGTGGTACAGTTAAAGCAGTAAGAAATATTTCTTTCGATTTATATAAAGGTGAAACACTTGCAATCGTTGGTGAATCTGGTTCTGGTAAATCAGTAACTAGTAAAGCTATTATTGGTATTCTTGCAGGTAACTCAATTGTTGAAGGTGGAGAAATTTTATATGATGGACAAGATTTATTAAAAATTTCAGAAGATGATTTCCACAAAATTCGTGGTGATAAAATCTCAATGATTTTCCAAGATCCTCTTTCTAGTTTGAATCCAATTGTTAGAATTGGTAAACAACTTACTGAAGCGATGATCTTGAATGGTAGAATTCGTCAAAAAAGCGCAAGAAAAGAGTTTAATGGTAAATTAAAATTATTAAATGAAAGCTTAGACGCAATTGATGCAAATAAAAATAATAACAAAACTCAATGTAAAACTTTTGATAGTTTCTGTATTGAAAGTACTAAAATAGAACAAGTCTATAATGATGCACATGACAATGCTGTTGCAGCAAAAGAATTATGTGAAGAAATTGCTTTCTTATTATCAAAGAAACAAAAAATTGATGTTAAGAAGAGTTTAAATAGTATTTTAAAATTATTTAAAAATTCAGTTAATACTTATGTTGTTTCTTTAGATGATGTTTATTTAGGTTATGTTGATAGATTTAATGGTTTTATTAATGAAGGTAAAAAGGCTAATCAAAATGATGTTATCGCTTTATTAAATGAAGTTGAAACTTATTTAGGTGAATGCATTAAAAAGGAAAAACCAAATTACTTTAGATTAGGTTATTATTTATTAAATAATCCTGATTTTGATTATACTACAATGCCAGTTGATGAATTAGATAAGATGACAAAAAAATATCTTGATGATAATTTTATGCTTAATTTCATCGAAATTGGTAGTAAAGGTGTTCAATATTCACATGATAAATCTATTGAAAATAAGAAGAAGTTATTAGATCAACTTCAAAGTTTGTTAGATATTTTAAATGCTCCAGGAGATTTAGATGTCAAGAGTTTGAAAAAACAATTAAAAGTTGTTAGACAAGATTTATTAGTTTCTATTGATTATTTAAATATTCATAAAAGAAGTGTTGAATATTCTTTCTATAACTCATTCAACCATGAAGTTGAAAGATTTATCGGTGGTAAAAAGACTAATCCAGGTGCAGAAAGAAGATATAATAGAAGCTTAGCAAAATATAATAAACTATGTGAGAGCGGTAAAAATCCAACATGGAAAGTTGTTCCACCAACATTAGTTGATTTAGATTTAGCTAGAAGTAACATGGTTAAAATTGCAAATAGCTTAGTTAACAGTATTAATAATGATATTAGTATTGATAGTGAATTTGATTGTAAGAAAGAGATGATTGATTTAGTTGATTTCTTAAAAGAACAAGCTTCAAGAGTAGTTTATAAAGTATCTATGAAGATTGCAAAAGCAAGAGCACTTGAATTAATGAAGGAAGTAGGTATTCCTGAACCTGCAATCAGATATAAACAATATCCATTTGAATTCTCAGGTGGTATGAGACAAAGAATTGTTATTGCTATTGCATTAAGTGCTAACCCTGATATTTTGATTTGTGATGAACCTACAACTGCACTTGACGTTACAATTCAATCACAAATTCTTGAATTAATTAATAAAATTAAAAAAGAAAGAAATTTATCAGTTATCTTTATTACTCACGACTTAGGTGTTGTTGCTAATATGGCAGACAGAATTGCTGTTATGTATGCAGGTAAGATTGTTGAATATGGTTCAGCAAATGATATTTTCTATGATCCTCGCCATCCATATACTTGGGCTTTATTATCAAGTATGCCTGATTTGGATACTAAAGAAAAACTCGAAGCAATTCCTGGTACTCCACCAAATATGATTTATCCTCCAAAAGGAGATGCATTTGCAGAAAGAAATAAATACGCTTTAAAAATAGATTTTGAAGAGGAACCACCTCTATTTGAAGTTAGTGATACTCACTATGCTGCAACTTGGTTATTACATCCTAATGCACCAAAAGTTGAAGTTCCAAAGGTTATTCAAGAGCGTGTTAATAGAATGAAAAAGAAGGTGAGTGATGAAGATGGAAAATAGAGAAGTATTATTAAGAGTTGATCATCTTGAACAATATTTTAAGATGGGTAAACGAGCATTAAAAGCAGTTGATGATGTCTCATTTGATATCTATAAAGGCGAAGTTCTAGGTTTAGTTGGTGAATCTGGATGTGGTAAAACCACAACTGGCCGTTCAATCATTCGATTATATGATATTACTGGTGGTAGTGTATATTTTGATGGTAAACGTATTGCTGCAGGTATCGGTAAATATAAAAGAGATATAAAAGCAGCTAAAGCAGATTTTAAGGCAAAGGTAAAAGCATTAACAGATGATTTTAATGCAAAAGTAAATCAAGATCCTTTATCAAAAGAACAACTTACAGAAGAATATAAAGCTAATGTCAATAAACTTGAAGAAGAACTCCATAGCGTTATTTCATATAATGTAGAAGAAATCAAAAAAGCAAAATATGATCATAAAAATTGTGATAAAGAATTTGCTAAATATGAAGTCGAAAAAGTTAAAGATAAATATGCAAAGTTATTAGAAGAAGAAACTGATGAAAGAAAAAAAGAAGAATTACTTTTAAAGCAAAAAGAAGAAGTTCGTTTAGCAAAAAAAGCACGTATTACTGCTAATATCCAAATGATTTTCCAAGATCCAATTGCGTCTCTTGACCCACGTATGACAGTTCATGATATCATCGCTGAAGGTTTAATTATTCGTGGTGAAAGAGATAAAGAAAAAATTGATAACGAAGTATATCGTGTACTTGAATTAGTTGGTTTAGTTAAAGAACACGCTTCTAGATATCCACATGAATTCTCTGGTGGACAACGTCAAAGAATTGGTATCGCACGTGCTGTCATTTTAAATCCACAACTTATTATTGCTGATGAACCTGTATCGGCATTAGATGTTTCTATTCAAGCTCAAGTTATTAATTTACTTAATGAATTACGTGATAAGATGGGATTAACAACTTTATTTATCGCTCATGATTTATCTGTTGTTAAGTATTTATCTGATCGTATTGCGGTTATGTATTTTGGTAAGATTGTTGAACTTGCTTCAAGTGATGAATTATTTGCTCATCCACTTCATCCATATACAAAGAGTTTATTATCTGCTATCCCTTTACCAGATCCTCACTTTGAAAAATTAAGAAAGAGAGTTACATATAATCCTCTTGCTGCTCATGATTATTCTAAAGAAGGACCTACAATGAGAGAAGTATGTAAAGGACACTTTGTCTATTGTAATAGCGAAGAAGAAGCTAATTATCTTAAAGAGATTAATGGTAAATAGAATATGAATAAAAGCTTAAAGTATGTGATAACTGCTTTTATTGGATTATCAATTAGTTTTGCTTTTTGTTTAATCGATAGAATATTTACCAAAACATCATTGGTAGATATATTTCATATCTTAACTAACGCTTTCTTTGTTCCCGGTGTTTTATTGGCTTGCTTTGGATTATTAGTTATTTCGACTAATGGAGGAACATTTGATATGCTTGCATATGGAGCAATTATGTTCTTCAGTTTATTCACTCGAGGAGTAAAAAGGAAATATAAAACATTCTATGATTATCGATTATCTAAAGCTGACCGTAAAATAGAATTCGCTTATTTATTAGTGGTTGGTGTAATAATGATTGGAATATCATTAATTATGCTTGCATTATGGTTTAAGTTTAAAAATGGGGATACTACAACTTCGTAGTTATCCCTTTTTTGTATTTTAATGCGAATTAAACATAAATATGGTATGATATTTATATTGATTTATTTAGAGGTGAATGATGATGAATAATGAAGTTATTAATGTAATTGGTGGAGGTTTAGCAGGAGCAGAAGCAGCTTTATTTTTAACAAAAAAAGGATATAAAGTGCATCTTTATGAGCAAAAACCATTAAAAATGAGCCCAGCTCATCATTCTTCTAATTTTGCAGAATTAGTTTGTTCAAATTCATTGAAAAGTAAAAAGATTGATAATGCTTGTGGTTTATTAAAAGAAGAAATGCGTTTATTCGATTCTATTATGATTGAAGCAGCGTTACATTCTGAAGTTCCTTCAGGAAATGCTTTATCAGTTGATAGAGAATTGTTTTCTCAATATATTACTTCTAAAATCGAATCTAATGAAAATATTGTTATTCATCATGAAGAAGTTTGTAATTTTAAAGAAGGAATCAATATTATTGCAACTGGACCATTAACTAGTGATGGTTTATCAAAAACTTTAGTGGGTATTTTAGGGCAAGATCATCTTTTCTTTTTTGACGCTGCTGCACCTATTATTGAAAAAGATAGTATTGATATGAATATTGCTTATAGAAAATCACGTTATGATCAAGGTGATGATTCTTATATTAATTGTCCTTTCTCAAAAGAAGAATATGAGATTTTTTATCAAGAATTGATTAATGGAGAAATTGCTTCTTTACATGATTTTGATCGTGTTTTTGAAGGATGTATGCCAATTGAAGTAATGGCAAAAAGAGGAGAAAAGACTTTAAGATTTGGGCCTTTAAAGCCTCAAGGACTAGAACATAATGGAGTAAAACCTTATGCTGTAGTACAACTTAGACAAGATAATGCTAGTGGAACTTTATATAATATTGTAGGATTCCAAACTAATCTAACTTTTAAAGAACAAAAACGTATTTTTTCCTTAATTCCTGGCTTAAAGAACGCTTCTTTTGTTCGTTATGGGTTAATGCATAGAAATACCTTCATTTGCGCTCCTAAGCATTTAAATAGGGATTTCTCGCTAAAAGAGAATAGTAATATTTATATTGCAGGTCAATTATCTGGAGTTGAAGGATATGTGGAATCAGCTATGTCTGGGTTATTGTGTGCAGTCTATTTAGATAGAAAACTAAAGGGAAAAGATTTTGTTCCAGTTCCTAATGAAACAATTATGGGTTCTATTATTAATTATATTTGTACGGCTAGTGCAAAGAGTTTTGCACCAATGAATGCAAACTTCGGCATTATGATGAATTTGTTGAAAGATAAGACTTTGGTCGCAGAAAGATCATTAGCTTCTTTAAAAAAATGGATTGGAGAATATTGTGACTGATGAATTAGAAAAGTATATAGAATATCTAAGATATATTAAAAACTATTCAAATAATACAATAGATGCTTATTTTAAAGATATAAGCAAGTTTTTACTTTTCGCGAATAATCAAGGGTATACGCTTAAAGAAATAGATTCTATTGTTATCAGAAACTTCCTAAGAAATGAGTTAACAAATAATATATCTAAGCGTTCTAATCAAAGAAGATTAGTAGCATTAAGACGATATTTTAATTGGTTAGTTGAAAATAAATATGTAAAATCTAATCCTTTTTTATTCATTTCATCTCCTAAACTAGATAAGAGATTACCTGATGTTTTATATGATAAAGAAGTTGAAGCTTTATTTAATGAAAATAAAAAAAGAGGCGATTTTCTTGCAAAAAGAGATGAGGCAATAATTGAATTATTATATACATCTGGAATTCGTGTAAGTGAATTAGTTAACTTAACTTTACAAAATATAAATATGCGTCAAAGAGTAATGAGAATTATCGGTAAAGGGAATAAGGAACGTGTTGTACCTTTTTCTAATTCTTGTTTAAATACTTTAAACGATTATTTAGAAGACACTAGAGTAGAAATATTAAGAAGAAATCCTCAAGCAAAGAAAACTAGTTATGTATTTTTGAATAATAAAGGGGAAAAATTAACTGCTAGAGGTGTTGAATATATTTTAACGTCAATCGAAAGAAAAACGGGTGTATTTTTAAATCTTCATCCCCATAAAATGAGACATAGTTTTGCTACTCATCTTCTTGACAAAGGCGCGGATTTAAGAACTATTCAAGAATTAATGGGACATGAATCTTTAGATACTACAACAATTTATACTCATGTTTCTTCAAAGCAAGTGATTGACACATATAAGAATGTTTTTCCACGAGCGAAGAAAGAAAAATGATGGTTTTTTCTTTTTTTAGTAATTAATGTTATTAATTATTAAAATTTTCTTGCGAAGACTTTGTTATCGTGTTATTATTAATTGGCTCTAAAATAGAGACAACGCACTTTGTGGATTCATCGCCGAGTCTAATTTAGCCAAGGGGCAAGAAAAATTAGGGATGATGTTAGAAGCAAAGGAGGGAAAAAACAAATAGGAGGTTCACTATGAGTGAAGAATTAAACGAAGCAGTTGTAACAACTGATGAAGTTATGGCAAATGTTATCCATGACGAAAATGAAGCAGTTGTATCAACAAAAAAATTATTAGAAGCAGGTTGCCATTTTGGCCACCAAACAAGAAGATGGAATCCTAAAATGGGTAAATTCATCTACGGATCAAGAAATGGTATTTACATTATTGATTTAGTAAAAACAGCACAAAAAGTACAAGAAGCATATCATGCTTTAAAGAAAATTGTTTCTGACGGCGGTAAAGTATTATTTGTCGGTACAAAACCACAAGCAAAAGATATTATCAAAGCAGAAGCAGAACGTTCAGGCTCATTCTATGTTTCAAATAGATGGTTAGGTGGTACATTAACTAACTTCAAAACTATCCAAAAAAGAATTAAATACTTAAAATCTTTAGAAGCAATGGAAGAAGATGGAACATTCGATACTCTTACTAAGAAAGAAGTTGCAGGATTAAGAAAAGAAAAAGAAAAATTACTTGCAAACTTAGATGGTATCAAAGAAATGAGAAGAGTTCCAAATGCAGTCTTCGTTGTTGATCCAAAATTAGAACATAACGCAGTAAGTGAAGCAAAGAAATTAAATATTCCAGTATTTGGTATTATTGATACAAATGCTGACCCAGATGAAGTTGACTATGCAATTCCTGCAAATGACGATGCAGTAAAAGCAATCTCATTAATTACAGGTATCTTAGCAGATGCAGTTGTTGAAGCAAAAGGCGGACAAACAAGTGTTGCATATGGTGTCCAACCAGAAGAAGAAGTTTCAATGGTTGATGCATTAAATTCATTTGATAAAGCAGAAGAATTAAAATTAATCAAAGCAAAGAAAATTGAAGATGCAATTGCTTCAAAAAACTCATCAAATAAAAAACCAGTAAAAAAAGTTGCTCCAAAAGCACCTAAAGCAACTCCAGCACCAGCAGCAGAAGCTCCAGCAGCAGAAGCTCCAGTAGCTGAAGAAAAACCAGCTGCAAAGAAAGCTCCAAGAGCAAAAAAACCAGCAGCAACAGAAGAAAAAGCTGCATAATTTAAGGAGAAAAATACAATGGCTTCAAATTTAATCGAATTAATCAAAATCTTAAGAGATCGTACAGGCGCAGGTATGATGGATTGCAAAGCAGCATTACTTGCTTGTGATTCAGATGTTGAAAAAGCATGTGAATGGTTAAGAGAAAAAGGTATTGCTAAAGCAGCAAAGAAATCATCTCGTATCGCAGCAGAAGGCTTAACTTGTGTTGTTGCAAAAGGTGATACAGCTGTTATCTTAGAAGTTAACTCAGAAACAGACTTTGTTGCAAAGAGTGATGACTTCAAAGCATTAGTTAATAATGTTGCTGACATTCTTTTAGAAAAGAAACCAGGCTGCGTTAATTGTGCAAAAGAAGCTACACAAGAATTATTCACAAATGCTACAGTTAAGATTGGTGAAAAATTAGACTTAAGAAGATTTGAAATCGTTACAAAAAATGATTCACAAACATTCGGAACATATATCCATATGGGTGGAAAAATTTCTGTATTAGCATTATTAGACAATGCTACTAATGAATTAGCAAAAGGCATTGCTATGTCAATTGCTGCAAATAACCCTACATATATTGCAAAAGAAGATATTCCAGCTGAAATCGTTGCAAAAGAAACAGCAGTTCAAATGGAAGCAGCAAAGAATGATCCAAAATTACAAGGTAAACCAGAACAAGCTCTTGTTAAAATCGTTGAAGGAAAAGTTAATAAATATTTAAGTGATTCAGTTTTATTAGCTCAAGAATATTTATTAGATCCATCACAAAAAGTTGCTAATGTTTTAGGAAATGCAAAAGTTGTTAAATTTGTCCGTTACCAAGTTGGTGAAGGCCTTCAAAAACGTGAAGAAAACTTTGCAGAAGAAGTTGCAAAACAAATGAACTAATTAAGAAGCACTCTTTTTCGAGTGCTTTTTTCTAAAAAAGGAGAATAGAAATGAATAATAAATACAAAAGAGTTCTTCTTAAATTATCTGGAGAAGCATTAGCAGATAAAGAAAATGGTGACATTTTTGATGCAGCTAATTTAAGATATGTCGCTAATGCTGTCAAATCAATGCATGATCGTGGAGTTGAGATTGCTATTGTTGTTGGCGGAGGTAATATTTGGAGAGGTAAGCTAGCTCAAACAATCGGAGTTGAAAGATCTACAGCAGATTATATGGGAATGCTAGGTACTTTAATTAATGCATTAGCAGTTCAATCGGCTTTAGAACAAGTAGGGTTAGATTCAAGAGTTATGTCTGCTTTAGAATCAAAGCAAGTAGCAGAACCTTATATTCGTAGAAAAGCAATTCGTCATTTAGAAAAAGGAAGAGTTGTTATCTTTGGAGGAGGAACTGGTAACCCATATTTCACTACAGATACTACTGCTTCATTAAGAGCAAATGATGTCGGATGTGATGCGATTTTAATGGCAAAAAATGGTGTTGATGGAGTATATTCAGCTGATCCTAAAGTTGATCCAAAGGCAGAATTTATTAGTCATCTTACATATAATGAAATGTTAGAACGTGATTTAAAAGTCATGGATAGAACAGCAGTATCCTTATGCATGGATACACCAATTGAAATTAGAGTTTTTAATATGAATGATACATCTAATTTTATTAAGATATTAGATGGTGAAGATATTGGAACAACAATTAAAGGAGAAAAATAGTATGGAAGAAGAATTAGAACTTTGTAAAGAAGATATGGAGAGAAATCTTGCTAACTTAAGAAACAATTTCTCAACATTAAGAACAGGTAGAGCAAGTGCAAGAATGTTAGATAGTGTTGAAGTAGAATACTATGGTGATAGAATTAGTTTGATTTCTATCGCATCAGTTTCTGTTCCAGAAGCAAGACAATTATTAGTTAAGCCATATGATAGAAATGATATTAAAGCAATTATTGCTGGTATTAATGCTGCAAATCTTGGTTTAACTCCAATTAATGATGGAAATGTAATTCGTTTAAATATTCCTGCATTAACTGAAGAAAGACGTAGAGAAATTGCTAAAACTGCTAAGAAATATGCAGAAGAAGGCAAAATTGCAATGCGTAATGCAAGAAGAGATTGCTTAGATATGATTAAAGAAGCAGAATATCCAGAAGATATGCAAAAGAAACTTGAAGCAGATGTTCAAAAATTAACTGATGAATATTGCAAAAAGGTTGATGAAGAATATTCAGTAAAAGAAAAAGATATCATGACTATTTAATTTTATAAATAAGGGATATTTTCTAGAAAAACTAGATAGATATAGTTTTTAATAGACAAAAGTGGGGTAGTTTATAATAAAATAATTATTAAACATATACTGCTTTTGTCTTTTTTTATTTTTTATTATCAAGTATAATAAAAAAATAAGTGAAAGGATTATGATATGACAAATAATGGTATTCAAGTAAACAAAATAAATGAAAAAACAAAGAAATCATTTGTAGTTAGACTAATAACTGCTTTAGCAATTATAGTTGTTGGCGTTCCTTGCTTAGTACTTGGCGATTGGTTCTTCTTTTCTCTTATAGCGATTGTATCTGTTTTTGCAACATATGAGTTTATTCATGTATTGCATAAAAAGAAACATCCTAAATGGATTGATGTTCTCACTTTTGTCATGACTATTTCTTTTATTTATTGGCTTCCATTTAAAGGGATTTTAGTTAATTTGTTTTCTTCTTCAACTAGTCCTGGTGTAATTGTTGATGGTTTAGGAATATCTACAGCCGGATTCAATATTACTAATGGTATTTTTTCCATGACTGATATTGGTGTTTCTACTTTAGGATTCGCGGTATTAGCGTTTGGCTTATTTTTAGGTAGTATGCTTACTTCTTCTTTTGATGTTAGTGATGTTTGTTATTATTTCACAATGTCATTATTTTTATCATTATCAGTTCAATCATTTTATTTCTTAAGATATTCTCCAAATGCTTTAGCGGATGCATATAATGGTAATAAATATTTATCAGTTTTCCTTTTCTTATATGTAGTAGTTGGATCTTTTGGCTCTGATATTGGTGCATATATTATCGGTATTTTATTTGGAAAACATAAAGTTAATCCTCGTATTTCTCCAAATAAAACATGGGAAGGTTTCTTTGGAGGAGTCATCATTAGTTTTGTCTTGTCTTTTGTTTTAGGCATGTGTTTATGTGGAAATGGAATTCCTCTTCTTGATGGTATTTTAGATTTAAATCATTGGTATTTAATATTATTGTTTTCATTAATAATGCCTATTGTATCCGTTTTAGGAGATTTTATTTTTTCTACAATTAAACGTTATTATAACATTAAAGATTTTTCTAAGGCTTTACCTGGACATGGTGGGATATTAGATAGAATTGATTCTTTATTAGTAACAAGCTTAACCGTTACAATTTTTATTCTATCAATTAATCTTGCTCTTCAAATTATTAGTAATATCTAGGAGAAAACCATGAAAAGGATATGTTTATTAGGAGCGACTGGCTCAATCGGTAGGCAAACAATCGATATTATTAAGAATAATCCGGGTGATTTTGTTTTAGTCGGTGTAACTTGTGGGAAAAATATTGAAGAATTAAATAAAATTCTAACTGAATTTCCTTCTATTGAATGTTATTCAATTCAAGATGAAGAAAACTTTGTTAAGGTTAATTCTTCTAAAAAAGGTTATTGTAATAATCAAGGTATCTTAAAAGTAATTGAAAATTCAAAACCAGATTTAGTTGTTAATGCTTTAGTTGGTTTTGTTGGATTTGTTCCAAGTGTATTTACTTTAGAAAATAAGATTGATTTAGCCCTTGCAAATAAAGAAACATTAGTTGTTGGAGGAGAAATAATTAAATCTTGTTTAAAAAAGAACAAAGCACATCTTTATCCAATTGATAGTGAGCATGTTGCATTAGCAAAATGTCTTCAAGGAAAAAAGAAAAAAGATATTAAACGATTAATCTTAACTGCCTCAGGAGGAAGTTTTAGAAATTTAACTCGCGATGAATTAAAAGGAGTTACTGTTGAAGAGGCATTAAAACATCCATCTTGGTCAATGGGCAATAAAATTACGATTGATTCTGCGACAATGATGAATAAAGGATTTGAACTTATTGAAGCAAAATATTTATTTGATTTTGAAATCGATAATATTTCAATTTTATTACATGATGAATCAATTATTCACTCATTAGTAGAATTTAATGATCATTCCTTTTTAGCAGATATTGGTCCTGCGGATATGCGAATTCCAATTTCTTATGCTTTATATGGTAAAAATAGACATGAAGGGGAATATAAATCTTTAGATTTAGAGAATATTTCATCTCTTCATTTCCGTAAATTTGATGTTAAGCGATATCCATGCGTTAGCTATGCATATAAAGCAATTAATATTGGAGGAAGTTTACCTTGCGTATTAAATGCGAGTAATGAAGAAGCAGTATATGCTTTCTTAAATCATCAAATTTCATTTTTAGAAATTGAAGAGATTATTGAAATGATGTTATCTACACATAGAGTAATAGACTGCCCAAGTGTAGAAGATTTAGTTTATGTTGATTCTCTTACTAGAAAACTAGTAAAAGAGGAGATTGAAAGGAGAAAACAATGAGTATTATTTTAAATATAATTTATTTTTTATTAGGACTAACTGTGTTAGTAAGTATTCATGAAGCAGGTCATTTATCAATGGCTAAATTATTCGATGTTTATTGTGATGAGTATTCGATAGGTTTTGGTCCTGCTATTTTTACTATTAAACCAAAGGGAATGAACGTAAAAAAGAATAGACCAAAAGAAACAAAATTTTCTTTACGTTGTATTCCTTTAGGTGGATTTGTTTCTATGGCAGGAGAAGGTTTAGAAGATGTTGAACAATTATCGAATATTCCTGCGAATAGATTTTTATCTGGTGTAAAGAAATGGCAAAGAGCGATTATTATGCTTGCAGGTGTTGTTTTAAATGCAATTCTTGGCTTAGTATTATTGATTTGCGCTTATTCAATAAATACAACTGCAGATTATCGTAAAGATTCATTTAAAGTTCAAGAAAATTTATCTTATGTTGATTCTAATAATGAAAAGCATGAATACACTTCTAAATTATTAGAAGGCGAAGTAATCATTGATAGTGATACAAGCATTAAGAATATCGTTGTTTCTTATACGGGAGCAATTAAATCGGAATTAGAAAATACACAAGTCGCGATTACTCTTGTTGATGAAAAAGAAGTATACTTTGTACCAATCAAAAATGATGATGGTACATATAAAACTATTGAAAAGAAAAATAAAAAGACAGGTGAAATCTATGTCTATTATGTTGGTAATGATTTATTAGGAAATCAAGTCACATATTTAAATGATGATGTAGTTAAAGAAGGTAGTAGTTTAAAGATTGTTTCTTTACCATCTTCTTATTCTTATGATATTGTTCCAGGAACATTAGATACATATGGAGGAACTCCAGAGTTTATGAATCAACAAGGAAATAGTTTTTCTCCTATGGCTATTGGTGATACCAAGACTTATAAATTTACATTATTAGATGGAAGAGTAAAAGAAATCACAGTCAATGCTTATTCAAAAACAAAAGTTGAAAATAATGGTGAAGTAAAAGAAACATTTGCATGGGAACTTGTTGGAATTAGTTTACATGGACGTCATTTTACTTTCGGTGAAGTAATGAGCAATTCCGTTAAAACATTTGGCCAATATTCAATTGCGATTTATTCTGCACTATCAAAAATCTTTACCAAAGAAGGATTTTCTTCTTTAGGAGGACCAATTGCAATTGTTCAACAACAAATGACTTTTGTTGATTTAGGATTCGGTTATTATTTATTATTCTGGGGCTTAATTTCTATTAACTTAGCTGTTATTAATTTATTACCTTTCCCAGGCTTAGATGGTTGGCATTTCTTAGTATTATGTGTTGAAGGTATTACTAAAAAAGAAATTAATCCAAAAGTAAAATCTATTATGTCAACAATTGGAATGATTTTATTATTTGGATTAATGTTTGTGATTACGATAAAGGATATTGTGGGGCTATTTTAAAAATAATTAGATTGGAGTAGATTATGGAGGAAGTATTTGTTCGCTTTTTAAAAAAGATTGGAATTGAAGATTTTACACCTTATCAAAAGTGTGACTTTGATAGACCTGTTTATGATAAAGTTAATAATATTTGTTATATGAAGATTACTTCTCCATATTGTTTACAATATGTTGATGCAAAAAGATTATTAGATGCAGTTGATAAAGCTCCTTTTAAATCGAGTTTATCTTTTGCATATAGTAATCCTATTGATGGAAAACAAGTCTATAATCTTCTTCGTGATGAATTTATCTATAATACAGGTTATTCAGAAGAAAAAATGCCTAAATATAAATGTGATAAAAGTTCGATTACTTTTATTTTTAATGGTAGTATTCATTTTGATAGTTTCCGTCCAGTTGTAGAAATGTGGGAAGAATTGTTAGATGAATTAGATATTAATTTTGATATTAATACAGATATAGTTTATTCTGATGAATTAGATAATAGACAAACTTTATTAAATGAAGCATTAAAAGCAATTAAAGAAAATTATAATAAAAGAGTAGAAAATACAATTGGTTCTTATGATCAAAAACAAAGAGTTAAAGGTAATTATGTTCCAATGTGTATTTGTGATATTGATGAAAGTGCAAAAAATGTTCAAATTGATGCACAAGTATTTAAAGCTGATGAAAGAGCAACAAAGAATGGCAAGTTTATTGTTACTCTTTATGTTTATGATCATACAGATAGTATTTGTGTTACTATTTTTAGCAATCGTAGAAATTTTGCACCAGAAAAATTATCTCAATATAAAGAAGTAGGGGCGTATTTACGAATTCGTGGTGGAATCACAAAGAATAAATATTCTAAAGATATACAATTAATCGCTGATTTTATAAATATTTTAGAAGGATCATTTAGTCCAGAAAGAATTGATGAATCGGAAGAAAAACGTGTTGAATTACACGCGCATAGTAAGATGTCTGCGATGGATGGAGTAGCTTCTATAGATCAATATTTTAATCAAGCAGCAAAGTGGGGAATGAAGGCGATGGCAATTACAGACCATTACAATGTTCAAGCCTTTCCAGATATTCAATCTTCCGCGAAAAAATATGGAATAAAAGCAATATATGGATGTGAAATGAATATGATTGATGATTCACTCAATTATATTTTTAATCCACGTAATATCGTTTTAAATAAGGCTACATATGTTGTATTTGACTTTGAAACAACTGGCTTATCATCTCGTTATGATCGAATTATAGAATTTGGCGCGGTAAAGTTTAAAGATGGTTTTGTTCAGGATTCTATCGATTTACTTATTAACCCAGAAAAACCATTATCTAAAGTAGTAAAAGAATTAACTCATATTAGTGATGAGATGTTATTAGGTCGACCAAAAATTAAAGAAGCTTTAAAAATTATTTTAGATTTTATTGGTGATAAAGATACAATTTTAGTTACTCATAATGCTTCCTTTGATATTGGATTTTTAAATGAGGCATTATTGAATAATGGTTTTAATGAAATAAGCAATCCAGTTATTGATACTTTATCTCTTGCAAGATATTTATTTCCAGAAAATAAATCACACACTTTAGGTTCTTTGTGTCGTCAATATGAAGTAGATTATGAAGAAGATGATGAATCTAATATGAAAAAATCACATTTTGCTCACCGTGCTGATTATGACGCTAAAGTATTAAATGAAGCATGGCAGGCAATGCTTGCTCAATTATCAAAAAATAATATGAATTTATTACATAGTGATTTAGCAAATTTATCTAGTGAAAATTTATTTAAATCTTTAAGACCAAGCCATGTTACGGTTTATGCGAAAAACGCGATTGGATTAAAAGATTTATTTAAACTTGTTTCTTTATCAAATACAGTATATTTTGCTTCTACTCCTAGAATCCCTAGAAAAGAATTAGAAAAATATCGTGAAAATCTATTAATTGGGTCAGCTTGTTGTAATGGGGAAATTTTTGATATTGCACAAACAAAAGGTGAAAAAATCTTGATTAAAAAAATGAAATTCTACGATTTTATTGAAGTTCAACCACCAGAAAATTATTCTCATTTAGTTAATTCTCGTTCTGTTGAATCAATGGATAATATTAAAAGAACGATTAAAGATATTGTTGTGGCTTGTGAAAAATTAGACAAATTATGTGTTGCTACTGGAGATGCTCATTATTTATCTATGGAAGATAAAATTTTCCGTGATGTTTATATTTTTGGTAAATTAGTGGGAGGCGGTAGACATCCACTAAATCCTTATTCTCGTGAAAGATTAGCAAATCAAGGTATCTCTTATGAAAATCCAGATCAACATTTCCGTTCTACTAGTGAAATGCTTCGTCTATTTGATTTTTTAGGCATAGATAAAGCTAAGGAAATTGTTATTAAAAATTCTAATATTATCGCAGATATGTTTGAGAAAGTTAATCCAGTTAAAGATCGTTTATATCCACCATTTATTAAGGATTGTGATAAAAAATTATTAGATATTGTTTGGAGTAATGCTAAAAAAATGTATGGTGATCCATTACCAAAACAAGTTAAGGATAGACTAGATGCTGAATTAGAAGGTATTTTGAAATATGGATATACTGTTCAATATTATATCGCAACAATGATTGTTAAGAAAACTAACGAAGATGGATTCATGGTTGGTTCTAGAGGATCTGTCGGTTCATCTTTTGTTGCAACTATGGCAGAAATTACCGAAGTTAACCCTTTACCACCACATTATAGATGTCCAAATTGTTTATATTCCGATTGGGATGTTGATGTAGTTGAATATCGTTCAGGATTTGATTTACCTCCAATGGCATGCCCTCATTGTGGTAAAGAAATGATTCGTGACGGTCAAAACATTCCTTTTGCTACGTTCTTAGGATTCCATGCTGAAAAAGTTCCGGATATTGATTTAAATTTCTCGGGAGAATATCAATCAAAAGCACATGAATTAACAAAAACATTATTGGGCGTTAATAATGTTTATCGAGCAGGTACTATTGAAACTGTCGCTGAAAAAACGGCTTATGGTTATGCTTTAGGATATTATGAAGCATTAGGAATTGATCCACAAACAATTAAGGAAGCAGAAATAAGAAGAATATCTTTAGGTTGTATGGATGTAAAAAGAACAACTGGTCAACATCCAGGAGGTATTATTGTTATTCCAACAGATATGGATGTTTTTGATTTTACACCAATTCAATATCCAGCAGATGATTTATCTGCTTCTTGGAAAACTACCCACTTTGATTTCCATAAGATTCATGATAATGTATTGAAATTAGATTTATTAGGTCACGTTGATCCTACAGCTTTAAAAATGTTAGGTGATTTAACTGGTATTGACCCTAAAACTGTACCAAATGCGGATAGTAATGTAATTTCCTTATTTAGTTCAAGGGATGCTTTAAAGTGTCATGCAAATCGTTTGCAAGAACAAAATGGTGCATTAGGATTACCTGAATTTGGTACTCCTTTTGTTCGTCAAATGTTGATTGATACAAAACCTAATTCTTTTGCAGATTTATTGATTATTTCAGGATTATCGCATGGTACCGATGTTTGGAATGGAAATGCACAAAATTTAATTTCTAGTAATACATGCACTTTAAAAAGTGTTATTGGATGTCGTGATGATATTATGATTGGTCTACAAAATTATGGTGTTGAAGCAGGTAAATCATTTGTAATTATGGAAAGAGTTAGAAAAGGGAAAAAACTTACTCCAGAAGATGAAGATTTATTAAGAGAACATAAAGTTCCTGAATGGTATATTGAATCTTGTAATAAGATTAAATATTTATTCCCAAAAGCTCATGCTGTAGCATATGTTATGATGGCATGTAGAGTTGCTTGGTTTAAAGTGTATTATCCATTAGAATACTATGCAGTTTATTTTACTGCTAGATCAAAGCAATACGATATTAAAGTAATGTCTAGTGGAGAAAAGGCAATTGGTGATAAAATAGAATTATATCGTCAAATGAAATCAAGAGGAGAAAAGTTATCTCCAAAAGATGAAGAAATAGAAAAGTGTTTAAATATAGCTTTAGAGATGGCGGAAAGAGGTTATAAGATTTCAACTATTGATATTAACCGTTCTTTGGCAAGTAAGTTTGTTGTTGATAAAGCAAATAATGCGATTATTCCTCCTTTTGATACGATTGATGCTTTGGGTAGTTTAGCTGCTCAATCGGTAGTAGAAGCAAGAAATAATAAGCCATTTACATCAATTGAAGATTTACAATTAAGAACTAAATTATCTGCTCAAAACATTGAGAGTTTACGTAAACTGGGTAGTTTAAAAGGACTACCAGAAAGGAATCAAATGTCATTATTTGATGATTGGATTTTTTAGAAAAGGAGGCTAAAAAAATGCTTGCTATTTTTACAATTGGAAATTTCTACGTTGATATTGTTTCTATTATCATTATTATTTTTATGCTAGTTTCAATTATTGGTGGATGTATTAAAGGATTTGCTTTTACATTATTGAAAGCTGGTAAAGTAGTTATTATTTTTGCAGCAGGTGTTTTACTTGCTAAACCAATAAGTGTCTTATTAACAAATAGTCCAATTGGATCAAAAATGATTGATACGTTATCATCTTCTTTTTTAGCAAAAGGGGCTCCTTTTGATATGGTTATTAATGATATTACTGATAAAGGATTAGTTATTCAAGAAGGGTTAAAAACTTTATCTATACCAGAAGCGTTTATTCCAGTATTATCAAAATTATTAAATGGAATAATTCCTGATTCAGGTGAAGAGCAATTAGCAATTTACTTTGCAAATTCAATTACTTCATATGCAATGCTTTCTCTAGCATTCTTGATTATTGAATTAGTTGTCAGTATTGTTGTTATTGTATTGGGTCGATTATTAAAAAATATTAATAAGATTCCATTAATTGGACCACTTAATAGAATTCTTGGTGGAGTATTTGGATTATTTATCGCTTATATTGTGGTTGATGCCTTGCTATTTGGATTAGCATTTTTATCTGCATATTCACCAACTTTAGCAGAATGGGTAAATACTACACTTTATTTAGGTGAAACAAACGAAGGTATATTTACTATATCAAAATTTATGACAACAAATAGTATTACAAACTATTTGATTTCGTTATTTATTAAATAGTGAATTTGTATGTAAGAAGTAGTCTATTATGAAAAAAATATTCAAAACAAGGCTTATTGATATTAATTGAATATGTAGATTTGAAGAAAAAAAGCCCGTTAGGGATTTAATTTCAGCATGAAAATAACGTAGTTGCATAAGTTAATCTTTGAATGTGACTACGTTTTTTAATAAACATTTTTTAAATTGTTTTATAAAAAAATTGTTCAATCATCCCATAATAAGCAGATTGACAAAATAAATATTTGTATTATAATTAATGAACACATGGGAAGGTGATATTTATGATTTTTCTTGAAGAAATTATTACTATTGAGCCAAATATCGTTGATCCAATTATGGCTTTATTAAATAAATTAGGTGGAGTCTTCTCTTTAATTGCGGGAGAATTATCTTCTATTTCTATTTGGTCAATAATAGTTAGAATAATCTTAGCATTATCAATGTCGGGTTGTATCGGTATGGAAAGAGCAGCTAGAAAACATGCTGCTGGATTAAGAACTTACATTTTAGTATGTTTAGGTGCTACTTTAATCATGTTAACTGATCAATTTTTAAGAGAAACATATAATACAGGTGATGGTTCTAGACTTGGAGCAGCGGTAATTACTGGTGTTGGATTTTTAGGTGCAGGAACTATTTTATTTACATCAAGAGGGCAAATTAAAGGTTTAACAACTGCTGCAGGACTTTGGGCGATTGCTTGTATTGGTTTATGCTTAGGATGTGGCTTTTATACAGCAAGTATTGTTGGGTTTCTATTTGTTGTTTTAGCTGTTTTATTCTTAAGTAAAATAGAAAAAGCATTTACAAACAGAAGAGGTTGTTTTGAAATCCATGTTGAATTTGAAACAAGATTAAATTTAAAAGAATTTGTCAAATATATTAGAACGAAGGAGATTTCTATTGCGTCAGTTGAACATAATACGGCTTATTCTCAATCGGGATTATCTGTTTATACAATTGTATTGGTGACGAAAAACAAAAAGCAAAAAATGAATCATCTTTCTTTGATAAATGAAATAAGTCAACTTCCATATGTAGAATACGTTGAAGAAATATAATTAGTTTTATTTACTTAATTTTTTTATCAAAACATAGATTTTTTCTTTATTCATAATTAGAATGAATTTATTGAGGTTTTTATATGAAAAAATTACATATTGTTATAGCAACAGGCAATCAAAATAAAGTTCGGGAATATAAAGAATTATTTGAAGGATATCCATTTGAAATTACTTCTTTAAAAGACGAAGGAATTAGTGTTGATATTGATGAAAATGGTACTTCTTTTAAAGAGAATGCTTATATTAAGGCTTCAACAATTGCCAAATATACTAGTAAAATTGTTATTGCGGATGATTCGGGACTTTCCATTCATGCTCTAGATAACTTCCCAGGTATTAGATCTGCAAGATTTATGGAAGGATCTTCATATGAAGAGAAGAACAAAGTTATTATTGAAAAACTTCAACCTTTTTTAGATAAAAGTGCACATTTTACTTGCGCAATTGCAGTATGTAATTATCCAAATCAGCAAGATCAAATTTTTGAAGGAATATGTTTGGGTAATATTGTTGAACCAATTTCTTCTTTACATGGTTTTGGTTATGATCCTATTTTCCAACCGGTTGGTTATGATGAAACTTTTGGAATGATGGAGGATGCGAAAAAAAATATGATTTCACATCGAGGAAGAGCATCAAAACAACTATTGGAGTTTATTGAAAAAACAATGAATGATTAATAATAAAAAAATTGTTTTTAGTTAATAAAATATTATTGATATCTTTAAAATCATGATTAACTATGTTAATCTATAAAATAGAGTAGAGAAGAAAGGAGAAGCAACATGAGATGGTGTTTTGATTTACCAATCGGTTTAGCAATTGCAGATGCAATTATCGCACTTATTCTTGCATGTTTTATTATGGTTTTTATCATTCGCAAGATCAATCGTGTTGCAGCATACATTTTTTATCCTTCATGCGTATGTTTGATGTTTGTTGGATATGTGTTTACTATGCCTTTACTTCTAATTACTTCATCAGTTGTTTTAGTGATTGGAATGAGTTTGATCTTGTTTATTAATGCATCCGAATTCAGATATTTATTTTTGAAAAACGCTACTTTAAAAACAACTAGAAAAGATAAAAACACAAAGAATTCTACTGAATTAATGTATAAAGCAATTGATGACGCAGTAAAGAGTTTATCACGTACAAAAACAGGCGCGATTATTACATTTGAAAAAGCACAATCTTTAGATAATGTTATAAAAAATGGTACTGCAATTAATGCACCAGTTAGTGCAGAATTATTAATGACTATTTTTTATCCTGGAACAAGATTACATGATGGTGCAGTTGTAATAAGAGGTAATATGATTATTTCTGCTTCAGTTTATTATACTCCTACAACAAGAGCGTTAACTGGAAAATATGGTTCAAGACATAGAGCAGCAGTTGGTATTTCGGAAATTTCTGATGCAGTTACTGTTGTTGTTAGTGAGGAAACAGGACGTATATCTTTAGCATATAAAGCAAAATTAGAACCTACTTCATTAGATACATTCTTAGATGATTTTGTTTATTTAATGAATGAAAGAGATTAAAATATGAAATTTTTATTAGTTAATGATGATGGTTTTGGTGCAGAAGGCATCGTTTTAGTTGAAGAAGTTTTAAAAAAATTTGGAGAAGTTTTTGTCGTGGCTCCTAAATATGTCCAATCTGGAAAATCATGTTCATTAAGTTATGGAAAAGAAGAAAGTTTTATTAAGTATGATGATCATCATTATGCTTTAGATAGTGTTCCAACTGGATGTGTTTCATTTGGGTTATATGGAATTAATCAAAATATTGACATTGTTGTTTCTGGATGCAATAATGGTCCAAATCTTAGTATTGATACGATGTATTCTGGTACAGTAGGAGCATGTTATGAAGCATTATTTAATGGAGTACCTGCGATTGCTTTATCCACCTCAAAATATAATGATTTTACTAATGTTAAATCACATATTAGTATTTTACTAAAATATATTTTAGATAATAAATTGTATTCTAAAGATTATTTATTAAACTGTAATTTTCATAAAGGGGATAATTTTAAAGGTATTAGGTTTACTTTTCTTCACCGAAATGTTTTAAGATATAATTTTCATGTTGGAGAAGATAGCCTTGTTCATGATAGATATAGTTTATTTGATAATGTGAAAAGAGGTAGTGATGTATATGCAGTTGAACATGGATATATTTCAATAACTCCTTTAACTTCATCTACATTTAATGTTGCTTCGTTAGATGATTTAAAAAAGAAAATAAAATCATAGTAAAATATGATTTTTTTAAATTGTAATAAAAAAAGGAACCGAAGTTCCTTAATAATCATCAATGGTGGGTACTGAGAGGATCGAACTCCCGACCTTCTGTACGTCAAACAGATGCTCTCCCAGCTGAGCTAAATACCCATCTTTCTCGCTGCGTAAATAAAATATAACCTTATTTGGTTATTAAGTCAATAATTTTATTTAAAATAAATAAGGTTTTTTAGATTTTTCTTAAGGTTTATATAATATAATGTGTCATTTAAAATAATTCTAGTTTACAATAATGTTAATAAGTTTTTTGCGTGATTGAAAGGATTAATAATCAATGAAATTGCCACCTATTTTTATTTCTTTAGCAGATCTTTTTGAGAAAAATGGATTTGATTTATATATGGTTGGAGGAACAACTAGAGATTTTCTTTTAGGAAAAGAATTAGTTGATTTTGATTTTGCTACAAATGCCACTATCGATGAAATGAAATGCTTTATGGAAATAAGTGAAAACTTTAAATCAATTGGTAGTATGACTTGTAAATATCAAGGATCAAAGATTGATATTACAACCTTAAGAAAAGAAAAAGAATACATTGATTATCGTCATCCTAGTATTGTTGAATTTGTTAATGATCCAGAAATTGATAGTGAAAGAAGAGATTTAACGATTAATGCATTATATTTAGATAATAAAGGAAATCTATATGATTTTCATGGTGGATTAAATGATTTACATAATCATATTATCAAAATGATAAATGATCCTTTAGTTAGGTTTAATGAAGATCCATTAAGGTTATTAAGGGTAATCCGCTTTTCACTTATTTTAGATTTTGTTATTGAAGATAGTCTTGAACAAATTATTAAAGAAAATGTCGGTTTATTGAAAAAAATTAATTATATCAAAAGCCGAGAAGAGATCGATAAAATGATGAAATATAATGAAAATAAGGCAAGGAATTTATTAAGAAAATATCATGTTGATCAAGTATTGCCAATCGTATTAAATAGCAAAAATCCATTGAACATTATTGATTTACATTGTGATACATTGACTAGAAATTTAAAAGATGATGAAAATTTTCTTAACTCTAATCTCCATATTGATTTAAATAAATTATACAAAGGCGAATACTTGTTGCAATGCTTCGCGGTCTTTATTTATTTAAAAGAGGGAGAATCTAGTTTTAAAAAAGCTAATGAATATATTGATAAATTTGATTATTTAATGAGTGAATATTCTCATTTGATTTCTCCAATTAGATCGTATAAAGAATTAATTGATAATAAGTCTAAGGGTAAACTTTCTGCTTTGTTATCATTAGAAGAAGGAGAAATATTAGAAGGAAATATTGATAATATTGATTATTTTTATTCGCGTGGAGTAAGAATGATGACTTTAACTTGGAATTTTGAGAATTCTTTAGCATATCCCAATGATGTAATGCATAATCAAATTCAAAATGGTGGATTAAAAGAGTTAGGAATAAAAGCAATAAAGAGAATGAATGAATTAGGTATTATTATTGATGTATCACATTTAAATGATGATGGATTCTACGATGTAATTAAATATTCGACTAAACCAATTGTTGCTTCACATAGTAATGCTCGTGAAGTACAAAATCGGGTGAGAAATCTAACTGATGATATGATTTTATTACTTCACAAAAATAAAGGGGTTATGGGAATTAATTATTGCCCTGATTTTGTTTCTAATAATAAAGGGAATCAAATTAAAGATTTAGTAAAGCATATCAAACATATAAAAGATTTAGGTTGTATTGATAATATTGCTTTAGGCTCTGACTTTGATGGAATACCAACTCCAAATGGATTAAATGATGCATCTAAATTACCAGAATTAATTAATGAATTGAAAAATGCCGGATTTAGTACAAATGAAATTGATAAAATAACACATAAGAATTTCTTAAGAGTATTAAAAAATGTTTGCAAATAGAATATTCCTATTTAAGTTTTTTTAATAAACTTATATAATATTAATCACGAAGCGAAGGTGTAAATTATGAAGAATTTTAAAATCAATCAAATAGATTATCGCTATGTTTTAGTGGATACATATAAATCATTAAATTTAAATGAGTATGATTTAGCAGTTTTATTAGTTATTGATAATATTTTAAGAGAAGAACCAGTATTAGTAACTGCAGAATTACTTGCATTAAAAATGAATATTGATGTTAAAGAATTAGATAATATCCTTGTTAGTTTAGTTAATCGAGGATTTTTAGAATATGTAAGTATAAGTAATAATTCTTTATCTTTAGTTACATCTTTAAGACCAACATATAATCGCCTTCAAGAAAATTTTGTTCGTGGTATTGTTACAAGCGTTCATTTAGAGGATTCAAGAGTAAAAAAAGAAGAAATTTCTAATATTTTTGCCTCTTTTGAAAGAGAAATGAAAAGAACGTTAACTCCAATTGAATTAGAAAAAATCCGTGAGTGGGTATCTCAAGGAATAAAAGAAGAAATGATTATTGATTGTTTACGTGAAGTAATGAGTAAATCAAAAAGAGTATCTTTAAGAGCAGTTGATCGCGCGATTATCAAAAGAATGACATCAAATGATCGAGAAAAAGAAGGGTATTCTGCAATAAATGATAAATGGAAACAAGATATTGAAAACACTATCGATATTGCAAATACAAAATGGACAGATGAATAAATTAGATAGAGTTAAATTAATTTCTTCTTATTTTGATGAGATATTACCCAATGCAAAATGCGAATTAGAGTATTCTAAACCATACGAATTAGTTATCGCAGTAATGTTATCAAGTCAAACTACAGATAAGAGTGTAAATAAAGTTACTAGGGTATTATTTTCAAAATATCCAACTTTAAAGATGCTTGCAAATGCGAAAGTGGAAGATATTTTTGAGATTATTAAAACTTTAGGTTTAGCATCTACTAAAGCAAAGAATGTTAAAGGAATCGCTTTAGAATTATTAGAAAAATATAATGGTGAAGTACCACATAATTTTTCATATTTAGTTTCTCTTCCTGGAGTAGGAAGAAAAACTAGTAATGTTATTTTAGCAGAGCTATTTAATGAGCCAGTAATCGCGGTTGATACGCATGTGGAAAGAGTATCAAAAAGATTATATTTAGCTTCTGAAAAAGATAATGTAATTCAAGTAGAAGATAAATTAATGAGAATTTTCCCTCAAGATAAACATGTTCTTACCCATCATCAAATGATCCATTTTGGAAGATATTTTTGTAAGAGTCAAAATCCTAAATGTGCAGAATGTAGATTAACTTCTATTTGTCGATATTTTAAAAATAAGTAAATATTAAATCGTATGAATCACCTTTTAATGAGTAGTTTTCTTTAAAGGTTTCTACGATTTTTATTTCGTATATACCTGGGTGGGGCAAATTGCATTCGACTTCATTTGATTCAATAAATAATTCTTGAAAATAGTCTTCATTAGAAATTGTAATTAAATATCCCTTATTTCCATAAAAATTAGAGTATATATTATCTTCTTTTATAGTATCTAATATGGAAATATAAATTGAGTTTTCCATTTGATAAACATTAACATTATTGATTGGATTCAATATGGGATAAGGTAATACTTCATTAGGTATATCTTCTTTTTTATAATAGGCAAAACTTATGTATTTGCTTGGAGTGTATTCATTAGGAAGATAAGCTTTTTCTTGATGTTTTACAACAAAAACTTTGGTAAGATTTTCGGAAATATTAAAGTGTTCATTTTTATTAGAAACATAAGAAATAATTAAATTAAATAATCTTTTTGCGATTTTTTTTGTTTCGTCTTTATTAGCAAAATAAGTATGTTTATTTTTTATTGGTTTATCAAATCCAGTCCATATGGATACAGTATTTGAAGAAGAGTATCCACTAAACCAGATATCTTTATCAGCGTTATTAGGGAAATTGTATTTTTTTATGGTATTTATATCATATCCACCAGTTCCTGTTTTTCCAGCGATTATTATATTATTTGGTTTGGCTATTCCAATATTGTAATAATTTCCATCAATCATTCTTTCTAATGAAGAAGTGATGATATCTGCGCTTTCATTGGAAATGACTCTTTTTTCTTCATCAGTATTTTCATAAAGTATTTTATTTGTTTCTATATCAATAATTCTTTTAATAGTTGTTGGAGTATAGTATTTACCATGGTTTCTTAACATAGAGTATGCTCCAGCAATGTTTATTGGATTAGTTCCATAAGTCATTCCTCCAATTGCATAGGAATAACTAAATGGACCTTCATCCATAATATTTAAATCTTCTAAATAAGAGATTACTTTTTCTTTTCCAATTTTTTTTACTACTTGTTCTAATACTTTAATTGCACAAGTGTTTCTGGAATATCCAAGAGCTTCTATTAGGGATAATTTACCTAAGTATTGATGATCAACGTTATTAATATTTAGCGATGTTCCTGGATAGTAGTAAGGTTCATCAATTAATGTGGTCATTTCGTTATAATGTAAATATTCAACTCCTAAGGCGTAAGAATAAATTGGTTTAATGATTGAAGCAGGATTTGTTTTCATGTCATAGCTATGATTAAATAGTTTTTTACCATGATAATTTCTTCCACCAATTATCCCTGAAATATGGCCTTTTTCTTTAATAACTGCAGCCCCTATTTGCATATTATCATTATTAAAGGTGATAATATCTCCTTCTTGAATTCTATCAAGATAAGACTGTAATGAAGTATCTAGATAAGTTTCAATTTTAACAGGATAAGAAAAAATATCATAGTTTAATATTTTACTAGCTTCTTTATAGACAACATCTAAATAAGCTTGATATTTTGTTGCTTCAAAATTATTGCTATTTTTATTAAGTAAAGAATTTACTTCGATAGATGATGCTAAATTGTATTCGTTTTGTGATATTACTTGATGGGTTAACATAGCCTTTAGAACGATATTTTTTCTTTTTTCTAGATTATCGATATGCTTATAAGGATCATATTGGCTAGGTGATTTTACTAATGATACTAAGGCGCATATTTCAACTAGATTTAGCTCTTGTACATTTTTATCAAAAAATTTTTTAGCAGCATAACAGATTCCGGGAACACTTTTTTCAAAATATACACGATTGAAATAATGTTCTAGAATCTCTTCTTTCGTTAATTCTTTTTCTAATTTTAAAGAAAGATACGCTTCTTTAATTTTTCTTTGATAACTTTTTTCATTCGTTAAAAAAAGATTTTTAATCAATTGTTGAGTAATAGTTGAACCTCCTTGAATGGAATTATGAGGGTTAATATTATTTATTAAAGAGATAATAACTCTTTTTGGATTAATTCCTTTATGGTAATAAAATTCTGCATCTTCAATTGATAATAACGCATCAATAAGGAGTGGAGGAAGATCTTCATATTTTATGTAATAATCTTCATCGTTTCCTAAAGTTTCAATTACATTATTGGAGGAATCATATATTTTTGAATATTTTGGTGAAACAATAGATTCAATAACTGGATCATTTAAATTATTGATAGTGATAAGAAAAAACGTTCCTAGTCCAATAAAAACTAAAAACGTGAAAATACAAATAAGAGAAATAAACTTGGTTATAAATTTAAAAATATTATTTTTCATGGAAATATACCTTGTCAATAACATCTAAAAAATTTAGACGGGGAATAAACCCTTGTTCAACAAAGTATCCATATTTTTTTACATCTTGATAAGTGATGGATTTTCTTTCTTTTAATTCATATCTATCTATTACTTGCTGAGCGTCTAGAATATAGACTTCATCTAATGCTTTAAAATAGATCATAAAGAAAGCTATACCACCATGGAGTAATACTTTTTTTAAATGCTTTATTTGGTGAAGAGGAATATTGTTGAAGGATAAAGATGTTTTTGATAATGTTTCTTTACATTCAAAATCTATGTATTTTCCTCTATATACACCATTGTAATCAGTGTTGGATTGCTTTTCGAAGTATGCTTCTAGTATCTTTCCTTTTTTATAATCGGTTTTAATGATTTTAATTGGAGTAGGGCGCTTGGTTATAATCGCTCTAAGATTATCATCATAATAGGAACAAGATAAAGATACTGCATGCTCAAAATCCATTCCACGATTAGCAGCATTTATTGCTTCTTTTTTTGAAGTTTTTTGCTCGTTCATGGATACTTGTTTTGACGAATCGATTTTTTTCTTATTTGGATAATTAATCATTTCGTTAACAAGGGTATAGTTACTATGCCCATCTCCTTTATTTTTTATGCTAAATATTTTTTACATTCTTCAATAAAAATATCATTTGTAATGGTATTTCCTTCAATTAAACTAGTGATAATGTTTTTAATTGGTTGAGGAAATAGTTTTTGTTTTTGCAATACTTTTAAATATTCATTGAGTAAGATATCTTTTTGTGTAGTAAAAGCAATATATAGATTCATTAAATCCCAAGCATCGTTTAATGGATCATGAGGAGTACCATGTGGCTCTTGATTGAATACTTTTAAATAATTGATTAATGAATAATTATTTCCATTATCATCTTTAACGTATTGAGAAATAATCATTAAAAAATCAACGCAGTTTTTAACAATAGAATAGCCAATTGGAGAATTATTAGGTTTTGAATAAGTAATTGAATCTAATATCATCTTTGCATCATTAGAACCAAAAACTAAAAACACACAATCATCAAATTGGGCATCGATAAATTGTTTAAAACTATTTAAAGTATCTTCAAAAGAAAATCCTTTTTCTTTTAAGTCTACTTCATGAATTTGTGTCATATTTTCAACAAATCTACCGATTGAACCTAATGGTTTAACATATTGTTTAAAAGAATCTATGAAAGTAATGGAACCATCTTTTTTTAATTGACATTTTGTCGCGCCTAGAGCGATGATTTCATGAGAAAATTGTGTTCCTTCTAAATCGAGAAATACAAGGTATTTTTTATTTTTAATGATTTTTTTTATTGCGTCCATTATTTTCTCCTAGTCGTTAATAGTATAAGTCATTATTAAAAAAAAATAAATGAAAACATTTATTGTTTATGCTGCATATAAATAAATGAACAATATTTTTTGTTCGTGAGAAAGGTGAAATATGATTTATCAAAACGGATGTGGGTGTTGTAATAACACTCCTATGTGTATCCCTTCTAACCTTGATTGTGGTATTAATGTGACGTTAACTGCTTCTGATTACGTTGCAAGAGTGTGTAATACAATAACTTACACAGTTACAGTTACAAATAATTCAGCTGAAACTATGACAGATGCAATATTAACATTACCTATTGCAAATGTTTTAGCTCTTTTACCAAATACAATTACTGTCAATGGCGCACCATATGAAGATACTACTTTAAATCACGTTGCTTTGGGAACAATTAATCCAAATGAAACTGTGACTGTCACATATCAAACAACTATTATGACATGTCAAAGATTTATTAAGCATCGTGCTAAAGTGGTGTTTGGATGCTGTCAATGCTTTACCAAGAAGATGATTTGTGTCTTATCCAATGAAAACACAGTTCAAGTATGTTGCTGTTGCGGGAATAATAACTAAATGAAGCAAAATGGAGAGTAATACTCTCCTTTTTCTTTATTGACATAAATTGTGGTAAAGTGTTATTTTAAAAATATAAAAAAGGGAGTATTTTATGAAAAAAGCATTTGCAATAATAGGCAATATTATTTGGATTGTCTTTGGGGGATTAATCTGGAGTATCGTTTTAGATATTTTTGGTGTTGTTTTAATGATTAGTTTAATTGGAATTCCTTGTGGGTTACAATTGTTTAAAATGTCAGGTTTTGTTCTTTGGCCATTTGGGAAAGTAGTCAAAACAACAAAGACTAATGGATTTAAAATTTTCTTAAATGTTTTGTGGGCGATATTCTTTGGTTGGGAATTTGCATTAAGTTTTGCTATTACGGGTTGTGTATTTTTTATCACAATTATTGGTATTCCATTTAGTAAAATTTATTTCCGTTTAGCTTCATTTATTATTTTCCCATTAGGTAGATCTTTTGCAAAAAAAGATGCTTCTAATAAAGTAGCAGAATCTAAAGAAAAAACAAACAGTCAAGGTGATGCTGCATTAATTGAATCAAAAGATAATAGTAGTGATTATGCAAACTGTTCTATTGAAGAATTCTGCAAAAAACTTGATGAAAAATATGATAGCTTATTAATTGAAAAATTGCGTTCAAGTAAGGAAAAATTGGATTTAGGATTGATTAAAGAAGAGGAGTATAACTTAGAAAGAGAAAAGGTAAAAAACGAATTTTATGAGAAAAAAGATGAAGAATATAAATCGTTTATTAATAATGTTTATCTCGATACAGTTAATCAATTAAAGGATATTTTTGATAATCCTAAGAAGTATGATGAAAATAGAGTCTCTTTCCTTTTAAATAAATTAAAAGAATTAACATCCTATTGTGAAACAATTAATGATGATTTAGTTTTATTTAAAGATATGAAAGATAATTACTCTGAATTACAAAGATATAAAGAAATACAAAAAAATATAGAAAAAGCTTTATCGAAGGGATATTCCGTTATGGAAAAAAGTCAATTTGATAATTTAATTAATGAATTGGCAAAAGGAAATGAAAAATTTGATTTTTCTAATTGTATAGAAGAATACAAAGCAAGATATGCTTTGATGGAAGAAAAAGTTAAAAAGAATAAAAAGCAAATAATTATTATTGCTAGTGTAGTTGGTGGAGTTTTAATCACTGCGGGTGTAGTAATAGTTTTATTAGCATTATTTTTGTAATTATAATATTTTTTTATGGAGGATTTATCATATGGAGTTTTTTCTTTCAATGGTTATGGTAGTAATTATTTTTATTATTTATTCAGCAATTATTGTTGTACCATCTATTTTCATAATTAAAAAAGCGAGTTATTTAGAAAATAATCATTCATTTAGTTTGAATCAAATAATCAATAAAACTTTCGGTGGATATGCAGGTATTTCTTTTGTTGCGATATATGGAGTAATTTTTTTATCAACAATTTTTAGTGATCTTGCTTCTTATCTTTCTAAAGCTATAAATATAAATATATATATTTATGCTTTATTAATTAAATCTATTATTTGGTTGACATTAATTGTTGGTTTAATTTTTTTATTAATAGGATGTATTTTGAATAAAAGGAAATTAAAAATAGCTTCATTAATTTTAATATTTGTCTATATTGGTTTAAATTTGTCTGATGTGACCTTTAATATATGTAATTATTTGTTACTTGTTTCAAACTCAAATCCAATATATGGAAGCTATTATGTTTCATGGGTAAATATTATCTTCTTGGGGAAAGATTTTATTTTATATTTAACTGAATTAGTTCTCTATATTTTTATATTTATTGAAGCAATCAAGGTTATTAATAATAAACAATTTAATGTTAAACGCTTAAAAGTTTTACCACCATTGATATTATTATTGGAGGTGATATTTGGATTATTCGAATTATTAATGCCATTTCTTGGCTCTACTGCCGCCTCTTCATCATTATATTTTGCAGAAAAAGAAATAGGAATGATTATTCTAGTGATTTTAATTTTCAATTGCTTAAATAAATCTATTTTAGCGAGAGAATATCCAAAGGAAGAAATAGGAACTACTTTTACTGGACTTAGTTTTGCTTATGAATGTAAAGGATTGGATTTTAATCTAATCAAGAAAAGAAACGAAGTAATAGTTGAAGATATTGTTAATACTGATAATGTTGTTGAAGAAGTTAAAGAAATTCCTGTTGTGGAAAAAGATAATAAAATTATCGAACCAATTCTAGAAAATAAAGAAGAAAAAGTAGTTAATGATATTCACCCAACAAATCCAGTTATAAATGAAAAGTTCGATTTAAAGAAAGAACTAATAAAAATAAAAGAATTACATGATTTAGAGTTAATTGATGACGAAGAATATAAATTATTAAAAGAAAGATTATTAAATAAAAAATAATTATTAAAAGCATATGTTAGATTTTACTAAGTGAAAAGATACATATGCTTTTTGATTTATTAAATCATAGTTCTTTTATTTAATTTATAAATACAATATAATATTTATATGCATTGAAAAGGAGACTAAAAAATGAGTAAAAACCATGAAACAAAATTATCTCCTCAAAAGATTGTGGATAAAGTCTTTCAAGCTGCAAAACATGGATATAATGCATTAGAAGTTGATAAATATTTAGATGATGTTATAGAAGATTATACATTAATGCAAGATTATATTTGCTCTTTAGAAAAAGAATTGGAAGAATTGAAAAAATCCGTTAAGCTTTATAAGGGGAGGCTAGAACAATCGGAAATTCAAAATGCTATTATGTCAGAAAAATTGAAAAATATTTCTGATAATGATTCTGCTAGTTTATCAAATATTGATTTATTGAAAAGAATATCAGTATTGGAACAAACTTTATATAAAGCAGGTATAGACCCAACAAATATTAAATAACCTTTGATCTGGATAATTGCTGGCGAAATTTATTTCGTTAGAGGAAAGTCCATGCTCGCACCATCTGTGATGATGGTAGTGTTTGTGCCAAGAGAAAAAATAATCTTGGGTAGGTGGGAGCACCTAACGGCAGAAAGAAACCTAAGTCGTAAGATATGGTCTATTTCTTGAAAGTGCCACAGTGACGTAGTTTATATGAAAGTATAAAGTGGAACGCGGTAAACCCCTCAAGCGAGAAACCTAAATTTGGTAAGGGAAGTCTAAGTGAAGAAACGAATTTAACTTGACATACTTCGGTATAGATAAATAATTATCCTCGACAAAACATGGCTTACAGGATCAAAGACTCAATATATGAAAGGATAAAAAAATGAATTTGCCTAATAAAATCACAACATTTCGTATGGTATTAGTTGTAATAATTGATTTTTTACTTCTTTTCCCATGGGCTGATGTAGGAGCCACAGTAATGGTAGAACCATTATTTGAACATGGCTTTTCAATTGTATTACTCATTTCTTTTGTTTTATTTTTGACTGCTTCTATTTCTGATTTCTTTGATGGATATTTAGCACGAAAATACAATTTAGTTACAACTTATGGTAAATTTATGGACCCAATCGCGGATAAATTACTCGTTGATTCAGTTTTTATTATTTGTGCGATTAAATATCCTAGTTTAGTTCCTGCGTTAGTAGCAGTGATTATCATTTGTAGAGATTTACTTGTTGATGCATTAAGACAAATTGCTTCTTCTAAGGGGAAAATATTAGCAGCAAATATGTGGGGCAAAGCAAAAACTGTTACACAAATGGTTGCGCTTAGTTTTGTTTTATTAAATAATTTTCCATTTAGTTTATTTCAAGAAGGAAGTTCATTTTCTTACCCAGTAACTGCAATAATTTGTTATGTAGCATCATTAATATCAGCAATATCGGGTATTCTATATTTTACTAAAAATTTGGATGTATTTAGGGATTAATTATGGAAGCAAAAGTATTAGTGGATAATTTGATTGAAAAAGGATTAACTATCGGTTCTTGTGAATCGTTGACTGGTGGTCTTTTCGCTTCAACTCTTACTAGTGTTTCAGGCGTTAGTAAAACATTTAAAGGGAGTATTGTTTCTTACTCTACATTAGTAAAAGAGAATTTATTAGGAATATCGCATAAGTTAGTAGAGACAGATGGTGTAGTTTCTTCTAGATGTGCTTATGAAATGGCAAAATCATCATTAAAATTATTGGATGTTGATGTAGCAATTTCTTTTACTGGGAATGCTGGACCAGATACGATGGAAGGAAAAGAAAAAGGATTAGTCTATATTGGAGTTGCTTATAAAAAGACAATTATTGTAAAGGAATATCACTTTGATGGAAATCGTGATGAAATAAGAAAAAAATGTGTTGATGCAGGTATGGATTTAATTATTTCCATATTAGATTAGACTTATTGTAATAATTAACGATATATATTAGTAGGAGGAAGTATTATGGCAGAAAAAAATACGACAAAAACAAAGGATGAAAAGATCTTAGAAACATTAAAAGATATTGAAAAAATGTTTGGTAAAGGGTCAGTTATGAAATTAGGTGAAAGACCTACTGCAGATTATGAGGTTATTCATTCTGGTTCATTGTTAGTTGATAATATTTTAGGAATTGGTGGATATCCAAAAGGAAGAATTATAGAGATATTTGGACCAGAATCATCAGGTAAAACTACATTAGCTTTATCTGCGATTGCTGAATGTCAAAAAGATGGTGGAAGAGCAGCATTTGTCGATGCAGAACATGCAATTGATCCAACATATGCCCAAAGACTTGGTGTTAATACTGATGAACTTATTTTATCTCAACCAGATAATGGTGAACAAGCATTAGAAATTGTTGAAATGCTTGCCAAATCTGAAGCAATTGATATTATTGTTGTTGACTCAGTTGCAGCTTTAGTGCCTCAAGTAGAATTGGATGGAGAAATGACTGATTCGAATGTTGGTGCACATGCAAGATTAATGTCAAAAGCTATGAGAAAACTTGCAGGTGTATTAAATAAAACAATGTGTACTGTAATTTTCATTAACCAATTAAGAGAAAAAGTTGGTGTTATCTATGGTAACCCAGAAGTAACTACTGGTGGACGAGCATTAAAATTCTACGCAACTATTAGAATTGATATTCGTAAAGCAGAGGCAATTAAAGCAGGTGATTCAATTATCGGTAATCAAGTAAATGTTAAAGTTGTTAAAAATAAAGTTGCTCCACCATTTAAATCTTGTAAGTGTGATTTAATCTTTGGAGAAGGATTTTCTAAAGATGGAGAAATCTTAGATTTAGGTGTTCAATATAATATCATTAAAAAAGCTGGTTCATATTTTGATATTTTAGGCGTTAGAATGCAAGGGAAAGATGCTGCTAAAAAATATATTAAAGAAAATCCAGATGTTTATAATGAAGTATTAGAAGCAGTTAATGAAGTAGTAAAAGAACAAAAATAAAATAGGATAAAATGACTGAATATGTATGAAATAGATTATGAATATTTAGTCATTTTTTTCTTTTTATAATTATTGTAATTGTATTCATATTAATCGATAATTTTTAAAAAATAAAAAAATGGTTTTTTATTGACTATTATATTTGATATAATAGCAATGTACGTAAGTACTAAAGTTTATTTAGTTTGTTAATTAAAAAAAGAAATTAAAAACTTTATCAGAATCTTTATTCTCGGCGGATTGGTCAACGAGATTATTAAATAAAGACCATTAATATAAAAGGAGATAATATATATGGAAACATGGCAAATTATTTTGCTTTGTGTTGGCTGTGTAGTTTTAGCTGCAGTATTGACATTTTTAGTTATGAAAGTTATTGCATCTAATCAAGAAAAAAACGCAGGTAGCAAAGCTAAATCGATTGTAGAACAAGCATCTGATAATGCAAGAAAGACTCTTGAAGAAGCTAATGAGAAAGCAAGAAAGACTCTTGATGATGCAAAAGAAAAATATAGAGTTATTGTTGATGATGCATCTTCAAAGGCTGAAAGTATTACTCGTAAAGCAGAACAAGAAGGAAAACATTCGATTAATGATTATAAAAGAGAAGTTGAGCAAGATTTAAAAGAAAGAAAAATTCAATTAGCTGCTCAAGAAAATAAAGTAAATCAACGCGAACAAAATATTGATCGTCGTGATTTAGCTTTAATTGAAAGAGAAAAACAAATTGAGAAAAAAATCGAAGTTATCGAAGAAAAAATTAAAGAAGTAGAGAAGAAAGATCTTTTAGCACAAGAAAAATTAGATTCTATTGAGCATGAAATTGAAAAAGTTGCTTCAATGACTGCTGAACAAGCAAAAGAAGAATTGTTCCGTCGTGTTGAAGATAAAACAAAACAAGAAATGACAGCCTATATTAAACAACAAGAAGAAGAGGCAAAAGAAACTGTTGAACAAAGAGTAAAAGATTTACTAGGTTTTGCAGTTGATAAATACGCTCAAGAAGTTGTTTCAGAAAGAACAATTTCAACAGTATCTTTACCTAGTGATGAAATGAAAGGTCGTATTATTGGTAGAGAAGGTAGAAATATCCGTACTATTGAACAATTAACTGGTGTTGATATTATTATTGATGATACTCCAGAAGTAATTACTGTATCTTGCTTTGATCCAATTAGAAGAGAAACAGCTAGACTTGCCCTTGAATATTTGATTAAAGATGGTCGTATTCAACCAGGAAGAATTGAAGAAGTAGTAGAAAAGGCAAGAATGGATGTTCAAAAATCAACTCACGAAGCTGGATTAAATGCAGCATTTAAGTTAGGATTACCACGTATCAATAAAGACTTATTAGACTTTGTTGGAAGATTGAGATATAGAACATCATATGGACAAAATGTTTTAGACCATTCTATTCAAGTAGCATATTTAGCAGGTATTATGGCTAGTGAATTAGGATTAGATGCAAATCTTGCTAGAAGAGCAGGTTTATTACATGATGTAGGTAAAGCAGCAGATTTTGAACAAGATGGATCTCATGTTGAAATCGGTGTAAAACTTGCAAAAAAATATGGTGAACCAGATGTAGTTATTAACGCCATTGAATCTCATCATGGTGATTGTGAAGCAAACTGCATTATTTCTCATTTAGTTGCTGCTGCTGATACTTTATCTGCAGCTAGACCAGGTGCTAGAAGTGAAACATTAGAGAACTATATTCAAAGAATTGAAAAACTTGAAGAAGTTTGTAAATCATTTGAAGGAGTTCAATCTTCATTTGCAATGCAATCAGGTAGAGAAGTACGTGTTATGGTAGTTCCAGAAAAGATTTCTGATTTACAAGCATATCAATTGGCACGTGACATTAGAGACAAGATTGAAACTGAAATGACTTATCCAGGCCAAATAAAGGTTTCTGTAGTAAGAGAAGTACGTGCAACAGAAGTTGCTAAATAAAAAATAAGAGACCTAAAGGTCTCTTTTATGACTTTTAAAGGAGGGCATATGAATATATTATTCATTGGAGATATTGTTGGATCAATTGGTAGAAATGTTGTAGCGACAATGATAGAAAAAATCACCAGCGAAGAACCGATAGATTTTATTATTGCTAATGGGGAAAACGTTACTCATGGGAAAGGATTAAGTGAAGATCATTTCAACGAGTTACTAGATATGGGTATAGATGTAGTTACATTAGGCAATCATTATGCTGCAAAAAAAGATATCTTTAATTTTATAGATCGATATGAATGCTTATTAAGACCAGCAAATCTTCATGATTCGATTCCAGGAATTGGAAGTAATGTATTTGATTGTAATGGTGTAAAGATTAGGGTAACAAATCTTTTAGGTACAGCATTTATGAATATGAATGTTAATAATCCATTTGATACTTTACAAAATATAATAAATGAAGATGATAGTGATATTCATATTGTTGATTTTCATGCAGAAGCAACTGGAGAAAAATATGCATTAGGTTATGCTTTTGATGGAGAAGTAAGTGCAGTTATTGGTACTCATACACATATTCAAACTAATGACGTCCATCTTCTTCCAAAAGGAACGATAATAATGGCAGATGTAGGTATGTGTGGAGCTTTTGATAGTATTTTAGGTGTTGTATCTAAAGATGTAGTTACAAAATCTTGGACAGGATTACCAACAATATTTAATGTAAAAGAAGATGGAGAAGGTATTTTCCAAGCTTTGATTTTATCTTTTGATGATAAAACATTTAAATGCGTTGATATTCGACCTATTCATGAGGTTTTATTAGAAGATACATTCTAAGAAATTTCTCTCTTACATAAAATTATGTAAAAGGAGAAAAATATGATTCAACAAATTAAAGTCGCATCACATTCAAATGTTTCTAATGTTGCAGGAGCAATATCGAATATAATGCGAGAACAGAATTATTTAGAAATTTCAATAGTAGGAGCAGGTTCATTAAATCAAGCAATAAAAGCAATTGCAATTGCAAGAGGATTTCTTACTCCTTCAGGAATAGAAATCTGTATTATTCCTAGTTTTAAAGAAATTCTAATTGATGGGAAACAGAAAACAGCAATCAAACTTCGTGTTGAGAAAAAATAAGAAATTGAGGTAGTATTATGAGAAAGAAAACAGTTATAAATGCAAAACCAGATTTAAAAAATGCTGCACTTAGAAAAAGAGAACCAATTGAATTTATTCGAGAAAAACTTGTTATTTCAACTCGTTTAAGAAATGAAGCTAATGGAAAAAATTTCTTTATTCGAACATATGGTTGTCAAGCAAACGTATTAGATGGACAAACAATTGAAGGTATTTTAATGGAGATTGGTTATACTCAAGTTGATGATCCAATGAATGCAGATGTAGTTATTATTAATACGTGTGCGATTAGAGAGAATGCAGAAGATAAAGTATATGGTGAAATAGGATCATTAAAAGCATTAAAATCAAAAAAACCTCATTCAATAATTGCACTTTGTGGATGTATGACTCAACAACCACATATTGTTTCTAAAATAAGAGAAACTTATCCACAGGTAGATATTATTTTTGGCACTCATAATATTAATCATATTCCTCAATTATTAGATGAAGCAATCTTTAATCAAACAAGAATTATTGAAGTTTATTCGAAACAAGGCGAAGTAATTGAAGATTTACCATGTCATAGACAAGATAAAGCAAAAGCATTTGTTAATATTCAATATGGATGTGATAAATTCTGTACTTATTGTATTGTTCCATATACTAGAGGTAAACAACGTTCTAGAAAGAAAGAAGATATATTATTAGAATGCAAAAAATTAGTTGATGAAGGATACCAAGAGATTACTTTACTTGGGCAAAATGTTAATGCTTATGGTAAAGATTTAGATAGCAAATTATCATTTGCAGAATTATTAGAAGACGTGGCTAAATTAGGCATTCCAAGATTAAGATTTACTACTTCTCATCCTTGGGATTTCACAGATGAAATGTTTAAGGCAATGGCAACATATAAAAATATTATGCCAGCGATTCATTTACCATTACAATCAGGTAGTGATGATGTTTTAAGAAGAATGGGTCGTAGATATACAGCAAAAGAGTATTGTGATTTAGTTGATAGATTAAGAGAAATAGTTCCAGGAGTTGCAATTACTACTGATATTATTGTTGGTTTTCCAAATGAAACTGATGAAGATTTTGAAAAGACGCTTGATGTTGTTAGATATGTTCATTATGATAGTGCATTTACTTTTATTTATTCACCTCGAGTTGGTACTCCTGCTGCTAAGATTAAAGATGAAATCTCAATGGAAACAAAACATAAACGTTTTGATAAATTAGTAAAGACTTTAGCAGTTGATGTTAAATCTCATGCTGATGCTTATGTTGGTAAAGTGGTTCCTGTATTAGTAGATGGATTAAGTAAGAAAGATGGAACAATATTATCTGGTTATACAGATACATTGAAATTAGTTAATTTTACGGGAAATCCTGATAATATTGGTAAAATTGTTAACGTTAAAATTACTGAAGCAACTACATATTATTTAAAAGGTGAAGAAGTTAATGGATAAGGAAGTTAGAGATAGATTAGATCAATTTATTAACGATTTCCTTAATGTTAAAGAAGTAAAACAATTCTTGTTAATTAAGGAAGAGATTTCTCATTCGGAAGAATTAACTTTGTTAAAGGAGAAATTAAAGCTGAGTCAAAAAGATATGGCGATTTCTATTGGGAAAAAAGATTATAACGAAAAAAAGGATAATTATTTTCAAACAAAAAAAGAATATGAAAATCATCCATTAATTGTCAATTATAATGTCTTATTAGATGAAGTAAATTACTTACTTACTGAATTAAAAAATAAACTTTCTTAAATTGAACTCCTATTTCATATATTGAGATAGGAGGTTTTTTTATGTATAGAGATATTATTGCCAAAACCTTAGTAGGCAAAGGGAAATTAAATCAATTGATAGAAAAAAAGATTAAATTAGAAGAATTTGTATCCAAATTATTAGGATGTTGGGTTATTAATTTATCTTATGAAACAAAAAAAGAAAAAGATGATGTAATAATTGAAGGATCATTTGATATTCAATTATGGTATGCATTTGAAAACGATAGAAAAAGCCAGGTTTATGTGGAAAAAGTAGATTTTAAAGAGACTATAAAAATGTTTTATCGTGATTACCGAATATATGATGAAGAATCATTTATTAAGGTATATGTAAACACATATCCAAAGTGTTCAAAGATGGAAATAGTTGATGGAGAAGTTAATCTAGTAATTGAAGGAGTATATTATATTGATTGTTTTCAAGATGCACTTTTACAAGTTAACTGTCTAGATGAATATGTTGAAGATGTTTCTTTAGATGAAGAAATTGTGATGAATGTTAATCCAAATTATATTGAGACGAACAAGCAAAAAGAATAACAAAGTGATTTGATTTTCTTTTTAGTTTGCTCTACACAATAGATAATATTTTTTGTATAATATTATCTAATAGGTAGGTGTAAGTATGATAAAAGCAAAAAAGTATTCACCAATGATTCAACAATATTTATTAGTTAAGGAGAAACATCAAGATACATTAATTCTTTTTCGTGTCGGTGATTTTTATGAATTGTTTTTTGAAGATGCAAAAATTGCTTCTAAAGAACTTCAATTAGTATTAACAGGAAAATCTGCAGGGGTAGAAGAAAGAGTACCTATGTGTGGAGTTCCTCATCATGCTATATCTACATATATTGATAAGTTAATAAAAAAAGGTTATAAAGTTGGTATTGTAGAACAAACTGAAGATCCTAGTTTAGCAAAAGGATTAGTCAGTCGTGATGTCGTTCAAATAATTACTCCAGGCGCAGTTATTGATATGAAAAATAAAGATAATAATTATATCGGAGCATTAGATAGTACAGATAATTATTATGTTTTTTCTTATGGAGATGTTTCTACTGGTGAATTGTATGTAGAAAATTTAGAAAAGGATTTAGATATTGTATTATCGGAAATAGATAATTTATCTATTAAAGAAATAGTAGTATCTACTGCATTTGACGCACAAAAATTAATGTTAATTAAATCTAGAAGAAATATCGTTATTTCTTATGAAAATGATAACCATGTTTCAATTGAACATGAGTATATTTTATCTAACGTTTATGATTTGGAACAAAGAAAGAATGTTGTTAGATTATATAATTATTTAAAGAATACACAAAAGAATTCTTTAGATTATATGCAAATTTGTAAAGTGATTCGTTCATCTCAAGCAATGTCTATTGATGCTTTTTCACGTAATAATTTAGAACTAACTAGAACTATTAGAAGTGAAGAATCATATGGTACTTTATTTTGGTTATTAGATCAAACTAAGACAAATATGGGTTCACGTTTATTAAAAAAATGGGTTGTTAAACCACTTACTGATATAAAGGAAATAAACGCTAGATTAGATATTGTTAGTTGTTTAAATGATAATTATTTTGTTCGTGGAGATTTAATTAGAGATTTAAAAGATATCTATGATTTAGAAAGACTTGTTTCTAAAATTAATTTTGGTTCTGCGACAGGTAGAGATTTATTACAATTAAAAAGATCATTACAAATTGTTCCATCTTTCTTATATAATCTTCATCAATTAAAAAATAAACATATTGAAAAATTGCAAGGAATAGATTTTGATTTTGTGGAGTTAACTGATTTACTTGAAAGGGCTATTGATGAAGACGCACCAATCACTGTTAAAGAAGGCAATATTTTTAAAAGAGGTTATAGTCAGCAATTAGATGAACTATTAAGCATGAGCCAAGGTGGTAAAGCTTGGGTTGCTTCTCTAGAAGCAAAAGAAAAAGAAAAAACTGGCATTACAACTTTGAAAGTCGGATTTAATAAAATATTTGGCTATTATATTGAAGTTAGTAAGGGTCAATTAGATAAAATTCAACCTGAATGGGGATATGAAAGAAAACAAACTACAATCAATTCAGAACGTTTTATTACTCAAGAATTAAAAGAACAAGAAGCGATGATTCTTACTGCAGATGAAAGAAGATGCGCATTAGAATATGAAATGTTCCAAAATTTAAGAAAACATGTTGTAACTTATACTACTAAACTTCAAACACTTGCAAGCTTAATTTCGTATATTGATGTTTTGATTTCTTTTTCAGAAGTATCGCTTGCAAACCATTATGTAAGACCAACATTTAATGAAGAAAGAACAATTGATATTATTAATGGACGTCATCCAGTTATTGAAAAAGTTATGGAAAATGCAGAATACGTTCCTAATGATATCCATATGGATAAAAACACCGATATTTTAGTGATTACTGGACCAAATATGGGTGGTAAATCAACTTATATGCGTCAATTAGTTTTAATTGTTATTATGGCGCAGATTGGTTGTTTTGTTCCTGCAGATAAAGCAAATTTAATGATTTTTAATCAAATATTTACAAGGATTGGTGCTTCTGATGATTTAGTATCAGGTCAATCAACATTCATGGTAGAAATGAATGAAACTAATTATGCATTAAGACATGCGACTTGTGATTCATTATTAATTTTTGATGAAATTGGTCGAGGAACTGCAACATTTGATGGTATGGCTCTTGCTCAATCAATATTAGAATATATTGCGACTAAAATTAAAGCAAAGACATTATTTTCTACGCATTATTATGAAATTACTTCTATTGAAGAAAAAATGCCAATGTTAAAAAATGTTCATGTTTCTGTAGCAGAAAAAGATAATGAAATCACACTATTATATCGCATTGAAAATGGTGCGATGGGTAAATCATATGGTATTAATGTTGCAAAATTAGCTCATCTTCCTCAAGAATTGATTATTAGAGCAACTTCTATATTAGAAGAATTAACAAAAGAACAAATTATTACATCAAAAGATGTATTAAAAGAAGTGATAAATGTTGAACCAGAATGGGTTAAAGAAGTTAAAGAAGTAGATCCTCTTTCTATGTCTCCTTTACAAGCATTAAATTTCTTATATGATTTAAAAAGAAAGATGGGTGATAAATAATGGCAATAATTAAAGTAATGGACTCTCATCTTGCTAATATGATTGCAGCAGGTGAAGTTATTGAAAGACCATCTTCTGTTATTAAAGAATTAGTTGAAAACTCTCTCGATGCTGGAGCAAAACATATTGAAGTAAGAATATATGATGCAGGAAGAAGCAAAATCATTGTCAAAGATGATGGAAGTGGTATGGATCAAGAAGATGCAAAGAATGCATTTAAGCGCCATGCTTCAAGTAAATTAACTGATGAATATCAATTATTTAAGATTAAGACAATGGGATTTAGAGGTGAGGCACTTCCTTCAATCGCTAGTGTATCAAAAGTAACGATGACTACTTCACTAGGTGATGGTGTTGGAAGTAAGATTACTATTGTAAACGATGAAATGAAAGTGGAAAATTATTCTTCTCGAAAAGGGACAATTTTTACTATAGAAGAATTATTTTATAATACTCCAGTTCGTTTGAAATTTTTAAAAACGGATGCGACAGAAAATGCAAATTCCTTAGAAGTTATGCAACGACTAGCAATGTCTAGATGTGATGTTAGTTTTGATTTTTATATTGATGATCGCCATGTGTTTACAACATCTGGGAGAGGAGATTTATTAGAAGTAATCGCGAGAATTTATAATAATGAAACAGCAAAAAAAATGATACCAGTATCTTTCAAAGCTTTTGATTATGATATTGAAGGGTATATTGGTAAGCCAGAACTTGCAAAATCTAATCGTTATTACATGATAACAATTTTAAATCAGCGTAATGTTTATTTACCTAAAATGCAAAAAGCAATTATAGAAGCCTATAGTGATTTCATCTTTAATAGTAAATATCCTTTTGTTGTTTTAAAAATAAGAGTAGATCATGCTTTAGTTGATGTTAATGTTCATCCATCTAAAAAGGAAGTTAGGTTATCAAATGATGAAAGAATATGTGATTCTGTATTTAATTTGATAAAGGATACTTTAAAAGAACTTAAGCCTTTAACAAGCGGACCAACATATGAAAAAAAAGAGAATAATACTGATTTAGTTATAAATAATCAAAAAGAAGCAATTTCTTTATTGCTTGATGAAGAAGAAAATGTCTGCACATTAAAAGAATCAAATATAATTCGTCCAAGCATTAATAAAAAAAGTATAGAATTAGATGTTGATTTATCTCAATTTGATGAAGATGTAGTATTAGAAAATAACAAAATAAAAGAACAACAAAATATAGAAATAAAGAAACCAAAAAGACCTTATATGATCCCTCTATGCCAAATTCATAATACTTATATTATTTGTCAAGGAGAGGATGGAATGTTTTTAATTGATCAACATGCAGCAAACGAACGAATTAATTATGAAAAATTTAACAAATTATTAAATAATCATGTTGATATTGTTGAGCCATTATTCCCATATATGATTAATCTCAATCCAAGTGAAGTGCTCAGATTAGATGAGAAAAAATTAGATATTTTAAAACAGATTGGTTTGGAAGTAGAACTATTTGGAAATAATACTTTAAAGATTTCTAAAATGCCTTCTTTTATTAAAGAGTATGATGAAGGTAGTTATATTGAAGAATTAATTGAACAAGTCTTATCCAAGGATAAAATTGATGTAGAATTTGTTAGAAAACATGTAATATCAACTTTAGCTTGTAAGGCAAGTATTAAAGCAAATGATAAATTATCATTAATTGAAATGAAAGATTTAATTGATGATTTATTTGATTGTGAAAATCCAACTTGTTGTCCTCATGGAAGACCGACGATTATTCATTTCTCTAAATATGATATCGAAAAGATGTTTAAAAGGTCAGGTATTTAGTTATGATTATTTGTATAGTTGGACCTACCGGAGTAGGAAAATCTTCTTTGGCGCTTCGAATTGCAAAAGAAGTTAATGGAGAAATTATTAATGGTGATGCATTCCAAATTTATAAAGAAATGGATATTGGAACAGCAAAACCTACTAATGAAGAAAGAAAAATAGTACCTCATCATCTATTTGATTATGTTGATCCAACATATCAATTTTCTGTATATGACTATCAAAAAAACTTAAGAGAAAAGATCGATGAATTATTAAAGAAAAATGTTCCTCTTATTGTATGTGGTGGAACAGGTATGTATCTTAAAGCAAGTTTCTATGATTTTGATTTAAGAAAACAAGAAAAAGAAGTTGATATGTCATTATATGAAAATATGACAAATGAAGAACTTCATGATAAATTAAAAGAGATTGATTATAATGAATCATTGAAGATTCATCCGAATAATCGTAAACGTGTTTTAAGAGCAATTCAAATTTATTTACAAGAAGGAAAAACTAAATCGAGTATTATTGAAAGCCAAGAACATAAATTACTTTACAATGTAACATTTATAGGGTTAACTAAAGATAGAGAGTTACTAAATGAGATAATTGATGCAAGAGTAGATAAAATGGTCGAATTAGGATTAGTTGAAGAGGTTCAATCTTTAATGAAAAAATACCCTCATTCCTTAAGATCATTCCAAGCGATTGGATATAAAGAATTAATAAATGGGTTTGATAATAATCTACCTTTGAATGAAAGTATTGAATTAATAAAGAAAAACTCAAGAAATTATGCGAAAAGACAAATGACGTATTTTAATAATCAATTAGATATTAATTGGTTTAATGATATAGAAGACGCTTATCGTTTTGCAATTACAAAATTAAAATAGGAGGAAAGGACATGGAATTAGAAAATATATACGAAATCGCAAAAAAAGCAGGAATTAATGAAAAATATGTTGAACCTTATGGAAAATATAAAGCTAAAATTGATTTATCAATTATGGATGAATTAAAAGATAAACCTAATGGTAAATTAGTTTTAGTAACTGCAATTACACCAACTAAAGCAGGTGAAGGAAAAACAACAATGTCTTGTGCTTTAACTGAAGGATTAAATAAAATAGGTAAATCAGTAATGCTTTGCTTAAGAGAGCCTTCTTTAGGACCAGTTTTTGGCATAAAAGGAGGAGCGACTGGTGGAGGGAAAGTTGTAGTTGAGCCAAGTGAGGATATCAATCTTCATTTTACTGGCGATATGCATGCACTGACTTCATCAATTAACCTAATTTCTGCGGTAATTGATAATTCTATTTTCCAAGGTAATCCTTTAAATATTGATCCAGAACGAGTTGTATGGAAAAGAGCACTAGATATGAATGATCGTGCTTTAAGAGAAATTACTATAGCTCAAGGCAATAAAAATGGTGTTATTAGAAAAGATGGTTTTTTAATTACTGTTGCAAGTGAATTAATGGCGATTTTATGCTTAGCAACTTCACCTAGTGATTTTAAAGATCGTTTGAATAGAATTATTGTGGCTTATACATATGATGATTTGCCTGTATTTGTTAAAGATTTAAAGATTTCTAATGCGATTATGAAATTAATGCATGATGCATTTAAACCTAATTTAGTTCAAACAGGAGAACATAATCCTGCATTAATCCATGGTGGTCCTTTTGCTAATATTGCACATGGCTGTAATTCAATTATTGCGACAAAACTCGGATTAAAATTAAAAGATATCGTAGTTACTGAAGCAGGGTTTGGCGCAGATTTAGGCGCAGAAAAATTCTTAGACATTAAATGTCAAGAAGGCAATTTAAAACCAGATTTAGTTGTGATGGTTGCAACTATTAGAGCGTTAAAAATGCATGGTGGACAATCTCTTGAAGATATTTCTTCATTAAATGTTGATGCATTAAAAGAAGGGGTAAAAAACTTAAAACAACATCTTGAAAATATTCAAAAATTCGGATTAGATGTTTGTGTTGCGATTAACCATTTTGCTTCTGATCACCAAGAAGAAGTAGATTGTTTAAAGAAATGGTGTGAAGATAATAATTATCGAGTGAGCTTTGTTGATGGATTCATTAAAGGTAGTGAAGGATGTATTGACTTAGCTAATATGGTTGTTGAAGCATTGAAAGATAATAACTCACATTATCATTCTTTATATAATAGAAAAGAAATGAATATTAAAGATAAGATTCGTTTATTATGTAAAGAAGTTTATCGTGCAGATGATGTTATATTTATGGATAAAGCAATCAAGGATATTGAAAGATATGAGCAAATGGGATATAAGGATGCTTATATTTGTATGGCAAAAACACCTCAATCATTCTCAGATGATGCAAAAGTTTTAAATACACCTAGAGGGTTCTTTATTACTGTTAGAGAGGTAAATCTTTCAAGTGGGGCTAATTTCATTATTCCTTTAACTGGAAGTATATTAACAATGCCTGGCCTTCCAAAAGTTCCAGCAGCAGTTAAAATGGAAGAGGAGAATTAATTGTAAAATGGAATATTTACTTGGAAAACAAATTGCGATAGAAAAAAAGGCGAAGGTATTAGAAGAAGTAAAAGAATTTACGGTAAAACCTAAATATGTTGTATTAGTTAATAAGGATGATCCATCAAGTTTAGGCTATGTGAGAATGCAAGAAAAAAATGCATTATCAGTAGGTATTGAATTCGAACAAATTTTAATGGAGCCAACAAATGAATGTTATTTTGACACTATTAATCGTTTGAATAATGATGATTCAGTAACAGCAATTATGGTTACTAGACCATTATTTAAAGGAGCACAAGAAGACAAAATATTAAGTTTGATTTCACCGGTAAAAGATGTTGATGCGATGAATCCAGTTTCTTTAAGTGAAGTGTTTGTTGGTAAAAAAGATGCAGTTGCACCTGCGACAGCTCAAGCAATTAGTGATATGTTAGATTATTACCATATTGATGTAAAAGGCAAGGATGTTTTAGTTATTGGAAGATCATTAACAGTTGGTAAACCAGTTGGTGTTATGTTATTAAATAAAAATGCAACAATAACTTTCGCACATACTAAAACAGTCGATCTAGATAAGAAGATGGCTCTTGCAGATATAATTGTTGCAGCAGTTGGTAAACCATTAATTATCGATGGAAGTAAAGCAAAAGATGGCGCGATAATTATTGATGCTGGAATTCATTATTTAGATGATGGAAGAATTGTAGGAGATGTAAAAGAATCAAATAAATTATTATATTTATCTAAAGTTCCTGGTGGAGTCGGAAGCGTTACTTCTAGTTGCTTAATGGAAAACATTTTAAAACTTTATAAAAAACAAAGAGGCCTATAATTTATGGAATCAAATGAATATGGATTAAATGATATTGTGGAGATGAAAAAACCACATCCATGTGTTAATAAATCGAAAGTATTTCAAATAATTCGTTTAGGTGCAGATATTAAAATTAAATGTTTAGGATGTGGAAATATTATTATGCTTCCTAGAAATGATTTTAATAAAAAAGTGAAAAAACTAATAAAAGAATAATTGTTTTAGACAAAATTAATAAATCACCGATATTAGATAATAGAGGTGATTTTTTTGTGGAGTTTTTCAAAGTTAAAAATCTTAAAAAGAAGTATGGTGATGAATTAATATTTGAAAATGTCAATTTCACTTTGCCTTCAAAAGGAATTATTGGTTTAGTTGGTGAATCTGGATCAGGTAAATCTACTTTACTTAAATGTTTAATGGGCATTGAAAGCCCTGATGAAGGAGAAGTATTCTTTGAAGGTAAAAAAATAAAAGATTTCGCAAACTTTAGAAATAATGATGCATCAATTGTTTATCAAAATTATAATCTAATTTCTTTTTTAAATGGCTATCAAAATATTACTTTAGGAACATTTAAAAAAGTTCATAAGAAAAGAATTTTTGAAGTTGCATCTTTTTTTAATATTGAAAATAAACTTTTTCAAAAAATAGATACTCTTTCTGGAGGAGAAAAACAAAGAATTGCTCTTGCAAGAGCGTATATTGCTCATCCGAAAATTATTTTTTGTGATGAACCAACTGGATCATTGGATGAAGAAAACGCTGATGCAATTATGGAAAAATTAAAAAAGATTAGTAAGGATTGCTTAGTTTTTCTTATAACACATAATAATGAATATTTAAGTCGATATTGTAATGGATATTTAAAAATAGAAAATAAAACAGTGAAAAAAATATATGTTTCTCACGAAGATAAAGTATTTGTTGATAAAAAGAAAAAAATCAATCATTTATCTTGTCTTAAAGCACTTTTAATCGCCTTTAAAATATTAATAAAAAATAAAACTAAGTCATTTATATCTCTTTTATCGTTAGGATTCTCGATTTGTTTTTTATTATTAAGTTTAAATGCATCATCATCGTTAAAGACTGTCATTAAAGAAAAAAGGAGTCAATACTTAGATTATAATTTAGTTAGTATATACGTTGAATCTAGTAATAAATTGGAAAATAGTAATTTTTCTTTAATTCAAATGGAAAAACCAAATAGATTAGATCTTCAATATTTATCCCCTTTTTTTAATGTTAATGAATATCGAATTGATATTAGACCAGTTTTTGGCTTATATCCAAATATAAATTTTCCTTTAGGTAGTGATATGTATTATTCGAATATTGAATTTGTTCCTTGTTCTAGATTAATGATGGATAGAATGTCGGTAAATATTCAAGGAAATATTCCTTTAAAAGCTAATTCGGTAATTATTAATGAACCAGCTTCTTTAATTATTAAAGGTAATCGTTTTTATATTGATGCAAGTAAGGAAATTGATTATAAATTAGATAACAATCAAATAATCACAGATTCATATTCATTAAAAATGAATTTTGAAATTGTGGGAAAAGTACATGAGTTTTCTTTATTTGAAACACCAAAAATCTATTATTCATATGATCTTATGTATGAGTATTTAAAGAATATTACTTTAGATAATCTATCAATTTTTTATGAAGAAGAAGTATCTCTTATTGATCGATTAAACGATTATACTTTAGAAAATGATAGTTTTGCATCTCATTCATTATTAATTGAAATAAATGATATCGATCGAGTATATGAAAAATATATTCAGGTACAAAATCTTAAAGTTGATAAAAGAAAATATGTTTTAGAAAATGATTCGTTAAATAAAGTTGTCGCGTTTGAAGAAGTTTTTGTTTCTATTGAAGAAGTAATATTAATCTTTGTATCAATTACTATAATAATCAGTATTTTGTTATTATCGCTTTGTTTATTTTCTTTTATTCAGGATCATAAAAAAGATATTGGAATCTTGTTTAGTTTAGGGATTTGTAAATTTGATATAATCAAATGTTTTTTTCTATTAGGTTTATTAATTGCAACTTGTTCTTTTTTTGTCTCTTTTGGGGGATTTTTTCTTATTTCTTCTTTTTTAAATCAATACTTAATTCCGTCATTAGGAATTGCTGTGTTTTCGTTTTTTCCTAGTGTGATTAATATCTTGTTTGTATTTTTGTGCTTATTTATTGTTGTAATATTAAGTAATTTTGCTTCCACTTATGGATTATTAAAAATTAATTTAAATGAGATTATAAAAGAGGATTAACATATGCTAGAATTAATAAAAGTTAAGAAAAAATACAAAGAAGAATTGCTTTGGGATAACATTAATATAAAGATCTCTCGCCCTGGGTTATATGGTATTATTGGGAAATCCGGCTCAGGAAAGACCACACTATTAAATATTATTGGTATTTTAGATGATGATTTTGAAGGTGATTATTATTTTAATAATAAAAATGTTAAAGGGATGAAGGAAAAAGAAAAGGAAGATATTCGTTTTAATTATTTTTCTTATATCTTTCAATCACCTAAACTTATCGAAAATGAATCAATAATTACTAATCTATCTTTAGGAGTAGGTAGAGAAGTAAAAATAGAAGAAGTTAAAAAAGTACTACAAAAAGTTAATTTATATTTAAAACCAACAAAGATAATTAATACACTTTCTGGAGGAGAAAAACAAAGAATTAATTTAGCATTAGCTTTATTGAAGGATACTCCCTTTATTCTCGGAGATGAAATTACCTCTGGATTAGATGAAAAAAATAAAAAGGAAATATTATCTATTTTAAGTGAATTGAGTAAAACAAAAATTATTATTCTAATTACACATGATGCAGAACTATTGAAAAAATATACGACAAATATTTATTCTATCTTTAATAAAACATTACCAAAAATTACATCTTTAGGATCTATTTCTATTAATAAAACAATGCTAGGAAAGAATGAATTAAAAAATACATATATTTTTAAACATGTTTTAAATATAATCAATAAGAAAAAGATAAGAACAATAGTATCCTTATTTTCTTCGATTATTGCTTTAGTATGTTTAGGCATTTGTTTAATGTTAACAAGTTCTTTTGCAGATGCAATGATGAGTGCTTTAGGTGATTCAATTAATCAATATCAGATTGTGATGGAAAATAAGGAAAAATCATTTTTGATCGATGAAGAAATTGCATTAAATGAAAAAGAAACAAATCAAATTGGAAGGGATTTTTACGAGAAAATACGGTATCAAGGAGTCTATTATCTTAATACATTTATCGATTTGTTTTCCATTAATGATACATATTTAAAATTTGAAGGTAGAAATATTTCCTTACCCGGTTATTCTTTAGATACAATCAATAATTATCACTATTTCAATGAAAATGATTGTACTTATTTATATACAAACAGTATGGATTTAAAAAACAATGAAGTAATCATTTCTTTATCAAGAGGAAGAATAAATGCGCTTTGCAATCTATTAAATATTGAATATGAAAGTGATGCTTGTTTATTGGATTATTTTTCAAATAATATTGTGAGTATCTATTTTCATATTGAAAACCCTAATTGGGACTATGATTTAACTATTCCATTTCAAGTAGTTGGATATGAAGTATCATCGGATAAGAATATTTATCATTCTTTTTCAAAATGGAATGAATATGTGATTGAAGAAATTATGCAACTACCATACTCATATAAATTAAACGAAGAAGATTATTATCCTTGGACCACAAAAAAGATTAATTATTTATCACTTGAAAATGATAAAGAATTAGATGTTATTGAAAAACTATTGTTAGATGAGAAATATGATGATTATACTTTTAAAATCTTTTCTCATAATGATGCGAAGAATATATATTTTGAATATGCGCATGACAATAGTTTAAGAATATCAAATATTGAAAGTATTATAGACTCTTTTAAAGAACTAGAGACTTATATTCCTTGTAATAATAATGGCTTTTCCTTTGTTAAGGAAGCATTATTAAAAGGATTTACTTATCCGACTTTTTTATGTGATGATTATCAAGTGATAGAAGAATATATTGAGTATAATTCTTATAGTGATAACAACTTAGGTATTTATCAATCTACTATTTTAGAAAATACAAGTGATTCTTTGTATTCTCTTAGTTTATTAGATGCGAGTAAAGATACATCAATTCATTTAAAAACATACAATAATGATGAAGAAAATATTATAGGAAGATATCCAAGAAATGAAAAAGAAATTATTATATCTTCTAAGTTGGCTAAACAATTAAATTTATTTTATAATAATGAGTATTTTACGGAAAAACAAACGTTTATCTTCTCTTTAACTGACATTGTTTATTCAAATGAAAAATATCGAAATGAATATAATATTGTAAAAGTAAATATTGTTGGTATAGTAAATGACGATACGGAAAATTACTTATATGTCAATAAGCTATGGCCAATTACTTTCCTTCTTTTAAATATGAATAAAAATCAAGCGAGTCTATTTCCTGATTCAGCTATATTTTCTTATAAGGGAAATGATATTTTTAAAATACTTGAAGAATTAAATTCTAAATATCCCGAATTAACTTTTTCTAATCCATATTTAGAATATAAAACAAAGATTGATGATACTATTAGTTACATTGAGAAAGGATTAAATTTGTTTTCTTTATTTTGCTTAATTTCTAGTTTATTAATGGTGATATTGACTAGCTATTTGTTTGTTGTTAATACTAAAAAAGAAATCGGAATTTATACATATTTTGGTTATAAAAGAAAGAGTATAAAAAAACAATTTAAAGCTTTTTCAATGTATTTATGTACTTATTCTTGTTTAGTTTCTTGCTTTTGTTTATTGGTTATTATGACACTTTTTAATTCTGATCGGTTGGGAATTAAAATATCTTTTAGTGTCAATTCACTTAAACCTTTTGTAAGTGTTATTTTCATTAGTTACATCATTGGATTAATATCTTCTTATTTTTCAATAAGAAATGTTTTAAAAGAAAAACCAATAAAACAACTACAAGAAAATTAGATATTCTCTTTAAATAAGCTCTTTAATGTGTTAATATCTACTAGCAAGAAGCGATAAAAAATATTTCATTAGTAAATATTTTTATATAATTTGAGCTTAAAGGAGATTCATAAATGTCATTAAAAGCAGGTATAGTTGGACTACCAAATGTAGGGAAATCAACATTATTCAACGCGATTACTAATTCAAACGTAGAAGCAGCAAACTATCCATTTGCAACTATTAAACCAAATTCTGGTATCGTTGAAGTTAATGATCCAAGAGTTGATTTTTTAGTCAGTATTTTTTCACCAAAAAGAGTTGTTAAAGCAACTTGTGAGTTTACAGATATTGCTGGATTAGTTAAAGGAGCAAGTAAAGGAGAAGGACTCGGCAATCAATTTTTAGGAAACATTCGAAATTGTGATGCAATTTGTCATGTTGTTCGTTGCTTTGATAATCCAGATATTATTCATGTTGATAATACTGTTGATCCTCAAAGAGATATTGAAACTATTAATTTAGAATTAATTTTTTCTGATTTAGATGTTATTACAAAAAGGATTGTTAAAGTTGAAACAAAAGCTAGAACTACGAAAGAAAAAGATGTAGTTATTGAATACAATTTACTTAATAAAGTAAAAAATGCATTAGAAAATGAAAAACCTGCGAGAAGTTTATCTTATACAGATGAAGAATTATTAATTTTATCTAATTTCAATCTTTTAACAATGAAACCTGTTGTTTATGTTGCAAATGTCACTGAAGATGACTATGCTGATCCATCTGCTTCAAAATATTATCAAACAGTAGTTGATATTGCTAAGAAAGAAAACGCAGAAGTAATTGCGATTAGTGCGAATATTGAAGAAGAATTATCTAAACTTCCTCAACAAGATAAGATTGAATATTTAAATGCACTTGGAGTAAATGCAACTGGATTAGATCGATTAGTTAATACTACATACCATTTATTAAATTTATCTACATTCTTTACTGTTGGTTCTGATGAAGTAAGAGCTTGGAATTTTACTAAAGGAATGACTGCTCCTCAATGTGCAGGAACAATTCATACTGATTTTGAAAGAGGATTTATTTGTGCAGAAGTATATGCATATCAAGACATTGAAGAATATAAGTCAGAAAAAGCGTTAAAAGAAGCAGGAAAGATAAGAATGGAAGGCAAATCATATAAAGTACAAGATGGTGATTGCCTTTTAATCAAGTTTAATGTATAGGTGTAATTTATGTATCGTATTGGACACGCAAGAGATATTCATAGATTAATAGAAAATGATCGTCCATTAATAATTGGAGGGGTAAGTATTACTTCAAAGAAGGGACCTATTTCTCATAGTGATGGAGATTGTTTATATCATGCAATATGCGAGAGTTTATTAGGTGCATTAGCTTTAGGGGATTTAGGAACTCATTTTCCTGATAATGATGATAACTTTAAAAATATTGATTCATCATTATTAGTGAAAAGAGTAATGAAGTTAATAAAGCAGCAAGGCTATTTAGTAAATAACATTGACACATCTATCATTTTAGAATCACCTAAATTAAAAAAATATATTGCTTCTATGAGAGAGAATATTGCAAGTTTATTAGAAATAGATATTTCTAAAGTTAGTGTAATGGCCCAAACAAATGAGGGTATAGGTGAACTTGGTAAAGGGGATGCTCTTGAAGCATTTTCAACCGTTTTATTAATAAAGGAGAATGATTAATATGGAAAATAAGGTAAGAGTAAGATACGCACCATCTCCAACAGGATTTTTACATATTGGAGGCGCTAGAAGTGCATTATTTAATTATTTATTTGCAAAAAAATATAATGGGCAAATCATTTTTAGAGTCGAAGATACCGATGTTGAAAGAAATGTCGAAGGTGGAGAAGAAAGTCAATATAATGATTTGAGATGGCTAGGAATTATTCCGGATGAATCACCAATGGAACCTAATCCTAAATACGCTCCATATCGTCAAATGGAAAGATTAGATATTTATCATAAATACGCTCAACAATTAATTGATAGCGGATATGCTTATTATTGTTATTGTACTAATGAAGAATTAGAACAAAGAAAAGAAGAACAATTAAATAATGGTGTTAAAGCAGCAAAATATGATAGAAGATGTTTAAATTTAACAAAAGAACAAATTGAACAATATGAAAAAGAAGGAAGAAAGCCTTGTATTCGTATTCGCTTAAAAGATCATGAAAAAATTGAATTTGACGATCTAGTAAGAGGTAAAGTTACTTTTTCTAGTGATGATTTAGGTGGAGATTTTGTCATTATTAAATCAAATGGGATTCCAACTTATAATTTTGCAGTTGTTATCGATGATCATTTAATGGATATTACTCATGTTTTACGTGGTGAAGAACATTTGTCAAATACACCAAAGCAAATCGCAATTTATGAAATGCTTGGTTGGCAAGCTCCTATATTTGGTCATATGACAATTATTGTTAATAAAGATGGTAAAAAGTTATCAAAACGAGATCATAATATTCTTCAATTTATGTCACAATATCGTGAATTAGGGTATTTACCAGAAGCAATTGTAAATTATATTTTATTATTAGGTTGGACTCCAGAGTCTAATAAAGAGATTTTCTCAATGGATGAAGCAAAATTGGAATTTAATCCTGCTAGATTATCAACTTCTCCTTCTATGTTTGATCAACAAAAAATGACTTGGACTAACTCTCAATATATAAAGAAATTAGATGATGAATCCTATTTAAAGTTTATTAAGCCTTTTTTAGCTAAAGTATTGGATTTAAATAAATATGATGATGTAACATTATTAGAAATCGCATCTTTATATAAAGATGAAATTGGATATGGACAAGAAATTGTTGAACCATTAAATTCGATTATTAATCCTAAAGAAGTAACTAGTGAAGAAGAATTATCCATGCTTAACTTAGATTCTACTCCAATAGTTTTTTCAACCTTGATTGAAGAATTAAATAATCTAGACGTGATTACTCCAGAAAGTGTTAAAACAGCTTTTAAAAATGTTCAATTAAAAACAGGCGTTAAAGGCAAAAATCTTTATATGCCAGTAAGATTAAAATTAACTGGACTATCTCATGGTATTGAATTAGTTAATATTATTAAAATATTAGGAAAAGATGTTGTAATTGATCGTTTATCAAAATAGATTTTTCTTTTTGATATAATTAAAAGAAGTCATATTATTAGTTTTATTTATTAAAGAGAATTTTTTACATGTGTTTGGGCAAAAGAAAAAATTCTCTTTTTCTTCTGGACATAATTTGTTGGCGATATCAACAAATATTTGTTTCGATAATCGTGTATTAGATAATTCATTGTTTATATCATTTCCTATATATACTCCAATAGTATATTTTGGATTGTATCCAATAACGTAACTAGAATAATCTGTAGTGCCTGTTTTTGCGGAAAAACGCGCTTTTGTTTGATAAGACATTAAACTTGGAGTTGCGTAACTTTGCAATGCTTTATCAAAAGGGGAACGTAATAAATAATTAATGATTGTTGAAGACTGTGAGTTTAATAATTGTTGGTATTCTTCTTTATGAGTGTAGATTGAATTTCCTTCTTGACTTTTGACCTCTTTGATAAATGAAGGAACATAATACTTTCCATTACTTGCAAAGGTATTATAGATAGATACTAATTGTAATAAGGATAAATCGATATTACCAAGGGCTAAAGTTGGATTAATATCATTTACTTCAATATTAAAACGGTTTATTAATGAAGCGAAGTTTTTCGAACCTAATATTAGAATTGTTTTCGTCGCGTAGATATTATCAGATAAAGCGATTGCTTCTATCATATTGATATCTCTATTTCCATATCTTTCTCCTGCATTTTTAGGTGAATATTCTCCGATTCCACGAATATTAAAAGATGTTTCTTCGCTTCTAAATGTACTTAAAGGAGTGAATCCATTTTCTAATGCTAAATAATAAAGTAATGGTTTTATTGTTGATCCGACTTGTCGATAAGATGATATAGCTCGATTAAAAGTACTTTTTGAATAGTCACTACCACCGATTAAACCTAATATTTTTGATGAATTTGCTTCCATTATCACGATACTTATATCTTCATTTTCGTTTAATTCTTTTTTATATTTATTCACTGTATTTAGAATAATTTTTTGAATATTTCTATCTAGATAAGTAGTAATAGAGTATCCTTTTAATAATGCATTTTTTGACGATATTTTCCTTTTATTTAATTCGTTAATTACAGCATCTTGATAATAAAGAAAATTTATATATTCATTGTTACTTTTAAGCGAAAAAGTCACTTCTTTTTCTAAATAGTAATTATAATTTTCTTTATCTAAAATATTGCGTTCATATAATTTTTTCAAAATACTATTTGATTTTTTGATACATAGATCTTTATTTATATCAGGAGCATATTTATTTGGTGAGTTAATTATTCCTACTAAAATACTTGCTTCTTTATAATCTAAGTATAGAGGAGATTTATTGAAGTAATATTTACTTGCAGCATCAATTCCATAAAGATTATGTCCAAAATAGATTGTATTAATATAAAATTCTAATATTTGATCTTTTGTATAATTCGCTTCAAATTTTTTGGCGATAATTAATTCTTTGAATTTTCTTTTATATGTTTTTTCGTTTGATAGATATAATAAACGGGCCAATTGTTGAGTGATTGTTGAAGCACCTTGCTTGTTATTTTGATTTTTTAGATTAATAAAAAAACTTTTTAGTATTCTTTTATAATCTACTCCATTATGTGAATAGAAATGCTGGTCTTCTATTTCAATAAGGGTAGTTTTAAAAGGTTCAGATATCTCATTTATATTAATGTAATTTGAAAAGTTATCTTTAATTCTAGAATATATTTGTTTCTCATCAATATCATATAATTCTATTTGATTCGGGTGATATATTCTAGGAGGTTCACTAATTGCAATAAGAAAAAAATAACTACTTACTATACACATTAATAAAATTAATATAATTTTAATGGCTTTTTTCATAAAATATTGTCTCTTATAAACTTATGATGGTTAATTTTTGGACTTTTATACAAAAAAAAGCTTTTCATTATTGTTTTTAAATAATATTTAATATATTATTTTTGATGGTGATTATATATGGCAAATAGATTATGTTCAATTAAATTATCGGTAAAAGATTATGCTTCTAAAGAGGAAGGGTCTTTTATATATCATGGTGAGGTAGTTGAACTAGACTATATCAATAAAATATATCGATATAGATTTTATCAAACAGATGCTGGAACACTTGCAGTTTCTATTGATTTTTCAAAAGATGAAGTAGAGATTAAAGAAGTTAATGATGCAGTTAATCTTTCTTTGAAACTTACTGAAAAAGGATATAGTGATTGCATCTATAAGTTTGATGAAAACAATTCACTAATTTTAAAATCAAAAGCATTTGGAGTACATATTGATGAGAATCAAGTAATACTTGATTATGATTTATATGCTTCAACAGATGTTAATAAAGAACATCCGATAACAAGGAATGTGGTAGAAATTATATGTGAGGTAAATAAAGTATGTTAGATGTTGAATCAAAATTAAAATTAGCAATTAAAGATTCTCTTAGTAAACTTGGTTGTGATGTTGATTTAAATACAATTGTTATTGAACATTCAAAAGACAAGGCACATGGGGATTACGCAACTACAGTAGCAATGCAAATGGCGAGAGTGTTACATAAATCACCAAGAGATATAGCCAATGAAATTATCAATAATATTTCAAAAGATGGTATTGATAAAATTGAAATAGCAGGACCAGGATTTATTAATTTCTTTATGAATTCTAATTCATTGACTGCAGTTATTAAAACAATTGTTGATCAAGGTGATGATTATGGTAATTCTAAGGAAAAACATGAAGGAAAAATTAATGTTGAATTTGTCAGTGCAAACCCAACTGGAGATTTACATTTAGGTCATGCTAGAGGAGCGGCAATCGGTGATGTTATTTGTCGATTATACAAAAAAGCAGGTTATGATGTAACAAGAGAATATTATGTGAATGATGCAGGCAATCAAATTCATAATTTAGCACTTTCTTTAAAAGCAAGATACTTACAAGCTCTTGGACAAAATGTTGAACTTCCTGAAAATGGATATCATGGTGGAGATTTGATTAATCTTGCTAAAGATATTATTGCTGATAAAGGCGACTCTCTTATTGAAGATAATGAAGCAAATTATAATTTCTTTAGAGAAGTTGGAACAAAATTAGAATTAGATAAAATCATTCGTGATTTAACTGATTTCAGAGTCGAATTTGATATTTTCTCAAGTGAATTAGCAATTAGAAATGCTGGGAAAGTTGAATATATCTTAGATAAATTAAAACCATGGATTTACTTTGATCAAGGAGCAACATTCTTAAAAACCACTTCATTTAGTGATGATAAAGATCGTGTTTTAATTAAATCTGATGGAGCATATACATATTTACTTCCAGATATTGCATATCATAAAGATAAATTAGATCGTGGATTTACTACATTAATTGATTGTCTTGGTGCAGATCATCATGGATATATTGAAAGAATGAGATCTTCATTAGTAATGCTTGGATATCCAGGAGATTGTTTCAATGTTGAATTAATTCAAATGGTTAGATTATTCAAAGATGGTAAAGAATTCAAGATGTCAAAAAGGACTGGTAATGCAGTTAGTATGAAAGAATTATGTGAAGAAGTTGGCGTAGATGCAGTTAGATATTTCTTCGTATCAAGAGCAGCTTCTGGGCATTTAGATTTTGACTTAGATTTAGCACATAAAATGGATTCAACTAACCCTGTATATTATGCTCAATATGCGCATGCAAGATTATGTACAGTTTTAGAAAAGGCTAAAGGTATGCGAATTGATTTTGATGGTAGTCTACTAAATAACGAAAAAGAATTTTCTTTATTGAAAGTATTAGCAGATTTCCCAAAAGAAATCACTCAAGCTGCAGAAGCAAGAGCTCCATTTAAGATTACAAATTATATTCAAAAATTAGCAACATCTATTCATGAGTTTTATTCAGAATGTAGAGTGCTAGATGATGCTAATGTTGATTTAACTGCTTCTAGATTAGGTCTATGTAAAGCAGCACAAATAGTTTTAAAAAATGCACTCGATACAATCGGTGTTAATGCACCAGAAAAAATGTAATAAAGGAGAATAGTATGATAAACAAATCTAATGTTGATATCGCATTTGATATCGTATCAGCAAGTTCAAAACCAATTCCATTTGCTGATTTATTCGCAGAATTATGCAATGTGCAAGAATATGATGATGCACAAAGAGCAAATAAAATTTCTGATTTTTATACAAGTTTATTAATAGATGGTAGATTTATTAATCTAGGTAATAATATTTGGGATTTACGTTCTAGATATAAATCTGATATCAGTAAGATTGATGTTACTGAATATTATAAAGAAGAACTTGAAGATCAAGATAGTGAAGAATTAGAAGAAGATCTTGACGAAGAAAGTAAAGATGATGAAGAATCAGAATCAGAATACGAACCTGAAGAAATAGAGTAATTATTAATTTATACCGATTTTAGGAGGAGAAATGATGTTTAAGAAAGCATGGGAAAAAATATCTAATGCTGAAATAATCACTATTTTTGGCCATGTTGTTCCAGATGGTGACTGTTATGGATCAATAGTTGGTCTCAAGAATTTGATCTTAGAAAACTTTCCAGATAAAAAAGTATATGCTTTAGGTACAGGATTACCAAAATATTTTTCTTTGATTGGAGAAATGGATTCTTGCTCAGATGAAGATGTTAGTAATTCTTTAGCGATTATTTGTGATACACCAAATTTAATTAGAGTAGAAGATCAAAGAGTGATGAAAGCAAAAGATATGATTAAAATTGATCACCATCTTTTTGTTGAACATTTTGGCGATCCGGAAATTATTAATAATAAGTGTATTTCTTGTTCAGAAATAATTGTCGAAATGATTGATTCATTAGGTCTTCCATTTTCTGAAAATGTGGCGTTACCATTATTTTTAGGTATGGTTACTGATTCAGGAAGATTTTTATTTCAACCAATAAGATCAAGAACTTACCAACTTGTTGGTATTCTTCATACAAAACCAATGAAAATTAAAGAATTATATGATTTATTGTATGAAGTAGATGAAAGAATACTCCGTTTTAAGGGATATATTTTTTCCAATTATAAAAAGACAAAAAATGGTGCTTTATATCTAACAATACCAAAGGAAGTAATTCATAAATATGGATTAGATTATAATACATGTGCTTCTTTAGTTAATTCTATTTCTGGTATTCCAGGATCTCCTATGTGGGCATTTTTCTCAGAATCAGATAATGGCCAGGTAAGAGTAGAATTACGAAGTAAAGGTATTCCATGCCAAAATATTGCGATTAAATATGGTGGTGGGGGACACGTTCAAGCAAGTGGATGTAAGCTTGATGTATTGGAAGATCATATCTTAATTGTTAATGATATGGATAAAGCATTGAAGGAGTATAATAGTTCATGTACGAAAAAGAATTAGAAGTAATGATTGATGCTTGTAAAAAAGCAAAAAAAGTAATCATGGATATTTATAAAGAAGGCTTTAATGTTGAGATAAAAGAGGATGATTCTCCAGTGACAAAAGCCGATAAAAATGCAGATAAGTTGATTAGAGAATTGTTAAAAGAAAAATTCCCTAGTTATGGATTATTGACTGAAGAAAGTGAAGATGATTTATCTCGTCTTGATAATGAATATATTTTTGTTGTTGATCCTGTAGATGGAACAAAAGATTTTGTTAAAAAAGATGATATGTTTACAACAAATATTGGATTAATCCATAACCATCAAGTTGTTGCAGGTGTCGTATATATTCCAGCAAAAAATGAATATTATTTTGCAATGAAGAATCAAGGCGCATATTATGTAAAAGAAGGCGATGAACCAGTTAGAATTCATGTTAATTCAAAAACAAAAGATCTAACAATGTTAACTTCAGTATTTCATCAAACAAAAGAAGAATTAGAAATTTTTGAATCACATCGTGATGTCATTAGTAAAATAGAAAAATATGGCTCAGCGATTAAAGCATGTCGAATTGCCCATGGCTTATCAGAAATATCATATCGAATGGGGCCTGGAACAAAGGAATGGGATACTGCAGCAAGTCAAATCATTGTTCTTGAAGCAGGAGGAATATTCGCAGAACCAGATTTAACACCGATTACTTATAATCGAGTTGATGTTTATAATCGAAAAGGATTTATTATCCTCAATAATAAAGAAAATTATTTTTGTTAATATAATGAGAGATTCTCATACATTTATATAGGTGAGTGTATGAAAATCTCTTTTTTATTTAGAAATGTATTTACGTGTTGTTTTTTGGTGGTTAGCGTTAGTTTTTGTCTAGCTTTTTCTAGTAAAAGAATAAGATCGACATGTTTAGAAATCTCTTCTTTACAAAGCAAAATGATCGCATCGAAAGCAATCAATGAGGTTATTATGGATATTTGTAAAAATAATGATGAAGAGTTGATAAATAATGAAGATACATATGTATCTTATAACATTGATAAAATAAATGAATTAGTCTTAATTACTAGTAGGAAACTGTTAGATGAATTACAAGATATTAATCATGGAGATTATAAAGATATTATTTCTGAGGAATGTTTAAGAAAATATAATACTTCTGGAATCATTTATGAAATACCGATTTCCGTTATTTTTAATAATGCATTTTTATCTTCTTTTGGTCCGTATTTACCAGTTAGATTTAATATTATGAGTGATGTATTAGTAACATCAAAATATTCGATCGAATCTTTTGGGATTAATAATGCTTTAATCACACTTTTTCTCCATATTTCCTTTTCTTATGGAGTATATTTACCTTTATTAAAACAAGTTGAAGAGATGAATATTGATATTCCAATTTCGATGAATCTAATTGAAGGCGATGTTCCTTCTTATTTATATGGAACATATCCTCTAGGAGAAACAAAATGAGAGATTTTATTTATGATAAATATGGTTACTATATTGATGAAGAATATGGAAAAGAATTTGATTATAAAGGATATCATTTTTGTTTAGAGGCAAATACAAAATCGATGCAAGAATTAGTAGAATTAAATGATTTTGTTCATGAAATTGATGATCAATTATTTAACAAAGGGGTATATATTATTCCTTCAAGAAATAATGATTTAGCGGTTTTATCTGAATTCGGGCAATTATCTTTAGTCGCGGTTAAAAATTTTAAAGTGGATTTAAAAATGCTTACATCTTTACATTTAACCTACTTACAAAATAATCCAATGAATTTTTTATCATTAACAACGATTAAGTCATTATGGATTGAAAAAATAGAGAAAATTGAAACAAAGATTATGACATCTTTAAAGATGGATGATTATGTTTATCACTTATTTTTATCTTCAACAATTTATGCATTAGGATTAGGAGAAACAGCAGTTCAATATTTGGAAGATATAAAGATCGATTTTGGAGAAAAAATATATTATGTTACTATTACTCATAAAAGACTTCCTCGATTGACTAGTTATGAATTATTAAATCCATTTAATTTGATTATTGATTCTCCATTACGTGATATTGTTGAATTATTTAAAAATGGGGTAATTGATGAAAATGAGTTAATTAATATCCTAAAAAACTACTCTTTGAGTGCGATAGATGCTTCATATTTATTAGCTAGACTAATTTATCCTTCTTTCTTATTTGATTTATTAGATGACGCGTATGAGTTAAAAAAGGATATCCAAAAGGATATCCTAAAATACTATCAAAAAATAGATAAAGAGTATAATCAATTAAAATATATTCACACTTATTTAATAAATGTATATCATATTCGACCAATTAATTGGTTAATTGATTAATTTATTTTGTAGGTTTTTCGCTTGCTAATTTAACATCAAGTATGCCTGGGACTTCTTCTTGAAGAATTGCTGCAATTCCAGAACTTAATGTATCTCCAATCATCATACATCCTTCACATGCACCAGAGAATTCGACATATACGACTCCATCAATAAAAGAATCAAATTTAACGTCTCCACCATCTCTTTGAATAAAAGGACGAATTTTATCTAATGTCATTTCAATTTGTTCTTCGATTGTCATAATAATTCACCTCAGCCTTAATTATTTTATCATTTTTTTTGTAAAATACTACAATTTTATAAATAGTAATAAAAAAAGCAGTTATTTATAACTGCTTAATTCTAGAAATGGTGCCCAGAACCAGAATCGAACTGGCACGACCTCATCGATCGCAAGATTTTAAGTCTTGTGCGTCTACCTATTCCGCCATCCGGGCAAGATGGTGACTCACTGGAGATTCGAACTCCAGACCCCTTGATTAAAAGTCAAGTGCTCTACCGACTGAGCTAGTGAGTCGATAAATTGGCTGGGGTAGCTGGATTCGGACCAGCGAGATGACAGAGTCAAAGTCTGTTGCCTTACCGCTTGGCTATACCCCAAGAGATGGTGGGCGGTGGTAGATTTGAACTACCGAACCCGAAGGAACTGATTTACAGTCAGCCGCGTTTGGCCACTTCGCTAACCACCCATTGTCATCAATAATAATGGTGGAAACTAAGGGGCTCGAACCCCTGACCCTCGCCGTGTAAAAGCGATGCTCTCCCAGCTGAGCTAAGTTTCCACATTTTCAAGCGCATCTTGAATACGCTTGATTAATATACCATTTATATTTTTTAAAGTCAATTATTTTAGAATTATTTTTTAGAAATTTTCATCTTTTTTTAGGGGAAATCAATAAGTCTTTTTTTTATTTATCATAACCTGGTTTTCCAAGGAGTTTAAACATTCTTTTTTTGTAAATTTCAACACCAGGTTGATTGAATGGATTTATTTCTAATAAGTAAGCAGAAAATCCACATGCTTTTTCGAAGAAATAAAATAGATAACCTAAATTATAAGCATCCATTTTTGGAATAGTAATAATAATATTTGGAACTTTGCCATCTTCGGAATGAGCAAGTAATGTTCCTTCAAATGCTTTTTTATTAATATAAGATAATTTCTTTCCTGCTAAGAAGTTTAATCCATCTAAATTTTCTTTATCAGAATTAATCATTACATCAAAATTAGGTTCTTCTACAATAATATTTGTTTCAAATAAACAATGAGATCCTTCTTGAATGAATTGACCTAATGAATGTAAATCTGTTGAGAAAGTTGCAGAGTCAGGTAATAAACCGACGCCATCTTTTCCTTCTGATTCTCCGAATAATTGTTTTAACCATTCGGATAATTGAGTAAGGTTAGGTTCATATGTTACATACATTTCAATTGATTTATTTTCAACTTTATATAAGTAATATCTTGCTGCAGCAAATTGATAACAAGGATTTGTTGCGATATCTTCGTTATCAAGATCAATCATCGCATCATATGCCCCTTTCATCATTGCATCGATGTCTCCTCCTGCTACTGCAATAGGGAGTAAACCAACTGCAGTTAAAACAGAATATCTTCCACCAATATTATCTGGAATAACAAATGTTTCGTATCCTTTTTTATCTGCTTCTTGTTTTAGAGCACCTCTATTTTTATCTGTTGTTGCAAAAATTGCTTTATTTGCTTCTTCTTCACCAACTTTTGAGATTAATAATTCTTTTAATAAGCGGAAAGCAACACTTGTTTCTGTTGTTGTTCCAGATTTTGAAATGCAGTTAATTGCAAATTTCTTATCTTTTAAATAATCTAATACTTGAGCAACATAGTTGCTAGATAAGGTATTTCCCATATAGATTATTTGAACTTTATTTGTAGGGAATAAACCATTTAATGCTTCAATTGCGCATCGAGCACCTAAATAAGAACCTCCGATTCCTGCGACAACAAGAACATCGAAGTTATCTTGAATGTATTTTGCTGCTTTCTTAATTCTAGCAAATTCTTCTTTATCGTAATCTTTTGGTAATGTTAGCCAACCGGTGAATTCATTACCTAATCCGGATTTTTCTTTAAGCATGTTGTTAATGTATTTTGCATCTTGGATATAAGCATCTAGTGGTATTGATGATACTGTATGGCTTAAATCTAATTTTATCATGAACTAACTCCTCCCATATTTAGTTTTCCCTTCCTCGATCCATTTTGCTAGATTATTTTTTAAAGGGGTATAATCTTGTTGATCTAAAGGAATTTTTGATCTTTTTTTAGAATTCGATGATTTCATTTGACGAACGTTTTGTCTTAAAGTTGGTGTAACTTGTTTTAATGATAGGCGATATAATTGTTTGTCTTCTAATATATCGATAATCTTCACCTTAATAATTTGACCAACTTGAACAAAACTACTGACATTTTTTACAAAGTAGGTGGATATTTCAGAAATATGGATTAATCCTTGTTCACCGTTTGAAAGCTTGATAAAAGCACCATATGATTGGATGCCTGTTACTTCTCCTGAAACGATGTCACCAACATGATATTCCATATTTACACCTTCTTCCTTTCTTAGTCTTAATTATTATAATTAAAAGTTCAAAAAAATAGTATAAAAAGTGATAAATTTCTTAAAGTAAATATTAAATTATTTGTTTTTATGGTTTAATATCATTATGATTAATTACAAAGGAAGTGAAATAAGAGGGAATGAGAATATTAATTATTACATCTTATGTTATTGGCATTATTTTAATCGTATATATAATTTTATGTGTTTTTATCGGTTTAGTTGTTAATACAATCGCAAAAAATATTAAGCAAAAAGAACATGCAATTAATGTTTTAACTGCTCAAAAGTATGATTTATTAGTAGCACTTGGAAATTATATGGAAGAAAATGATGTTCACCTTCCTGATGAATTTAAAGATGCGTTAAATATTAATGGCTATGATGAGTTAAAAACGATAAACACTATTCAAAGATTGAATATCAAGACAGTTTTATTCAATATTGTTAGTACGATGTTTTATATCGCAGAGTCTAATGGTTTAGGAAATAATCAAAGATATATTACGTTGCATCATTCAATTCTTGAAATCGATGAACAGCATCGTAAGAATATTACAATTTATAATTCTCAAGTATTAGCATATAATTATTGGATTCAATTTTTTATTTTTAAACCAATAGCATATATATTTAGATTAAAAAAGAAAGAAACGATGTTTTAGGAGGAAAGCGTATGAAAAAATTTTCGGAAATGAAGTTTGTTAAACCTAGTATGAAAAAAATTGAAAAAGATTTAAAAGGTTTATTAGATGCATTTGAAAATGCATCATCTTTTGAAGAACAAGACAAGGTTCTTACAAAAATTAATAAATACAATGATCATTTAAGTACAAATATGGTTATTGCAATGATTCGTTATTCTTTAGATACTACATCTGAAGAAAATCAAAAAAATCAAGAGTTTATTGATGAAAGTGAACCAATTATTGGTGTTTATTTAAATAATATTAATCGCGCTTTGGTCAATGCTAAATTTAGACCACAATTAGAAGAAAAATGGGGCTCATATTTATTTAAAAAATTAGAAGTTTCATTAGAAACTTTTGATGAAAAAATTGTCCCTGAATTACAAGAGATAAATCGTTTATCAAGTGAATATTCTAAAGTAATTGCATCGGCAAAGATTGAATTTAAAGGTGGGGTATATAATCTTTCTCAATTAGGTAGATTTGCTCAATCTTCAGATCCTTCTACTCGTAAAGAAGCATCTTTATTAAGTGCAAAATTCTTTGAAGATCATGATGAAGAACTTGGCAATATCTATGACAAAATGGTTAAGGCAAGACATCAAATGGCTCTTAAATTGGGATTTAAAAACTTTGTTGAATTAGGATATAAATCATTAGGAAGAACAGATTATAATGCAGAAATGGTCGCAAATTATCGTAAACAAATCTATGAAGATTTAGTTCCATATACTAAAAAATTATTCAAAGAACAAGCAAAGCGTTTAGGTATTAAAAATCCACAATATTATGATTATAACATCATGTTTTTAAATGGCAATGCAACTCCAAAAGGTAATAAAGATTATTTAGTAGAACAAGCTACAAAAATGTATTCTGAAGTATCCAAAGAAACAGATTTCTTCTTTAAATATATGCAAGAATATGAAATGATGGATCTTGAAGCAAAGCCAGGAAAAAGAGGCGGTGGATATATGACATACCTTCCAGATTATAAATGTCCATTCATTTTCTCTAATTTTAATGGTACTAGTGGTGATGTTGATGTTTTAACACATGAATTTGGGCATGCTTTCCAAGGATATATGTCAAGAAATATTGCTTGCCCTGATTATCGTTCACCTACACTTGAAGCATGTGAAATCCATTCTATGAGTATGGAATTTATTACTTATCCTTGGATGGATCTATTTTTTAACGAAGAAGGAGACAAATATCGTTATTCCCATGTCATTGATGGATTAACTTTCATTCCTTATGGAGTATGTGTTGATGAATTCCAACATTGGGTATATGAAAATCCAGATGTAACTCATAAAGATAGATGTACAAAATGGAGAGAGATTGAAAAGAAATATTTACCACATAAAAAATATGATTTTGCTCCTGAATTTGAAAAAGGTGGTTGGTGGCTAAAACAATCACATATCTTCAGTAGTCCATTCTATTATATTGATTATACTTTAGCACAAATATGTGCATTCCAATTCTTTAATGAATCAAGAAAAAATCATTCTAAAGCATGGAAAAAATATGTTCGTTTCTGTAAATTAGGTGGAAAATATCCATTTGTAGAATTATTAGAACATGGCCATTTAAATAATCCATTTGTAGATGGAACAGTTAAAAAGGTTGTTAATCCTTTGAAAAAATATTTAGCTTCATTTGATGTAAGTAAATTCTAGATTAGCGATAAAACTCATAGGCAATGAGCTTATGAGTTTTTTGTTGAAGGGAAGAATAACTAATAATTGTTATTTTTCTTATATTTATTGATTTTTCTAATAGCAATTAATATAATTATATGGCAATGCGGCCTTGGCGGAATTGGTAGACGCGTACGTTTGAGGGGCGTATAGGTATTCCTGTGTGAGTTCAAGTCTCATAGGCCGCACCATATTAGTAGAATAGGTTTGATACATAGTTATCAAGCCTTTTTTTGCGTTTAGAATAGGTG